>DASVFM010000176.1:0-23609 GCA_036380055.1 Casimicrobiaceae bacterium
TGGGCGCCGATGCGGAGGACCTCGCCAAAGCGATGGTCGCCATGAAGCTCCTCAAGTCGCTTGAGCCCGCGATGGTCGATGGCCTGCTTGAAATGGATCTGCTCAGCGACACGCAAAAGAAGATGCTGGCTCAGCTGTTCAACAAGCCCGAGCCGAAGAAGCCCGATCCGGAAAAGCAACCGGAGACCGCGGCGCCGGCGAAAGAAACGGTCGAGACGACGGGGGAAGAGGCGACGACGTAGTGGCCGCGCTCGACAAAATCTTGAAGCTGATCTCCGGTGGCGCTGCGTTGGTCGCGATCGCCTCGTTCTTCCGGAGCGACGAGGAGCCCGGACAAACCACGGTGCTCGTCGGCTTCCATCCTCCGACTGATCAGCCGCAGGCGCCGGATGGCTACGAGCGCTATTCCGGCCCGCTCGACACTGTGATCGTCGAGCAAGCGAAAGCGGCGCTGGCTCAGCCCTTTGGAGCGTGGATCCCCTTCACGCATCCGACGCGCGGTGAAATGGGCGTGCTGCTAGAGTGGCACTACCACGATCCGGGCGGGCCCCTGCGACCGTGGGGCTGGCACAAAGGGGCGAGTGTCTTTCAACGCCGCGGCGTCGCGGCATAGGAGAAACCATGTCCGGTCTGATCCCCGTTTCTGCTTCTGGTGTGGCCGTCGCGTTCCGTGGCCGAGCAACCGCCGACCTCGGCAACGTCGGCGCGGATGCGTGCGCGCTGGAGTCGATAAATCTCAGCGTTTCTCCGTCGCAGGGCGACATGGTGATCGCATCGCCGCACGCCGGCGACCTCGGCGTGGCTCTCGCAATGTTCCCCGGCTTTGCGCCCGGTGGCGGGAACACCGTCAACGTGAACCTCGTCAACGTGACCGCCGGCGGCTTGAATCCGGCGTCGCAAGACTACGACTGGTCAGTCATCAGCGATTCGTTCAACGAGCCGAGCTCGGGAATCATCTGCTACGACCGACGCTCGGTCACGTTCGACGCGGGAGCATGCGCGGACATCACGACGACGGTGCTCGACGTGCTCATCGGCGACACCGAACCGGGCGACACCGTGTGTTTGTGCGCGCCGGCGGGCTTCCCGGCAGGTCTCGGAATCGGCGTCGGCTCGTGCGTCGTCGCCGGCACGGCGAAGATCCCCTTCGTGAACCCAACCGGCGCACCGATCGATCCGGGCTCGTTGACGTATCCCGTCGTCATCTTGAAGCGCGGACAGCGCGCAAGCCCCTCGGGTCGCGCCGCGTGCATCAAAGGCTCGCTGCCTGGTCTCAACCCGGGCGCTGCCGCGGCCAACGACGTCACCGGACTCAGCCTCGCGGTGCCGAAGGCTCGCGCCGGCGACGTCGGTTTCGTTGCAACGCAGCTTGCAACCGGTGTCGTGTACGCGATGGGGCGCTGCGCGGTGGACGGCACGCTCATCGTCCCCGCGATCAACCCTTCGGCCGCGCCGGTCGATCCGGGCGCTGCGACGTACGCCTTCGCGCTCTTCCGGTGAGTCGATGACCGAAGCCAACGCACCGCGCGTCTCGCCCTCTGGCGCGTTCGTCCCCATCTCGGGAACGATCCGCCAGATCGCAGCCGCGAGCCTGGTCGGCACGCTCGTGCACACGGCGAACGCCGACTTTACGAACCTGCTCGACAAAACCGGCGGCGCTCTGCTCCGCGTCACGCTGCCGAAGGCCCGGCGCTCGACCTCGGGCCTTTTCATCACGCTGACGGCTGCCTTTGTGCGCGACATTGCCGCCTCGCAGACGTCGTTTCGACTGCTCGTCGATGGCGTCGACGTCACTGTCGGAACCGCTCGTCCGCTCGGGAGTCGGGTTTCCCTCACCGACAACACCGTCAGCGGACAGGTAGCCATCAGCGCCTTTATTCCGCCGGCGAGCCTGCCCGCGGCCGCGGCGCACGTGATCCAGGCGCAGTGCTACACGCACGAGGGCGCCGATGCGACGTTTGCCGCGGACAGCGGCGACGGTGCGATCGGCATCTGCGTCATGGAGATCGAGTAGTGCCGATCCTCGTCATCGGTGCGTTTCTGCTCGGAGCCTGGACACTCGCGCGCCGTGCTCCGGGCTCCGGTGACATGCGTCTGAACCCTGCCCCGCAACGCGACGACGCGGGGCGCGTTTACTACGCCGTCGAGCAATGGAACGGCTCGGCGTGGGTCGAATACGGTCGTCGCTACCTGGGACCTTGATCATGGGTGCTCTCAAATGGTTGGCCTTCGCCGGCGGGCTCGCGCTCGTCGCATCCGCCGCTGGCTCGTCGACGGCCGCGGCCGCAAGCGGACCCGCGACCGTCGTGTCGCTCAAAACCGGACGCCGGTACCGCGTCACCGGTCGGATCGCTCCGCCGGTGGTATCGAGCGAAGAGATCGAAGGTTTCAAACGCACCGTCGCGGCCTTGCACCTGACCAACGCATCGACCGATGGCGAGCACTTCAGTTTCGAGGGTGCTCCGGTCTCGGCACGCGACGTCACGGTCAATTCGCCGATCCCGCTTCCCCCGCCGTATGATGCATGGAGCGTGACGTTCACGTCGATCGAAGACCTCGGCCCCTCCATCGCCGGCGACGATGCGGGGCGCGAGCTCGGGCCTTCGCCGCTCGCCGGATTCTTCCGTGTGGTGTTGGGGTTCTGATGCCGCTCAACGCACAAGGCGCCCGCGAGCTCGGCACCGCGATCGGTGCTGCGCTACGACAGACGGCAGATCGGTTCAGCTGCACGGCGCGCGACATTGCCAGCGCGACGCTCGCCGCGGCCATCGGTTACGCTCTGCTCGCCGGCATGAGCGAGACCGAGTTTCTCTTGCTCCGAGCGCAGCTCTGGAGCGCCATCGAACGCGGCTCGACGCAACGGAGGAAACTCCTGTGAAGCGAACGCGGCCGCGCACGCCGGCGCCAGTGCTTCCGTGCTCGTACGGGTGCGGACGCAACGCCGTCGGTACGCTGAACGTCAGTTGGATCCCGTGGGTCGATGCCGAGCGTCAGTACCGCGATCGCTCGATGTCCGTCTATCTGCCGTCGTGCTGGGAGTGCGCGACCGGCAACGTCCAAATCAGCGTGAACATTCCCCGCAAGGACTGAAAACCATGGCCGAGAAGAAGAAGCGCAAGAAGCACCACGAGGTCGACGCCGGCGGCGCCCGCACCATGTACCAGAAGAGCCGCGGCGAAACGGTGATCTTCAGCCTCGAACCGACCCACGGGGGACTCTGGCGCGTGGCGCAGCGCAAGGGCAACACCGTGATCCGCACGCGCGCCTACCCGTTGAACCGCGCCAAGCGCATCTACGAATCGCTGAAGTAGATGGCCGCGCGAAAGAAAGGCCTGCGGCACACTCTCGCGCGGCTGGGCAGCGCGATCAGCAAACACGCGCGCAAGGCTCGGCCCGTCCATGCAACGACGGCGCAGCTACGTCGGCAGCTCGAAGCCGCCAAACGCGAGATCGCCCGGTTAGAGCGTCAACTCGAATCGTGCGCAGCTCGGCACGCGCCGGCGAAGAAGCCGAAGCCGCTCGGCAAAGAGCCGCGCTGGGTCGTCTACGACAAGAGCGGCGGCCCGACTGGAACCGATCCGCCGCGCCTGCTCTCGAAGAGCTGGGCCAAGACGGAGCGCCAAGCATTTCGCGACTGGCAACACAACAACCCCGAACACGACGGCAGCGGGATCCGCACGTTGTCGTGGAAGCAGTGGAAGGAAGACGAAGGCTTGATGTGAAAGGCGGCGCTGTGGCTCTCATCGCCGCCGGGCTCGGTCTGGTTTGGGTGGCAAGCGCTTCCGCGAGCTCGGCGGACGCGGGTCCGACGCCGCCGCGGAAGCCACCGGCGCCGCCGCCGCCGCCGAAGCCCGAAATCTGGGTCGCGGTCAAGCGCGCGGGCCGCATCGTGCCGGGCCTTGCTGCTCTCTACGAAGACGGACCGGTCGAGATGAAGCCCGACCACTACGACGCAGACACCAAAAACTGGCGCTGGCTCTTCGGCACCCCCGAGCAGACGCGCGCTCAGATGACGATGGCGTACGCCGGCGAGAACGTGCTCGTCGAACCGCACGAAATCCAGCCGTGACCGAGGCCGCGAAAAACATCGCCTGGAAACGCGAGCTGCGCCGGTCGCTGAAGCGCGAGCAGGTGGCGCGCGAACGCGCCGCTCTGCACGCCATCCGCCGGCGGATCCTTCAGCTGCGCGTCGAACGAGTGGACGCACAACGTGCGCTCCGCCTCGCAGCCCGCGGCACACGCCAGAAAATCCGGACGCTGGCGAAGGCTCGACGGACCGAGCTCCGCAAGAGCATTGCCGAACTGGTCGCCCGGCTGCGCACCACGCGTTCAGACCTCCGGCGCTTGCGCGGCCGCGTCAAGCTGGCCCGCGAGCTCGTCCGCCGGCTCGTCGCGCGTCGCACCAACGCCATGCGCGAAAAGTACGAGGCGAGCCGCGCCGAGCTCGAACGGCTCAAGCGCGAGCACACCGAAGCGCTGCAGACCTTGAGGGAGCTCAACGGCCGTTTGCGCGTCGTGCGCTCGACGCGCGCGGAGCGCCGTGCCGAAAGCGACGACGCCGTGCGAGCAAACCTCCCGGCTGACCTGGTCGAGGTCTTCGACGCGGTGAAGGCTCAGATCAAGGAGCGGCCTGGACGCTCGCGCACGGAAGCGTTCCTCGAATGGGTCGAGGCGCATCCGGACGACGTGTGGGTCATCAAGCAGCGCCGCGCCGACCGCGAGCTCCGCGACCTCGTCAGGGCGCAGCGTCACCGCGGCCGCCGTCTCATTGCCGCCGCGTCAGATATTCCGTTCTAGACGTCTGCCCACAACAACCCCACACTTTGTCCGATGCCTCCGTCCACCCGTGGTCCGATTGAGCTCGACGCAGTCGAAGCAGAGAAGCTCTGGGAGCACCTGGCGCAGCTCTCGGCTCAGATCGGCGACGTGCACGCGATCGCGACCGACACAGTCATCCGGCTCGACAAGTTCGAGCGGAATTTGCTCCATCAGAGCGAGCAGGCCGGCCGGCGTGGAGCAAAGCGCGGCGCTCGGAACCAGGCCGCGATCGTTGCTGCCGTGATCACCGTGCTCGGAGCCGTCGCCAACTACTTCAGCGCGCGGGCCGCGGCGATGTCCGCCACCCACGCCCAGGCGGGGGGCACGGTGGTGCACGTGCAATGATCCTCGAACCCTACGCCCGCGTCCCCGGCTACCCCCTCAAGGTGCCGCCGTTCTTCGTCGTCAGCGGCCCTGGCGGGCCCGTGTTTGCGTCGCTGACGGAGTACCCGGCCGACCAGGTCGCCCGAGCGGTGCGCGCAAACGGAGGCCAGGCCTGGGTGTCGCCGGTGCTCGCTCCGCCGTGGGGCCTGCAGTGGCCCTCGTGGGCACGCCAAGGGGTCGGGGCGACGCTGCCGACGGGGCAAAGCTTCTTCTGGGGCTTCACGTCGTCCGAGCTCGGCCGCTACATCGCCGGCGTGCTCGCCGATCGCACCGCGTACCGGGGCCAGCGCATCCGGCTTGACTCGTTCGCTCGCGCAATGGGGTTCTACACGTGACTTTCGTTGCCTTGCTTCTGCTCGTCTCGTTGAGCGGCTACGCCGGCGTCCAGCTCGTCAAATGGTGGCTGCCGCTGCCCGAGGATCGTTCACGCCGAAAGTAACCGCTGCTGCGCCAGGGCGCGGCAGTTGAGGCAACGTGGGCCCTCGCGAGTGCCGACGAGCACCGCCGGATCGTCGGTGCCGCAGTCGATGCAGCGCGCGTCGACCTCGCCGCGCGTGCGTCGGTGGTGCCGCCAGTAACAGCGCGTGCAGCGCTGGCGGCGCGGTGTCTGCGTCTCGTGCCCGCAGTCGATACAGGCGACGGGTTCCGCGAGCTCGGCGGTGGTGCGTCGGTAGCGCATTGCTCCGTTTCGCGCGAAACGGAGCAACGGGCCAACTTAGTTTTCGTCGTCGTCGTCCTTCCAGGGTTCGACGTCGCGTGCCGTTTCTTCGTCGTCCCAGTCCGCCCATTCAAGAGCGGCCCGTGCGTCCGCCGGCGACGACGGCCGGCACGCGACCACGATGACTTCGCCGATCCGCTCGATGCACTCGACAATGCGCACCTCGCCGGCGTCGTTCTCGAAGAAGATCAAACCCACGCCGGACCACCTGACGTCACGCCCAGCGGTGCACCAGGCGCACGGCTCGTCGTCGTACTCAAGGAACGTCGGATCCTCTCCCTCGAATTTGCGGATCTTCATTTCACCTCGGCCGGCACTCGCCGGAGACGCCGGCGGCGACGATGAGCACGCCGGCGCGTTGCGCGACTGCGTGCGAATCGGCGACGCCGGCGACGACGACGACGTGCCCTCATGGGGCGGTCCGATGCCAGCCCCGGGTTTGGACGTATAGCGCTCTCCACTGCTCGTCGAGCTCGCGACGCTTGTCGCCGAGCTGACGCATCAACGCCCGCTCGTCGCGGTTCAGGGGGCGCCGATCGCGCATCGCGACCAGCGCCGCTCCCATGCGCTCCTCGTCGACGTGCCCCATTTGCCGTTCGAGCTCCCGCAGCTTGCGCGCGAGGGCCGTCATTCCTCACCACCCGGGCGATCGTTGGGGTCTTGCTCTTCGCCGTAGTGCGCGAGCACTTCGTCCACGGGCTCGGGCTCGGGCTCGTCGAAGTTGATCGCCGGGTTTTCGGTCCGGTGGTAGCCATCATGCCCTCGCTCACGCCAGCACACGAGCGGCCCGAACCTGAAGCCGCACCGATCCGGCGGCAGGTCGCGCCAGTGGTGTTCGCACGAACACACGTGAAACGTCCCCGAGTGCTCCGCGTCGAGCGTACATCGGCACTCCCCATGCATCGCCTCACAACGCGGCTTCGTGCGCGCGAGGCACGCCTCGGCCGCGCTGCGCGCCTCGCCGAGCAGCCGCGCCTTGACGACGTCGACGCCACAGTGGAACAGAAAAACCATCCATCGCAACGTTTGAAATCGAGCTACCTTCTCCATGGTTCTCACCTCGTTTGAGAATCCGGGCCCCGGGCGTTCACAGCGCCGCGGGGCCCATCCATCGTCAGTTGCGCTTGCGCGGCTTCGCTTCTTTGCCGGTGGTGTCGATCGTACATTTCTCCAGTGCCTCGGCATGCTCGCGAAACCACTCGGGCAAACCGTCGCAGCGGATGAAGCCTCGCGCGTCTGGCTTGCGGCGCGATGGCACCGGCGGATCGATCAGTTGCACGACGCAAAAGTCGATGAAGCTTTCCGCGTCGTACCCTTCTCCCATGTCGTCGCAGTATTCGGCGAAACACTCTTCGAGAGCTTCCCGAGCGTTCGCGCGAGACGTGAGCTCGCGCGGATTGACGCGGCCGTTCTTCACCAGTTGGCCGACAACTCCGCCGACCCAAAACAGGAACGACGCGCCGTGATCCCCACACAGGTCTGGTTCGAGCTGCAGCGCCTCACCATCCACCGCCAGAGTAAAGCGACGGACGCCCACAGCCACTTTGCACACGATGCACCGTCGGATTTCGTCGGTCATGCCTTCGGCGCTCCTGTCGTAGCGGTTCGCACCAGTTCCGCGCCCAGGCCCGCGATCGCCTCGCTCAACGTGTCGGCGCTACTCTCGACACGCTCAAACGACGGCAGCAGCACGGCGACGCAGCTCGCCGCCGGCGCGTCTGGATTGCTGTTGCCGACCTGAATGCGCCAACCGAGGATGGCGCCCGCTTTGCGCGCACCCTCGGCTTGGTTCAGGAACGCGCACAACCGCGCCTCGGTCTCGTCGTCGAAGTTGTCGAGCGCCCGAACGATGGTCGGAGGCGTCATGGTTCTGAAAGCCCTGCGATCGTTTGAAACAGCCCCGTGAGCGCACTCGGTGGCTCTCGTTCCATTAGCAACGCCATCCGGAACGTTACGACACCCCGGCGCCATTCCCTGCGTGCCAACCACCACGCACGCACAGCGCGCCACGCTTCCCAAATCGGCCATCGCCAAAGCGACCGCCATAGCAAGCGCGGCCGCGGCGGTCGCTGCGTGCATCGCACCCGCACGACGATCGAAGCTCCGAGCTCGGCCGGGACGTGCATACGCATCCCGAAGGCGTGATCGAGGAACAGTGCCGCCGGAGCTTCTCCCCCCATCAGGACGTCGATGCTTCCGACGCGGAACGTTTCGATCACGAAGAGTTGCGCGCAAGCCTCCTGCACCATCAGGCGGACCACCGTGCACGCCACCGGTGCCAGTGTGCGCAACTCTATCGGTTCACCTCCGACGTTCGCCTCCCTCGGCGCGAACGCAAGCACCTGACGAAAATGCACGCGCGGATCCATCACCATTTTCGATCCCGGAAAATAACGCCCATGATCTCGGAAACGACCTCAGGGTTTGCGATCTGTTCCCACAACCGCTCTTCGTCCTGCCAGTCGAGCGACTGAGGGATCGTCGCTTTCGCCAAATGCCGCGTGCTCTGTTGCATCGCCTGCAGGGTGCTGCGCATCGCGAGCACCGCCGCATTTCTTCCGGTCGCGTCGGACACGACGTAGAGCTCCAACAGATGCACGAACGCGTGCAGAGCTCGCGCATCCTGCCCGGTGAGAGCCGCCGTACTGAGCTTGCGACCGCGCAACCATTCGCCGGTGCGCTGGCAAATCGGCTTTTCGGCGCGAGCTCGCGCCGGCCTCGGCCTCGTGATCGACTTGCTTTTGCTCATCGCTCTTCGGGCCCCGGCGGCGTCCACCGGGGCCCACTCCGTCAGTGATTACCAACCATCAGCACGTGGCCGCTCTCGGTCTTCAACGACACCTCCGTCAACTTGCCCGAGAACGTCCGCCCGAAAGCCCGCGCCGCTTCTTGCGCGATCTTTTTCGCGGCGGCCTCGCTTTTCGCAACCACCAGCAGGCACAACCCATCGTTCGATTTGAACACTTTCATTCGACCAACCTCCTAAAAAACGGACGAGGGCCCCTCAGTCGCGGAGGGGGATCACGAACGGGGCCCTCGCCCGTGTCAAAAGTATACTTTTGGAACGGCACAAAGCTACCCCCTCTTTACCCGCGTTTTTGCGGTCCTCCCGTAGGGTCCCTTTTGAGACAGCACCCGAGCAACTGTGGCGAGGGGGATCCGCGTGCGTTTGGCCACTTGTCGCATCGTGAGACGCTCTCCGAGCTCGCGGATCCGACGTTCGTCGGCCGGGCCGACACGTCGGGGCCGGCCCCAGTGACCTCCATCACCCTCGATGCGAGCTCGGGCCGCGGCGAGGCGTTCGTTCGTGCGCTTGCGTTCCTGCTGCGCAAACCACCCGAGCCACGCGATCGCAATCTCGGCCATGGGCCCGTCGAGCGGAAACGGGTCATGAAGGCTCACGATTTCACAGCCACCGTCGTGGAGCTCCTTGACGATGGTCAGCAATCGGGCGGTCCCTTCGGTCAGTCGATCCAAGGCGAAAATGTAAAGCCGTCGAACCTCTCCGCTCTTGACCAGTGCACGCAGTTTCGTCAACTCAGGTCGCGTCAGAACGTCGCGCTTGCCTCGATCGTGGAACCACTGAGCGATCGCGTCTCCTCGCGCTTTCGACGCTCTCAGGATGTCCGCGCGCTGCGTCGCGTAGCTCTGCGAATCGCTCGACACCCGGATGTAGGCCGCGACGTCAGTTCGGGTTTTCTTCTTCTGCATGCTTCTCTCGTTGGCAACCTGCCACGAAGGTGTGCGGCGGATCTCGCTGTTCTTCCCAAGAGCAGACCGGCTCACCATCAAATTCGGTGACGAAGTAACCCTCGGCGGCATCGACCGACACAAACATCCGAAGCTTGCCGCAGAGCGGGCAGCTGTCCGCGATGAAGCGCTCTGGCCGAAACACCCTTTGCGGTTTCGGCTTCAATTCTCCTCGTCGATGTCTTTTGCGACCTGCGTCGCGACCGCCTTGCCGGTGAGCTTCCAGAGCTCTTGCACGGCCGGATCATCGCCGTCGCGTTCACCGCCGGCGAGCAACGTCATGCGCTTGAACGGACCGGCCGCGGCCGGCCGCAAGCGCTTCACCACCTGCTCGACCGTCTCGTCGGTGTTCACGTACACGCGGACCTCGATCGTCCGTCCGCCGAAGAGCACGGCGCGCGAGCCGAGCTGCTCCAGCCGCTTTTCGATGCGCCGGGCCTTGCTGCTCATCAGTCAACCTCTGGTGTTACACCGCGCGGCTCGCCGAAGGTGCGCTCTGTGTGGAACTCGCCGCAACCGTCGCAAGTGAAAACCCAGGTCGTGCTCCCGAGCAAGACGGACGCGTCACCCTCGATCCGAGTGGTTCCGGCTGGTCTGTGCATTGCCGGCACCTGGGAATAGCAACGAAGACGCCAGCGGTGCACGTGAGGTTTATCCGTCATCAGTTGAGCTCCGCGCGATCGCGCTCCATCTTGACCACCTGCCCCGTAACGTCGCCGGTCGCCTCGTCGATGAACGTGACGACCAGGAGCACCGCATCGAGTGGTTTGGACGTGCACTCGATCCAAAGCTCGGAGCACACCTTTCCGCGCGCTTCGACGACGTCTCTCTTGAGCCACACGTCGAAATTCAGATCATCAGACCAGGCGCACGGTCGCACCTCTTGGCCAGTGCCAAGCTCGCGCACGAGTACCTTTGCGATCCGGATCTGACCTTTCCCGGTCGCTCGCGAAATGCTGCGCCACCGGCTCATCTCGTCACCACAGGTGCAAGGATCTCGTGCCAGCCAAACCAGAGAAGCTCCCCGGCTCCGACGTCGCAGCGGACGCCGGTTTGTGTCACCTCGACGGCCGTTCCCCGAGTGTGGTGCGTGAAGTCGGCGCAAAGCGCGAGCACCGTGCCGGGCTCGAACAACGGCAGCCGGTTGCGCGCGAGCCACGCGCCGAGCGGTTCGAGGGTTCGATCGCTGCTGTCGTCGCCTAAAAGCTCGCCATGCTCGCGCGCCTCGTGACCACCGCACTCGAACCACTGCAGTCCATCACGCGCCGTCGCGACGTACGCTGCCGGTTCGCGGCGATCGCGCCACATGCAGATCGTGCAGTTTCGGACGATCACGGCCCGGGCTCCCAGTACGCCGCCACCCACACACAGACGAGCACTCTTCCCACGAGGTGGGATGATTGTAGCAGTGCCGGCACCTGTTGGTCCATTCCAGGCGGACCCGGCACTCTGATCGTCGGCGGCTTCAGTTCCAGAGCGGACAACGGAAGGATCGTCTCTTCGGTGAAGTCGTCGCCGTGAAACGTCGCTGCACTGAGATCACGAACGCGCGGCACGGCAGATCGCCGAGACAAGTCCACGAAGGTCACCAACGGCACCGGTGCTCGCATCAGCTCTCGTCCGTCGGCGTCATCCAAGCGCCGTTGTCGTTGTCGTCGTCCTTCCACCCGCCTGGGCCGTTTCCCATGTGCGAGCCAGAGTGCCCCCGCGCCAGAATGCAACGCACACCCAGCGCTGTTTGTTCGCACCGCTCGTCGATCGATTGCGTCGGCGCCGGCTCGGTCGGTCGCAGTTCTCGCCGCAAGTGTTCGAGCTCCAGAACCAGATCGGCGATCCGCCGGTTGTCGCTGGCCGCCTGCTGCTCGTAGCGCTGCAGCAATTCGTGAACCTCGCGAAGGGTTTTCGACGTCGCGTAGTCCGGAGCGGGTTCGGTCAGCACGACGGCCCGCACGACGCAATCCCGCTCCGCCCGCACGCTCAGCGAGATATCGTTGCCGATTTGGCAAACGATCGGATTGAACCGCGCCGCCATGAGCACTTGTTCGATGGTCGGATGTCCCGGATCGAACGTGAGCAGCCGCCCAGGCACTTCACCGTAGCAAAAAAATGGCGTCTCCCGAGCGGCTTGGAAAGCCACGAGAACGACGTCCGGTGCGCACTGCGGATCGAACAGCAGACCGCGTACCGTGCACGGCCGTTGTGGCCGAGCCGTAATCATCGCTGTGGTTCCTGCATTGATCGTCGTCTCGCACAAGGGCAGATACGTGAACGGCCAGCCGTCGCGCTCCGTTGCAAGCTCTCTCAGATACTCGTCCAGCGGACGCAACCCGGTCTTCCCGACCAATGTGATCGGTTCGTCTGGATCTCCTGGGCCTTGCGTGCGGTACGGTGACGACATGGATCGATCCTCCTTTGGCCGAGCGCCGGCGGAGGTCTCTGCAGCTCCGCCGGACGCCGGGCGCCGACTGCATTCGGCACGGCTTGCGCCGCGAGAACGACGCTACCTTAGGTTGCCGAGCTCGTCGAGCCCTGGTATACCTAAGGCCATGGTGGAACTCGTAGACGTGCCGCGAGGGAACGTTTCGATCGCCGGTGTGCACGGCGACGATCTGGTGGTGCTGAAACTGCCCGGCCAACTGGGGTCACGGATTCACGCCGGCGAGGGAGGTGCCATCGACCGCATGGTCACCGGCTGGCGTTGCGACGGACCCCAAGCCGTGAACCTCGCGATCTTCGTGCTCGCGATGCTCTGCCCCGAAGCCCTGAGCGATGAAGCGCTGCGCGTGACGGTGTCCGAGGAGTTTTCCGACTCGCTCGACCAGGCCGCTCGTCGATGACGGATTTGGATCTCGTCGTCGATGCTCGGCGCGTCGCGTGTCCGTTTTGCGGCCGCGTTGTGCTGATGCTCGATTCCCAGTGCACGGTACTCCACCAGGCGCCGGTGTGCGATGCGTTCTCCGAGCAGCTGACCAAATTCGGTCTGAACTCGCAGCGCCGCGAGTGGACCGCGCTGACTGTGGACGACTCGCGCGCCGTCGTTCTGATCGAAACGGTGAAACGTGACTGATCCTTGGGTGTTCGGTTCCATCGTCAATCCGACGCGCCGGCGGCGCCTACAGCTCAAGCTCTCGTTTCTCCGCGATGACGAGCTCGAACAAGTGCAAGAGGCCCTCTGGGCCGAGCGCGACCGGCGCGGCGAGATCGAACAACGGCGGGAGGCAGAAATCGCGCGCCGCACCGTGACGTCGACGCGCGTCGCCTCCGAGCTCGTGCGGTGCGGCACCAAGGGCTGTCACTGCGCCCGAGGCAGCAAGCTACACGGCCCGTACTGGTATGCCTACATCACCTTGGGCGATGGTCGGGTGCGAAAGCGTTACATCGGCGCGGCCGCGAACGCGGCCGCGGCGCTCCGTGAAGCCGAGAAGCAGAACCGCGCGATCTACTCTTCTTCGTCGGCGTCTTCGTCGTCCTCGCCGTAATCGACGTCGGCGTCCGCCTCTAGCCATTCGTCGATGCTCTGCACGAGCTCGTCGCTGAACTGCTCGCGGAGGTAGTTGAAAGCGTCGCTGAACGCCTCCGTCACTGGTGTGACCAGGTCGTCGATCTGCTCCTTGGTCGGCAACACTTCGTCTTCACGCGCCGGCGCCCACTCCGGACCCGTCAACGCCGCCCCGAACCCGACGAGAGTCGCCTCGATCGATGTGCGGATCTCCTTTTCGAGCTCGCCGCCCAGAGCCTTCAGCAACCGCGCGGTTTCGCGCTTCTGAACCGCCAGGCTCTTCCGTGCTGCCTTGTCCGCATCGGCACGCCGCATGCTGACAGTTTCGCGCCGACGCCGCCCCCGCCGCAACACCACATTCCTGAGCCGCTTTCGGCCCGTCCTTGCGTTTGCCGGTTGGGAGACGCATTCCGGGCCGTAACGGAACGAGCCACGAGACCGGGCGCGAAAGCGCCCGAGCGAGCAACGCGAGCGGCGACATGCGAGCGGAGCGAGCTCTGGTTTCGGGTCCGAAGGAGGGGAAGCGTTCTTCTGAGAACGCTTCCCCTCCGGAGGGTCGACTTCAGAAGTAGTCGCAGCAGCGCGACCCCAGACGTCGCATCACACGTGGCCAGGACCCGCAAACCAGAGCTCGCTCCGCTCGCATGTCGCCGCTCGCGTTGCTCGCTCGGGCGCTTTCGCGCGGCGATCTGCTGCACGCACGCGAAAGCGGACAGGCTACCGCCTATCCGCCGTCGTCTCCACTTCCCTGATTCGCCCCCCGGCTCTGCTACTCCGGCGGCCCGGTGTCGAGCTCGTCGATCGCTTCAAGCTCCGCGTCGATCAAACGCATCTCCCACGACATGCCCACGGGCTCAGGCTCGAACGAGACCGGCTCGGCCGAGCCTGAGCCCGCATCGAGGACGTTGGCTGCTGCGAGTGCCGCTGCGAGTGCCTCACGCGGATCCATACGTTCAGGTTCCGTCGTGTCCGGCACAAACGTTTGATACTGACGCGGCGCGCGAGCCGGCTTTTTCATCTCCTCGCGGAGTTCGCCAAGTAGTCGGTGACGCTGGTCGCGATCGCGCTTCTGCTGCTCGCGCTCTTCGCGTTCCTTGCGCTTCTGCTTCCACCGTTGGAGCTGTTCCTGCGCGTTGTCGAGCAAACTACCGACGAGCGCAGACAGCGCGCGACGCAAGCACGTTCCAGCACCGATCGACCCCTTCGCCTCGGCCAAACGCTCAAATGGCCACACGCGTCGACTCGAGATCAATTCGTCATCACGCAGGTCCCGGAGCGCGCGAAAGATCGTCGAACGATGGAGTCGCCGGCCCGTGCGCTCGACGATTTGATCGATGATGCTCCACACCTGGCGCCAACAGTTCGGGCCGCACGCGGCGATTTCGTAGGCGACCTGTTGCGCAGCCCACGAGAGGCCGAGCTCGGCGGCACGGAACGAAGCGTGCTCCCCAGCGACGCGGTAGCTTCCGGCTCTGCTCTTCCGGCTCACCGCTTGCCCCCGGGGTGCCGAAAGCGGGCGGACTTGCTCCACAATTCCGCCGCCGCGAGAGCGGACAAAATGTGTCCCTCTCGAATTGACGCCGAGGGGGTTTCGTGGTGGTTTGTTGTCGCCGCGGACACGGTTGCACGTGTCGCCGGCCTTAGCAGCCACCCGATCGGACTAGTCTTCCGGTCGGTTGGCCCCACCTATGGGTGGTGCCGACTCGGGGCGCGAGAATTGTCCACAGCTGGACGCCCGTCAAGCTTATGGACGTCGGTACTGAACCGGCGCGCCTCTACAGCCCGGTGAACGGGTCCCGTATCGTTGCTGGAATCCCCTTGCCCATCGCGGGCTTGCGGTCGGGTTTCGGAGGTCGTTTTGACAGATCCGCTTACCTTCCAGCGGCAGTCAGCGTCCGGCATCCCTCTACCGTCCGGAGGTGGCGCCGGTGGCATTCCAATGCCGGACGGCACGCTGGCGGTCCCACGTGGCGCGAACTTCGCGAACGAGCTCGGCCTGGGCATCTGGCGCAGCGCACCGGGCTTGCTCGGTTTCGCCGTCAACAACGGCGTTCCGTTCCTTCCGATGCAGGTCGGCACGGGAACGATCCTCAACTCCGATCCCATCAACCCTTCTGTAGTCCGGTTCGCAGCGCGTGGCTACATGCCCGCGCTCGTCGGCGGCACGAGCGAGACGGCGCATTTTTTCGCACGGGTGGATCCAACGCTGGCCGATCCGCAACAGGCGGCGATTTACATCGACATCACCGCGGCACAGCTCGACACGCAGGGACCCGCCATCAAGGTGATCCACGCCGGCGCCGGCGACGGCATCTACGTTGCCATGGTGGGCGGCAACGGCAGCGGTTACGAGTGCGCGACGTGGGTCGATGGCACGCGCGGTTACATTTCGACGATCCAAGTCGATGGGCTCGCAAACTCCACGCTCTTCAATGCGCTTTGGGACCAGCCGACGGTTCCAAATTCGGGAATGTTCTTGGCGGACCGCAGTCCCGGGAACGCGTACACCGTCGTCACGCGCACTGGCGCCAACCCTGGCCAGACGCAGATCCGGATCCTCGACCAGGCCGCGGGTCGCAACCATTTCGCCGCGTATACCGATGGATCGGTGCAGCTCGATCCTGACGCCGCGACCGGAGGCGGTGACGTCGCGTCCCCCGAAGAACGCGTGTTTGCGTCGTCGTGGGACGGAGTCGCGGCGCAGCCAAATGGCTTCGTTCGCAAGTCGATCCCCAACGGCAATCCGAACCGGGCGATCTGGGCTTACTACGCCCGCACGCCGCTCGGTACGAAGCTCGTTTGCCAGCTCGCCAACGACAACGCCGTGGTCGATGGCACGATCTGGATCGTAGGCGAGAACGGCGAAGGCGCGGTGCATTGTGCCGACGTCCAAAGCGCGATCCGGATGAATCTGATCGTCAACGCCGGCAATCTCGCCGCGCAGCTCGACGACGACCCGAACGTCAACGACTCGTATTGGAACTGGACGATCAACACCGCCGCCGGCGAAGCGGTGAAACACGTCGTGCAAGGTCAAGCGGACTCCGCCGGCGTCGGCTTCCGCGCGATCGCCGTTCCAAACGACGCAGCCGATGTCACCGCCGTGATCACGACCGATTTTGCGCTTGACGCGAACTGGGGCGCCGGCGCGACCGTGACGAGCGTTGCGGCCGGCTCGACGTGTCGGCGAGGTTCGGTGACGATCACTGCGGCCGGCGTCCCCGCGCCGGGCGCAGTTGCGACGTTGACGTTTCCGACGGCGTTCGCCGCGACTCCTTTTGCCGTCGCTCAACGCACCGACGCCAACAACCCGCCCGAAATCACGTCGATGAGCGTCAAGGCTCTTTCGACGACGACGACGCTCGCGCTCACGCTCACCGGTACCAGCGCACCGCTCGCCGGCACCGCGTACGATTTTACCTGGATGGTCATGGAGTAACCATCCTCCGAACCGCAACGCAAAACGGCCCCGGGCCAAGGAAGTGAATCGTGGCAGAAGAGATGACGAAGACTGAGGCGATGGAGAAGCTCCAACGACTGCGCAGCCGCACGCGAGAAATCGCAAAGCGCGGCGCGCGGCTCGGACTCAATTCGATCACAACGGCCGCCGGTGGCGTGGCCGCTGGTTTCTTCGACGTGAAGTACCCCTATTTGCCGGGGACGCAGGTTCCCACGTCGATGGCTCTCGGAGTCGCACTGCTCGGCGCTGCTGCTGCCGACATGTTCGACTCGGAGAACAATGAACGGGTCGGAGCCTTCGCAAGTGGCCTGCTCGCCGTCGTCGCTGCCCGCCAGACGAGTCACATGCTCATCGAAGCGCAGCAGAAGAAGACGGGAACAAAGATCCCCGCTGCTGCGTGACATCACGCGCGGCGAAGCCGCTTGATTGAAGGAGGCCAGCCATGGCCCGACGACGACACTACTTGGGAAACGACTACTTGCTCGGCATGCTCGGCGACGACGACGAACTCCTCGGCGAGGACGAAATCGTCGGCGAGGATGAAATTGTGGGTGCTGATCTGCTCGACCAGATCCTGCAGGGTGACGACCGATTGCTCCTCGGCGACGATCGGTTGCTGCTCGGCGCCGCTGCCCCTCGGGGTGGTGCGGCTCTGGCGCAAGCACGCTTGCATGCGATGGCCCGCCAGGTCGCCGCACGCAACGCAATGATCACGCGCACCAAGACCCCGCGCGGTGGTCAAACCCAGGTGCTCCCGTTCCCTGCGACGAGTGTTCTCGCAGGCGCGACCGTGACTGTCACGACGCGTCCGCAGCGCACCTTTCGCACCGAGCGTTTGGTCGTGAGCTCCACGATTGCTGCGTTCTTCAGCATTCACGAGCTCAAAATCGGTCGCGAGTCGATGCTCGTTGCTGCCGGTGACACTCCGGCCCAGGTCTTCGCCGAGGTCGGCGTGGGCGTGCGGCTGATGGGTTACACGGCCAACTTGGGCAACGACGTCACGATCGAAGTGGAAAACATCGATGCCGACCCGCAGACGTTCCGCGGGGCGATCATCGGTGCGGCTGTCGTCAACCCGTAAGGAGACACCGCGTGCGGTTCGAGATGCAAATTCCCTCGGACGAGATCCAACAGCTCGCCGGACACCCGGCCGCCGGAGCAATGCTCACGGCGTCGGTGTGCCGGCGGCTGTTGGACGCTACGGTCGTGCTCAACCGAATTTTGCTCCGTCTCTACCGCATGCGCGGTCGGCCCTTGCCGCTGTTGTATGCGAGCCGCGTCGTGTACCGGCGCGAGCCGAATCCGAACAATCTCGTGGACTGCGTCACTCTCTACAAACGCGGCTGGGGTGACTGCAAGCACCTCACGGCGTGGCGTCTCGCCGAGCTCGCGGAGCACGGCTTCGAGGCGCACCCCCTGATTTACTGGCGGCTCGACGAACACGGCGCGCCGTTCATCTATCACGCAGAACTGCGCCACGGTCCGCGCAACGGCCACGGACCGCGCGAAGATCCCAGCCGCTTCCTAGGAATGTAACGATGGCATTGATGGCGCTGAAACTCGGTCTCGCAGGGCTCGCCGCACTCGGTCTGCTCTTCGCTGGCGGCACTGCGCACGCCGAAACGGTCAGCACGACACCTGGACGCGAACCCACGCCACCGCCCGATCTGCTCGGCAAGATCGATGGCGCGTACAAGAGCGCCGATCCGACGGTGCTGCGTGCCGTCGCTGCCGAACTCGAAAAGGCTGGCTACGCCGTGCAAGCGGCCGACCTCACGAAGATGGCGGCGACGATCGAAGCGGCCATCAAATCCGGCGTCAAGGCACCGCCGGCGAACGCCGTGCCGAGCGACACCAAAACGCCGGGCGTCGCTCCGCCGCTCGTGTTCCCGCCGCTCGGACAGCCGCCGGTGACGGTTTCACCACCGCCACTCACTCAGCAACCGCCACTTGCGCCACCCGAGGACGCAAACCGACTGCTCGCCGGGCAGACCGCGCTCCATCTGAAGATGGCGCACAAGGGTAGCGAGGACCAGACGCTCGTCGAACGGTTCCAAGATGCCAACGGCCTGAAGCCCGACGGCAAGTACGGCCCGGCCGCCGCGCTCGTGCTGGCGCAGAAATTCGGCATCGTGCCGCCGAAGCCTTACTACTGGCCCGGTCCCTACGGCACGATGGTGAACACGCAGAAGAGCTACCGATCAGCGCTCATCGCGATGGCCACCAAGGACCCGCAACGCTCCGACGAATGGATGGCCGCTGCAAAGGCGATCGTGCCGGGGAAGCCGTGATGTTGCGCGGCGTGCGCATCGACGTGCGCTTTTGCCCGGAGTGCGTCCGGCGCGTGCGGTTCCACCCGGAACGGTTGTTCGAGGTGGTTGCACTCTGCCCGACGTGCTGTCCGCAGATGCCGAAGCTCGAAGACGCGTTCAAGCACTTGTTCGGTCTGCCCGACATCCCGACGCCGGCGATCGTACGCAAGGCCGAGGAGCTCCAAGAAAAGCTCGCCGATGCATTGCTCGACCTCGGGAGCTTGTTCGGTGACGCCGCGACCGACGTCGTGGGGAAGGTCGTCAACTGATGCCGTCGACGCCGCTACCGAGCGCCGAAGACGCCGCGGCCGCCCTCCGTGGTGAGCCGGGCGCGACCGGCAAGGTCGTGCGCGACGTGGCGGTGCGCGGTGCGATCATCGGTTTGGGCCTTGCCCTCGCCGGCGAACGCGAAAACCTGGTGGTGAAAAGCTTGGCGGCTTCGGCCGTCGTGGAGCTGTTCGTGCTCGGCTGGGAAGCCGTGACGGGCGGCGACGAGAAAGCGAAGAAGGAGCACACGAGATGAGTTTCCTCAGTGATGCATGGCATGGTGTCCGATCAGTGGTGCGATCGCCGGTGACGAAGATCGCTGCCGGCGGCCTCGCGGTCGTCTTTCCTGCGGTCGGCGTTCCCGCCGTTGCGGGTCTCGCCATCGCGAACAAAACCCTTGACGAGGTCGATCCCGCCAAGCACGCGGCGACGGCAAAGCTCGCCGTCACGCACGCGACGGCGGCGAAGGTCGCAGTGGCCCGAGCTCGGCAGGCCAAGGGCGCCGCCAAAGCCGCACTCATCGCGAAGGCGAAGGAGCATCAGGCCTCGGCGAAGGCTTTGGCGCGCAAGGGCAAGCGGATGGAGCGAGCTCGCGCAAACCTCGCCAAGAAGCTCGCGAACGCCCAGCAGCTCGCCAGCGCCGGCGACGTCAGCGCGCAACGCGCGCTTGCCACATTCCAGCTCGTGCAGCGGGCGAAGGCCGGCGACGCGGAGGCCCTCGCCGCGGCGAAAACCATCCGCGAACGCCACGACATCGGCCAAGCCGTGCGCCAGCATTTCACGATGCACCCAAACGGGCGCGTGGTGTTCACGGGCCGCGCCGGTGCGCGCGTCGGCGTGGACGATCCGCAAATCTTCGGCGTGAACGAAACCGTAGGCGCCGACTGGAACGCCACCGTGAACATCGGCAGCCACAGTTTCCACGGCCACGGCTCTGTCGCCGGCGACCCTCCGCCTTGGGTCGCCGATCGCAAGCTCTGGGCACGGGCCGAGCGCATCGTCGCCCCGCACGCGAACCGGTATAGCGACCCGTACGCCGTCGTCACCACGGTTTACAAGCGCATGGGAGGCCGGGTTGCGTAAGCTCGCTGTGCTCCTGGTGCTCGCGCTCGTCGCGTGCGGTGCTCGCGACGGTCTGTTGTCCGCATCGGAACCGCTGAACGTCGGCGGTTCCGGTGGCGCATCCGAGGCCGACGCCGCCGCCGCGGCCGATGCCGCAACGTTCGACGCGGGCTTTTGCTTGCCCAATTCGCAAGGTCAACCGCCACGCGCAGAAGTCTGCGTCCATAGGTGACATCATGGGAGGAGGCTACACAGGTTTTGGACGTCGCGGCGCGGTTCAACGCGAGGACTTCGACCAGTGGCAGAACTACGGCCGGAGTCAGATTTTCGAGCCGCCGTGGAAGGAGAACGAAGAACGCGACATCGCGCGGTGGCAACAAGCGACCGACGACGCCCCGATCGTTCACACGGTGATGCTCGCGCTCGACCAGAGCAAATACGACACCTCGGTCCCGGGACAAAACCACATCTTCCGCTGGTCTCTCGCTCTTGGCGTGGGCGGATCGAAACGCAACTTTTTGATCGATGCCATCGGCGCTCAGATCCTGGCGCTTCCCATTTCGAGCGCCGACATCATGCTCCGCTGCGAGCGAGCCGACGTCGGCAATGTGTTCGTTTCGCCCACGTACGAGGTGACGGCGCTTGCCTATTTCGCCGAGTACCCCGCGCCCAGTCGAAACGCGACGCTGACACAGTGGTTCACCGTCGTGCCCGGCCCGGTCGGTGGCGTCAACGACATCAAGCTCAACGTTCCACCGGGAGCGAACGCGTGGAAGCTCCTTGGGGATGCCGCCGTGGGTGCGGCGATCAATCCGTTCGTGGCCACGACGAGCATCTTTTTCGTGACGTCGGGCGTGTTTCTCGACCTCTGGACCGGCGATCAGCTGCTCGCAACCCATGCGACGGGTGAATACGTGCCGATCCCTGGCGGAGCGAAGTTCATCGACATCAACAACAGCGCAGCAGGCGCCAAGCAGGGTGCGATCCAATGGTCGATGGACTTCTGACGAAGAAAGGCGCTGCAGGTGCCTGACCGAACAATCCTCGCAGTCCCAGGGCTTGCCGGAACCTCGCCGGGATTCCGCGCGGCACTCTGGGAAATGGCCGCGGAAAACGGCTTCGACGCTGACGCGATCGCCACCGTGATGAGCTCCGAAAGCGGCTTCGACCCGAGCATCCGCAACCCGAAAGGCACGGCCACCGGGCTGATCCAATTCACCGAGCAGACCGCGCGCACGCTCGGCACCTCGACGGCCGAGCTCGCGCAGATGAGCGCGACCGACCAGCTCCCCTACGTCGCGGCGTTCTACCGACGCATGGGCATCACGAGCGCGGCCCGGCCGTTCGATTACTACGTGGTGGGCCTCGGGCAGCGTCCAGGCCTGGCGATGACGCAGCAGGTGGTGAGCGACAAGAACTACGACGTCAACAGTAGCCTCGACGTCGATCACGACGGGCGCATCACCGTTGCGGACATGGCTGCCGTGTTCGACCGCGTGCAAGCGAAGGCCGGCGGGAGGCGGCTCGACGCCGACCCTTTATCCTCGACGGCGACGCCGGTCTCGGGGACGCCGGCGGCGTCGGCACTCTGGTCTTCCTTGGGATCGGGATCGCTGCTGCTCACGCGCTCGGACGTCGCCACGCTCGCCGTGCTGCGCCAAGGAGATCGAGGGCCTGACGTGATGTTCGTGCAAGCCATCTTGCAAGCGTTGAACAGCCTCGGACGGCTCGGCATGTTCGTGCGCGTCGATGGATCTTTCGGTCCGATCACCGCTGGCGCGGTGCGCACATTTCAGCGTCGGCACGGGCTCGACGACGACGGAGTCGTCGGCCCGATCACCTGGGGAGCGTTGCGGGATGCCTGACCTTAGGTTCGCCGGCGGCTCGAGCTCGAGCCAACCTAAGGCGGTGTGCACGTACCGCGTGATCGACGCGGACACGTGCCACGTCTTCCGCGATGCGCCGATGCGAGTGGTGTTTCTCGTCTTCACATGCGACCGGGAGCTCGCAAAGCGCGACGTCCGCTGCTGGGCGTGCTGCGTGCGAGCACCCGGCGTCACGAAGACGGCGGAGGAGTTTCTCCTCGAATCGTGGTCGTCGCTCGGTTGGAGCGGTGAACCGCCGGAGCTCCGCCGCGATGGCTGACTTTGCTCCCATCTTCGCGGGCTGGAACGCGTGGAGCGTGTATCAGAAACGGGACCTCGATTTCGAGCTGAGCATGGCTGGGCTCGACCGCGACCGGCGCCTCCGGATCTGGGTCGAGAACGCCGCGGCGGAATCGCCGGGATCGAACGTCTCGGATCCGATCGCTCTCAAGGGCAGTCAGATCCAGATCGTGCAGACTGGCGAGCTTCCCAAGGATCTCGCTGTTGCCGCACAGCGCGAGAAGCTCTCGGGTCCGCTCCTGGTGCTCGACGGACCGGCGGACCTGCGCACCGTGCGGTTCTACAACCGCGGCGAGGCCGGGAAGATCCCGTGGCCGCACGACGACAACTACCTCCTCGAAGCGGTGTTCACGCCCAACGAGAAATCGGAAATCACCTCGGGCGCTCCGCCTTCGCACTACATGGACGCGCCGCTCCACGGTGCCGAAGAGCTCGGCAAGGGCCTCGTGACGATCGGGATTGTGGGCGGTCTCGCCTATCTCGGGTTCCAATGGCTGAAGAACCGCAAGCCGAAGGGAGCCCACGCGAATGACTGACAACGGCGCAACAGCAGCAGCCACGCCGGAAACGCCAGAGTGGTACGAGTGGCCGACGTTGACGGAGGCCGAAGTCCTCACCGGCGTGAATTACAAGACGATCAAACGCGCCGGCGAGCAGGGACGGATCCGCCGCGTGAAGGATCGAAACGAGCGCTGGCGCTACAACCCCGAAGATTTGGAAGAGCTCGAACCGGGCAAGTACGGACGACGCCCCAACCCGCGCCCCTACGCCAACGGCAACGGCGACGCAGCAGAGACGAAAGAGGGCAGCAAGACCACGCCCGGCGCCGAGGTGATCGAAGAGTCGTTCAAGGGTGGGACGTCGCTCCTGAAACAGGCGCACGGCCACGTCGAGGCGCAAAACAAGCAGTTCATTTCCATGATGGAAGTGGTGCAGAACCTCGTGAAGAACGTGACGCAGCCGCTCTTGGAGGAAAACAAGGACATCCGCGCGCAAAATTCCAAGCTCCAGTCGGGCTACTGGGAAGCGATCAACGCGCGTGAAGCGGCGATGAACGAGCAGCACGAGCGCGACATGGAGATGGCGCAGCAGAACGCCGCCGACGCGCGGAAGAACCGCATGGCCAAGGTGTTCGAGGACAAGGCTCCCCAGCTCCTCGACAAGCTCCTGGGCG
>DASVFM010000177.1:0-14580 GCA_036380055.1 Casimicrobiaceae bacterium
GCGCGGCGCGCCGTGCATCCCCACGTTGCCCAGAGGAGGCTCGGCGTGGACGGCCACTTCGTCGCCGGTCGGATTCGGCGTGAACACGAAGCGCACGCTCTTGAAGTTCACGAGCAGTGCATCCGGTCCGACGTTGTAAGGTTTCAGGGGCTGGGCATCGAAAGCAGCCGGGTCGCGACGCGCCGGGGCGAAGTAACTGCGATCGAGGACGAGGTCGCCGCTAATCGACTTCAGTCCCGTTGCACGGAGCGAAGCGATGAAGGCCTGGAACTGCTCGATCGTGATCTTCGGATCGCCGTAGCCCTTGAGGATGAGGTTGCCCTCGAGCGTGCCGTCCACGATCGGTCCATCAGCGTAGGCTTCGGTCCGCCATCGGTAATCGGGGCCGAGAAGCTCGAGCGCCGCGAATGTCGTGAGGAGCTTCATCGTCGAAGCCGGATTCATGGCGCGGGTCGGCTGCCAGGAGAAGATCGGCCGTGGCGCCCCGACCTCCTGGACGTAGGCACTGACGGCGCTCAGCGGAATCTGCTCTTCGAGGAACGCGCGAACCACCGGCGGCGGGAGCGCAGCTGCGGCATCCGCGCAGCCGAGCCAGCCCGCCGGGACAAGCATCGTCAGCAGGCGCAAAGCGCAGGCGGCGCGCGAGCGACAGGTCATGGGGCGAGACGCGGGTCGAACCGTCCGCATTATACCGACGTCATTGTCGGACTTCGCCGGAACAACGGCAGTTGACAGGCTGTTTGCGCTCCGATTACAAAGCCGCATCGCCGTGGTCGGATGACCGCCCGAATGGAAGCAATTGTTGCAAGGTATGACAATACCGCGGTCGCGCTGCATTGGGTGACCGCATTGCTCATCCTCGCCAACTTGGGGCTTGGCCTGTCGATGGTTCCGTTACACATCACCCCGCTCAAGTTGCATTTGTATCTCTGGCACAAGTGGATCGGGATCACGGTATTCCTGCTGACATGCGCAAGGGTCGCCTGGCGCTGGGCTCATCGCGCGCCGCCGCCGGTCACCATGGCGGAGTGGCAGCGGCGAGCCGCTGCCGCGTCGCATCTGCTTCTCTACGCCCTTTTACTCGTTATCCCCGTGTCCGGCTGGCTCTACAGCTCCGCCACCGGCGTGCAGGTGGTCTATCTGGGCTTCCTTCCGCTGCCGGACCTGGTGCCGAATAGCAAGCCGCTGGCGAACGTCCTTCGGGGTGTGCACGTGACATTGAACTTCCTTCTCTTCGCGTTGGTCTGTGTGCATACCGCGGCCGCGCTCAAGCACCATTTCGCCGACCGAGATCCCGCGCTCCGGCGCATGCTCCCGGCATTCGGACCGAAGGAAAGTGAAGGATGAAGGTACTGCGTCTGCTCCTCGTCCCGCTGCTCGCGCTGCTGATCGGCGCGAGTCAGGCGCACGGGCAAGGGCTGCTCGCCGACAAGAGCGAGATACGATTCGTCTCCAAGCAGCTGGGGGTGAATGTCGAGGGCCGCTTCCGCAAATGGCGGGCCGACATCGTATTTCTGCCCAGGGACCTGGCGAAGTCCAAGGCGGACTTCGAAATCGAGCTCGCAAGCATCGATCTCGCGAGCGACGAATCGGAGACCGAGATCAGGAGCCCGCAGTGGTTCGACACCGCGAAGTTCCCGGTCGCGCGCTTCGCATCGACATCGATCAGGAGCGTGGGAGCCGATGCCTTCGAGGTGACCGGGAAGCTCACCATGAAAGGCGTCACGAAGGACATCGTGGTGCCGATCGCCTTCAAGAAGGACGCGAACGGCAACCGGGTGGCCGAGGGGAGCTTTCCGCTGAAGCGAATGGACTACAAAGTAGGCGAAGGCATCTGGTCCGACACCGAGATGGTGGCCAACGACGTGGTCGTGCGCTTTCGAATGGTATTGCCGCCTGCGGCTTGATTACACGTGCGGGCGGTAGAGCATTTGCGGCGTGAACCTGTTCAGGGAGGGGGTCCATGAATGCACGTCTTATCGTCGCGGCTGCCGTAGTCGCGGTCGCCGGTCCGGCGCTGGCCGAGGAAGAAAACTACAGGATCGACCCGCTGCACACCGCCACGACGTTCTCGGTGACCCATCTCGGCCTGTCGCAGCAGCGCGGCAGCTTCGGCAAAACGACCGGCACCGTGGTTCTGGACCGGGCAGCCAAGAAAGGATCGATCGATGTCGCCGTCGACGCCTCGACCATTACCTCGGGCAGCCCGCCGCGCGAAAACCTGCTCAAGGGTGAGGATTACTTCAACATCGCCCAGTACCCGATGATCACGTTCAAGTCGACCAATCTCAAGTTCAACGGCGATAACGTCGTCGGAGCCGAGGGCGAGCTCACGATGCGCGGCGTGACCCGTCCCGTAACGCTCGCCGTGAGCGATTTCAAGTGCGCGATTCATCCCTCGACGAAGAAACCGGTGTGCGGCGCGGAGATCTCCGCCTCCGTCAAACGGACCGAGTTCGGGATGACCAAGAATCTGGCCTCGACAGCTGACGAGGTCCGCATCGCGGTGGCGGTCGAAGCGATCCAGCAATAGGCATCTCAACTCCGCTGTTTCCGGAGGAACGATGAAGAGAGGGGTTGCTGCCGCGATCGCCGCGGCCTTGCTGGTGGTCGTTGCAAACGCCGCGGCTGCGGCCGAGGATACCTACACGATCGACCCGGTGCATTCGCAGCCGATCTTCGAGGTGCGGCACATGGGCTACTCGCTTCAACGCGGCTCGTTCACCAAACTCAGCGGCAAGATCACGCTCGACCGGGAGGCGAAGAAGGGCAGCATCGACGTCACGATTGACGCCGCTTCGATCAGAACCATCGATCCGCGCCTCGATGCGCACGTGAAGGGCGAGGATTTCTTCGACGTCGCCAAGTACCCGACCATCACCTTCAAATCATCCAACCTGGTCTTCGATGGCGACCGCGTCGTGGGGGCGGACGGGGATTTGACGCTGCTCGGCGTGACCAAGCCGCTGAGGCTCAAGGTCACGGAGGTCATCTGCGGCGAGCACCCGATCAACAAGCGGCCGATGTGCGGCGCGGAGGCAACCGGCGACATCAAGCGCTCGGACTGGGGAATGAAGTACGGCATCCCGAAGGTCGTCGGCGACGATGTGCGCATCATCATCCCCGTCGAGGCGCGCAAGGATTAGCTGCCCTGACTGGCTACGCCAAGCGCGCACGGAAGCGGTCGGTCGCGGTAACCAGCTCGCGGGCGATCCCCGGCTCGCGTGCCGAATGCCCCGCATCGGGCACCACCACGTACTCGGCCTCCGGCCAGGCACGATGCAGCTCGTCGGCGGTCAGCACCGGACACACCGCGTCGTAGCGTCCCTGAATGATGATCCCTGGGATATGGCGGATGCGCGCCACCCCCGAGAGCAGCTCGCCCTCGGCCATGAACACGCGGTGCACGAAGTAGTGCGCTTCGATGCGTGCGATCGCCAGCGCGACAACGTCCTCGTCGAAGTGAGCGACGAGCTCGGGATCGGGCAGCAGGGTCGAGCAGGAGCTCTCGTAGCGGCTCCAGGCATGCGCCGCTGGCATGTGTAGGGCTGGATCGGCATCGGTGAGGCGCCGGTAGTAGCTCGCCAGCAGATCGCCGCGCTCGGCCTCCGGCAGGAATCCCGCGAAGGCCTGCCACGGTTCGGGAAACAGGAAGCGCATTCCGTGCATGAACCAGTCGATCTCCTGCGCGCCGCCGAGAAAGATGCCGCGCAGCACGAGGCCGCGGACGCGCTCGGGATGCGCTTCGGCGTAGGCGAGCGCAAGCGTCGAGCCCCACGAGCCGCCGAAGACGAGCCAGCGCTCGATGCCCAGGTGCGTGCGCAAGCGCTCGAGATCGGCGACGAGGAGCTGCGTGGTGTTGTCGCGAAGCTCGCCCAGCGGTGTTGATTCTCCGGCGCCGCGCTGATCGTAGAGGACGATCCTGTAGAACGAAGGATCGTAATACCGTCGGTGGTCGGGCGAGCTGCCGCCTCCGGGGCCACCGTGCAGGAAGACGACGGGCACACCGCGCGGGTTCCCCGACTCCTCCCAGTGCATCGTGTGCCGCCGGTCGAGTGCTAGACGGCCGCTGCGGGCTGCCGCGAGCGGGGGATACAGGAAATCGTCGCGCGACAAGGCGCGAGTGGCAGGCACCTTGCCGGGGTTCGAGGAGGTTCTCATTCCGGACGCGCGGCGCGTCGAAGCGTCCCGCCGATTCAGCGGCGACCCTTGAACGCGACGACGTTCTGACGCTGCTCACCCAGGCCGGCAATGCCGAGCGTCACCACATCGCCTGCCTTGAGATACTGCGGCTCGGGCTTCATGCCCATGCCCACGCCTGGTGGCGTGCCGGTCGTGATGACGTCGCCTGGCAGCAGCGTCATGCACTTCGACAGATCCGCGACGAGCGCAGCCACGCCGAAGATCATCGTGCGCGTGTTTCCGGTCTGCCGGCGTGCGCCGTTGACGTTGAGCCACATGTCGAGATTCTGGGGATCCTTGATCTCGTCCGTGGTGACGAGCCACGGCCCGATCGGCCCGAACGTGTCGCAGCCTTTTCCCTTGCTCCATTGCGAGCCGCCCCGCTTGAGCTGGTAGTCGCGCTCGGAAACGTCGTTGATGACACAGTAGCCGGCAACGTGCTTGAGCGCATCCTCGACGCGAACGTGACGCGCGGTGCGGCCGATGACGACGCCCAGCTCGACTTCCCAGTCCGTGTGCGTCGAGTCCGGCGGAAGCATGATGTTGTCGTTGGGGCCGACGATGCAGGTTTCGGCCTTGAAAAACACCACCGGATATTCCGGGATCGGGTTGCCGGACTCCTTGGCGTGGTCGACGTAGTTGAGGCCGATCGCGACGAACTTCGACGGTGTGGCGATGCAGGGTCCAAGACGGCTGCGGCCCTTCACCTGCGGCAGCTTCTCGGGGTCCAGCTTGCGCAGCTTCGCGAGTTCGCCCGACGCGAGCGCTGCCGCGTTGATGTCCTTCACCTTGCGCGAAAGGTCGCGCAGCTTCCCGCTGCGGTCGATGAGGCCGGGTTTCTCTTTTCCTGGCGGGCCATAACGTACGAGCTTCATGCGGGTCTCCTATTCGTTCAGTGCGACAGGTAGGTCGGGTCTCGCTAAATGGTCATTCCGCCATCGACGGAATAGACGTTGCCGGTGGCGAAGGCGGATTCGTCCGAGGCAAGAAACACGACGATCGGGGCGATCTCCTCGGGTTTGGCAAGCCGTCCCATGGGCTGGCGCGCGATGAAGGCCTTGCGCGCCTCGACCGGGTCGGCGAAGGCGCTGATGCGATCGGCAAGCGAAGGCGTGTCGACCGTTCCCGGCGCGATCGCATTGCAGCGGATTCCTCGCCCGACGAAATCGGCGGCGACCGACTTGGTCAGCCCGATCACCGCCGCTTTCGAGGCGCCGTAGACGAAGCGGTTGGGCAGCCCTTTGATCGAGCCGGCGACGGAGGCCATGTTGATGATGCTGCCACCGCCGTACTCCAGCATCTTCGGCAGGACGCACCGGATCATCACGTACATTGCGCGCACGTTGAGGTTGAAGCTGAATTCCCAGTCCTTGGGCGAGCAGTCGAGGATCGTGCCGTTGTGAACGTAGCCGGCGCAGTTGAAGAGGACGTCCAGCGCGGGCAGCTCCGCGACCGTGCGTTCGACGGCGGTATCGTCCAGGACGTCGAGAACGCGGGTCGTCAGACCCGCCGTGGCGCCCAGCGATTGCAGCGCCTTCGGATTGATGTCGGTGGCGAACACCCGCGCACCCTCCGCGGCCATGGCCTCGGCGCTCGCCCTGCCGATGCCCTGTCCGGCCGCGGTGATCAGCGCCGTCTTTCCTGCCAGTCTTCCGCTCACCGCCGCCCTCCGCACACGGTCTTCTCGCTCCGCTCAGCCGCCAATCATAGTTTAACAGCACGCGGCGGAAATTGGTAAGACCACTTGACCAGAGCCGCGGATTTTGCTTTGCTACGGGCGCGCCCGCGAAAGGCGTTGCCATGCCGATCCACAGCATTGAACCGCGCCGGCTCTACCGCCAGATCGCAGATCAGATCCGCACGCTGATCCGCTCGAAGGAGTTTCCTGCCGGCTCCCGCCTGCCGCCTGAGCGCGATCTCGCCCGCCAGCTCGGCGTGTCGCGACCGTCGGTTCGCGAAGCGCTGATCGCGCTCGAGGTCGAGGGTCTCGTGGACGTGCGCATCGGCTCGGGCATCTACGTTCTCGGGCCTCATGCCAACGGCGACGCCGTGGCCGAGGTTGACGCGACGTCAGGACCGTTCGAGCTGCTGCGCGCGCGTTGGATCGTCGAGGGAGAGTGTGCGGCCCTGGCGGCGAAGGTGGCGCGCAAGCCGCAGCTCGCGTCGATGGCCGATGCGCTCGAGCAGATGCGCAGGATGAAGGATGTCGAGAAGCGCTCCCCGCTCGCCGCCGACCGCCTGTTTCACCTGCGGGTCGCCGAGGCCACGGGCAACGGCGCACTGGTCGCTGTGGTGAAGATGCTGTGGGAGGAAAGGATGGGCCCGCTCTTCACGCGACTCGAGCACCATTACGATACGCCCAAGGCGTGGGACGGCGCGCTCGCCGAGCATCGCGTCGTCTTCGAAGCGATCGGACGCCGCGACGCGGAGGGCGCTCGCGCCGCCATGCAGCAGCACCTCGATCGGGCGTACAAACGCTTCAGCAGGAGCTGGGACACCCAGCGTTGAGTCGAATCTTCTCCCGGAGCACGCCGTCATGCTGACCTGTCGTATCCACGCCAAGGAAGACCTGCGCATCGAGCCCGAAACCGAGCCCGCCGTCGGCGAAGGACAGGTCCTCATCCGCCTCGGGGCAGGCGGCATCTGCGGGTCGGATCTGCACTACTACTTCGAAGGCAGGAACGGCAGCTTCGTGATCCGCGAGCCGCTCATTCCCGGACACGAGGCGTCTGGCGTCGTAGCCAAGGTCGGCCCGGGCGTCACTCGCGTCAAGCCCGGCGACAAGATCGCGGTCAGCCCCTCGCAGGCCTGCGGCCGCTGCGACTACTGTCGCAAGGGGCGCGAGCATCTGTGCCGCAACATGCGCTTTCTCGGCAGTGCGAGCCTGTATCCGCACGTGCAGGGGATGTTCGCCGAATACTTCGTGCTCGGCGAGCGGCAATGCTATCCCGTCGAAGGCGACGCGACCCTAGGCGAGCTCGCCTGCGCCGAGCCGCTGGCGGTTGGACTGCACGCGGTGAGTCGCGCCGGCGACCTGCTCGGCAAGCACGCGCTTGTTACCGGTGGCGGCACGATCGGCTGCCTCACCGTGATCGCTGCGCGACTCGCCGGCGCGGCGTCGGTGACCGTTTCCGACGTCCTCGACCGTCCGCTCGCCACGGCGCGCGCCGTCGGCGCCGCGCGCACCATCCGCGGCGATATCGAAGCCGATGCGCTCGCCGCGCCGCAGGTCGACGTCGCGTTCGAGTGCTCGGGGAGCTTCGCCGCGCTCAAGACCTGCGTGGCCGCGGCGAAGCGCGGCGGCACCGTCGTGCAGGTCGGCACGCTCCCGCACGAGCCGCTGCCCTTCGTCGTCAACGAGATCATGGTCAAGGAGCTCGATCTGAAGGGCGCTTTCCGCTGGGGCATCGAGTTCGACTGGGCCGTCGAGTACATCGCCTCGCGGCGGGTCGACGTGCGCCCGCTGCTCTCGGGTCAATTCCCGCTCACCGAAGCGGTCAAGGCTTTCCAACTGGCGAAGGACAGGACGCGAAGCACGAAAGTGCAGTTGATCGCCGCCTAAGGGCGGGACTACTCGATCTTCAGTCGCGGAGACATTCATGCTGACCAAAACTTCTCTCACCATCCGCCTGCATCCAAACGACGACGTAGTCATCGCGCGGCAGCAGCTCGTCTCCGGCACGGCGCTCCTCGACGAGAAGCTCACGGTGTCGGGACTCGTGCCACCGGGGCACAAGGTCGCGACGCGCGCGATCAAGGGCGGCGAACCGGTGAAGCGCTACAACCAGATCATCGGCTTTGCGAAGCGGCAAATCGCTCCCGGGGAGCACGTCCATCTGCACAACCTGGCGATGGGCGAGTTCACACGCGACTACGCTTTCGGGGTCGACGTGAGACCCACGGATTACGTCACCTCTCCGGCGACGTTTCAGGGGATTGTTCGGCCCGACGGCCGCGTGGCCACGCGCAATTACCTCGGGATTCTTTCGACGGTCAACTGCTCGGCGACGGTCGCGCACGGCATCGCCGACGCGTTCGGGGGCGCAGCGCTCGAACGCTTCCCCGGCGTGGATGGCGTGGTCGCGCTCACCCACGGCAGCGGCTGCGGCATGGACGTCAACGGCGAGAGCATGCGCGTGCTGCGCCGGACGCTCGGTGGTTACGCGCGGCACGCGAACTTCGCCGGCGTACTGATCGTGGGCCTCGGCTGCGAGGCGAATCAGATCAGCGCGCTCCTCGGCGCCGAGAAGCTGCAGGAAAGCGAATTGCTGCGAACCTTCAGCATCCAGGACACCGGCGGAACCGCGAAGACCATTGCCCGCGGCGTCGAGATGGTGAAGGAGATGCTTCCGCACGCGAGCAAAGTGCAGCGGGAGCCCGTCCCCGCGAGTCATCTGCTGCTCGGGCTCCAGTGCGGCGGTTCCGACGGCTACTCCGGCATCACGGCCAACCCCGCGCTCGGTGCTGCGGTGGATCTGCTCGTGCGCCATGGCGGCACGGCGATCCTTTCCGAGACGCCGGAGATCTACGGCGCGGAGCACCTGCTCACGCGTCGCGCGATATCGCGGGAGGTGGGTGAGAAGCTCGTCGAGCGGATCAAGTGGTGGGAGGACTACACGACGCGCAACAAGGGCGAGATGAACAACAATCCTTCACCCGGCAACAAGGCGGGCGGACTTACGACGATCCTGGAAAAGTCGCTGGGCGCGGTAGCGAAGGGCGGGACGAGCAACCTCGTCGCTGTCTACGAGTACGCCGAGCCGGTGACCGCGCACGGCTTCGTCTACATGGACACGCCGGGCTACGATCCGGTGTCCGCCACCGGCCAGGTCGCGGGCGGGGCGAACATGATCTGCTTCACGACGGGGCGCGGCTCGGCCTACGGCTGCGCTCCGTCGCCATCGCTCAAGCTCGCCACGAACACCGACTTGTGGAACAGGCAAGAAGAAGACATCGACATCAACTGCGGCGAGATCGTGGACGGCACCGCCGCAGTCGAGGAAATCGGGCAGCGGTTCTTCCGCATGATCCTCGACACAGCATCGGGCAAGAAGACCAAGAGCGAGCTGCACGGCTACGGGCAGAACGAATTCGTGCCGTGGTATCTGGGTGCGGTCATGTAGCGGCGCGGTGCATTGACACGGGCAGGGCTTGCTTTTACCCTGCCTGCAGAGCTCGCCAAGAAGCTCATGCGGCAGCGCGGAATCACTTCAACGACGAGGAGGGATCAAATGAAGAAGCTTTTTGCCGGCATCATCGCCGGATGCGCCATGGCGTTCGCGGGGCAGGCGCTGGCGCAGGAGACGCTCACCGTATGGTGGGTGAAGGGTTTCTACAAGTCCGAGGACGACGCGCTGCTCGCGGCGATCAAGAAGTTCGAGGAGAAGACGAAGGTCAAGGTGGAACTGTCGCAGTATCCCGTGCAGGACATGATTCCGAAGACGGTGTCGGCGCTGGACGCCGGCAACCCTCCCGACGTCGCCTACGCCGACGTCTACGACTTCCAGGTCACGGGAAAGTGGGCGTTCGACGGGAAGCTCGAGGACATCACCGACATTCTCACACCGATGAAGGCCGCCTTCCTGCCCAACACCGTCGAGACAACCTACCTGTACAACGACAAGACCAAGAAGCGAGCGTACTACGCGTTTCCGCTGAAACAGCAGACGATGCACATTCAGTACTGGATCGACATGCTAGGAACCGCCGGCTTCAAGGAATCCGACCTGCCGACCGGCTGGAAGGACTACTGGTCGTTCTGGTGCGACAAGGTGCAGCCGGCCTACCGCCAGAAGAGCGGAACGAGGAACTATGCGACGGGCTTTCCGATGGGTGTGGACTCGAGCGACTCGTTCTATTCGTTCCTCACGTTCATGGATGCCTACAACGTGAAGCTCGTCGACGACAACGGCAAGCTTCTGGTCGACGATCCCAAGGTGCGGCAGGGATTGATCGACGCGATGAACGATTACACAGCGCCCTACCTCAAGGGCTGCACTCCTCCGTCGTCGACCAGCTGGAAAGATCCCGACAACAACGTCGCCTTCCACAACAAGACGACGATCATGACGCACAACGCGACCATCTCGATCGCGGCCAAGTGGCTGGACGACGCCAACAACGAATCGTTGTCCGCCGAGCAGCGCGCGCAGGCGAAGAAGAACTACTATGAGCTGATCCGCACGGCTGGCTTTCCGAACAAGCCCGACGGGACGAAGATGGTCTATCGAGCCGCCGTCAAGACGGGAGTGATCTTCGAAGCCTCGAAGAACAAGAAGCGGGCAAAGGAATTCGTCACCTTCATGCTGCAGGACGAGAACCTGACGCCCTACGTCGAGGGCTCACTGGGCCGCTGGTATCCGGTCACCAAGTCCGCCGCCGAGCGGCCGTTCTGGAAGGCGGACCCACACCGCACGGCCGTCTACAACCAGTTCCACGCGGGCACCGTGACCTTCGAATTCACCAAGAACTACAAGTTCACGATCCTGAACAACGAGAACGTCTGGGCCAAGGCGATGAACAGGATCGTCAACGAGAAGGTGCCCACGGACAAGGCGGTTGACGAGATGATCGCCCGCATCAAGGCGGTCGCAGGCTGAGCAGGACCCTTCCGCGCTGAGGGAGGGGAACTGAACGAGCGGGCGCCGCGGCTGCGCAAGGCTTCGGCGCTCGCTCCCTGAAGAGGAGCATTCGAACCGGTGTCCACGCTCGCTCTTCCGCGCACCGAGCCCGTGCTTCCCGCAGGGCCCGTGAAGAAGCGAATGTCGCCGTGGCAGGCGTGGGGCGCGATCATGCTCGCGCCCTACGTGCTGGTGTTTCTGGTGTTCGTCGTCTACCCGATCTGCTATGGTCTGTTCCTCGCCCGTCATCCGGCGAGCTACGTGAAGCTCGCTGACGACCCGGTGTTCGCGCGCTCGGTCGTCAACACGCTGATCTTCCTCATCGTGGGCATCAATCTGAAGATGCTCGTCGCTTTGTGTCTGTCGGGGTTCTTCGTCCAGACGCGCCCGTGGATCAAGTGGCTGTCGTTGCTGTTCATCCTGCCCTGGGCGGTGCCGTCGATTCCGACGATCCTGTCGGTTCGCTTCATGCTCAATCCCGAATGGGGCCTGGTGAACTCGCTGATCTTTCGCCTGACCGGTGCGGACGGCCCCAACTGGCTCAACGAGCCGCCGCTCGCGCTCTCGATGGCGATCCTCATGCACATCTGGAAGTCGCTGCCGTTCTGGACGCTGATCCTCATCGCCGGCCGCCTGGCGATCCCGGGCGAGCTCTACGAGGCGGCTTCGGTCGACGGCGCATCGAGCTGGCAGAAATTCACGGCGATCACGTGGCCGTCGCTGCAGACGCTCTACCTGACCTCGACGATTCTGTCGATGATCTGGACGCTCGGCGACTTCAACAGCGTCTACCTGCTCACCGGCGGAGGACCGGCGGACCTGACGCACGTGCTGGCAACGTTGGGGATTCGCTACTTGCGTCTCGACCAGGTGGACCTTTCGATGGCGGCGATCGTGTGCGCGCTGCCGCTCGTGCTGCCTCTCGTTTACTTCATGATGAAGCGGCTGTCCAAATGAAGCTCTCCTGGCGCAGCGCGAGCAGGGAGGCGAAGCTGCTGTTGATCGGCATCCCCGTGCTGCTGTGGACGATGCTGCCGATCTATCACCTGTTCCTGTTCGCGATTTCGCCGAAGGATTCCGCTTTCGCCGGCAAGCTCTGGCCCGACCATCCGACGCTGCACAACTTCGAGGTCGTATTCAGGGAGCAGCATTACTACCTCTCGCATTTCTGGCTCCAGCTTTGGAATTCGTTCCTGATAGCGGTCACCGTCGGAATCCTGACGCTGCTCATCGCCACCGGCGCGGCGTTCGCGATCAGCAGACTGCGCGTGCGCGGCGGAAGGCTGGTGATGAATCTCGCCCTGTTCACGTATTTCATTCCGGCGGCGTTCCTCGCGGTGCCGATGTACAAGACGATGAGCACCTATGGGCTGCTCAACAACCAGTGGGCGCTGATCCTCGCGATGGTGACGATCGCCGCACCGTACTCGATCTGGGTGCTGAAGCAAGCCTCCGACAAGCTGCCCTACGAGCTCGACGAGGCGGCCAAGATCGACGGCGCATCGCCGCTGCAGCTCTTCCGCCTCGTCTACCTGCCGCTGATGATGCCCTCGCTGGTCGCGATCGGCACCTATGCGCTGCTGCTCGCGTGGAACGAATATCTCTATGCGTTCCTGCTGCTGTCCAACGAGAAGCAGATCACGCTGGCCGTCGCGCTCGGCAACTTCCTTGCCGCCGACGACTCGCCGTGGGAGCTGTTGATGACCGTCGGGCTCATCTACGCGCTGCCACCGGCGGCGATCTATTACGCGTTCAAGCGCTACATGGTCGGCGGCTTGACTGCGGGCGCGGTGAAGAGCTGATGAGGTAGCCATGGCATCCGTATCGTTTCAGAACATCGAGAAGACTTTCGGCAGCACGAAGGTCATTCACGGCATCGGCTTCGACATTCACGACGGCGAGTTCATGGTCCTCGTCGGCCCGTCGGGCTGCGGCAAGTCGACGCTGCTTCGGATGCTGGCCGGGCTCGAGGAGATCAGCGGGGGAACCATCGCGATCGACGGCAAGGTCGTCAACGAAATGGAATCGAAGGATCGCGACATAGCGATGGTATTCCAGAGCTATGCCTTGTACCCGCACATGACGGTCGCGGCGAACATGGCGTTCAGCCTGAAGTTGCGCAAGGCGGACCCGAAGACGATCGAGGAACGCGTCGCGAAGGCGGCGAAGATTCTGAATCTGGATCCTTATCTGCAGCGCTATCCGCGCGAGCTTTCCGGTGGCCAGCGGCAGCGTGTGGCGATGGGGCGGGCGATCGTGCGCGACCCGAAGGTATTCCTGTTCGACGAGCCGCTGTCGAACCTCGATGCGAAGCTTCGCGTGGCGATGCGAGGCGAGATCAAGGCGCTGCACCAGCGGCTCAAGACGACGACCGTATACGTGACCCACGACCAGGTCGAAGCGATGACGATGGCCGACCGCATCGTGGTGATGCACGACGGTCGCGTGGAGCAGATCGGCACTCCGCTCGAGCTCTACGACCGGCCCGGTAACCTCTTCGTAGCGCAATTCATAGGGTCGCCGGCGATGAACGTGATCGAGGGTACCGTGCGACGGGCCAACGGGGCGGCACACGTGGATGCTGCCAAGGGGGTGAAGTGGCCGCTGGCGGGGGCTGCCGGCGCCGACGGCCAGCAGGTTGCGTACGGCATCCGGCCCGAGCACCTGTCGCTGGCAGCTGCGGGTGCGTCAGGCTCGGTCCCGGGCGAGGTCGTCGTCGTCGAGCCGACCGGAGCGGAAACAGAGCTGCTCGTTCAGGTCGGCGACGAGCAGATCGTTCTGGTGACGCACGGTCGTCCCGTCGTGAATCCCGGCGACAGGATCGGCCTGACGGTCGAACCCGCGATGGTGCACGTCTTCGACAAGTCGACCGGCCAGCGCATCGGCGGGTGAGTCTCGACTGCGGCCGGTTTCATCCTTAAGAGGCGAGAGACCACGATGAGGCGAACCGCGGTGAAGCTTGCCTGCGCAGCGCTCGCCGCGATGCTGGCTTCTCCGTTGCCGGCACCTGCCCAGGGCGCCAAGCAAGCTCCCCGGGTCGCCTACGTCTGGCTCTATCGCATCGGTCCGTCCGCGCCCTTCGTCGAGGCGTTCGCCGCGCGGCTGAAGGAGCTGGGCTGGGTGGACGGAAAGACGATCCAGGTCTCGTATCGCGATGCGAACGGCGACCCCGAGAAGCTCGCGGCGATCATGCGCGAGCTGGTCGATGCCAAGGTGGATCTCATCGTCGCCGCGTGTACGCCGGAGGCCAAGGCGGCGAAGAGCGCAACCGCGACGATCCCGGTGGTCGTCGCTGCGACCGGCGATCCCGTGAAGTCCGGCCTGGTCGCCAGCTGGGCGCGCCCGGGCGGCAACATCACGGGAATCTCCGCTTCGTGGCTCGACCTCAGCGCCAAGCGTATCGAAGTGCTGAAGGAGGCCGCGCCGACCGTCAACCGCGCCACCGTTCTGTGGAACCCTATACGAGGGGACAACGCGGTCGAGGTCGAGATAATGCAGGGAGCGGCGCAGAAGCTCGGCATGCAGCTGCAGTCGCAGCAGGTACGGGACAAGGACGAGATCGAGGTGGCGCTCCACGCGATGAGCCAGGACGGAACGCAGGCGCTTACCGAGACCGGGGATCCGGTCATGTTCACCTATGCGCACCATCTGCTCGATTTCGCCGACAAGGTGCGTGTGCCGGCGATCTACGACAACCGGTTCTTCGTGGATGCCGGGGGGCTGATGTCCTACGGGCCGAACCTGCCGACGCTGCACCGCCGAGCGGCGGATTACGTGG
>DASVFM010000178.1:0-6233 GCA_036380055.1 Casimicrobiaceae bacterium
CAGGAAGCAGGGCTACGACAAGCCGATCGTCGGCGAGACGGTGCTCACCAGCCAGAAGGTCATCGAGCTCGCCGGCGAGGCCGCCAACGGCGCCGTCGCGCACGTGGGCCTCACGGCGGATGCTCCCAATCCTCTGATCAAGTCCTTCGCGGAGAAATTCCAGAAGGAGTACGGGTACAAGCCGGACCACAACGGCATCAAGGGCTACACGGCGATGTACGTCGTCAAGGCCGTCACCGAGAAGGTCGGCAAACTCGATCCCAAGGCGTTCGCCAGCGCCATGCATGGCGTCAAGCTCTCGGCGAAGGACTACCCGGGCGTCCTCATGGACGTCAGCTTCGACAAGAACGGGGATCTCGATCGCGAGAGCTTCATGACCAAGGTCGTAAATGGCAAGCAGGAGGTCATCGCCGTGCTGCCACCGGCGTCGGCCCAGTAGGGACCCAGGAAAAGAAAGCGAACGATGGCAGAACCCAACAGCTTCGGCATCGCGGGCCTCCTCGGGTGGCCGGTGGCGCACTCGCGCTCGCCCGTGATCCACAACCATTGGCTCGCGCACTACGGCATTCCTGGGCGGTATGTGCTGTTCGGCGTACCGCCGGAGAAGCTCGAGGCGGCGGTGCGCGGCATTGCGGCGCTCGGCTTGCGTGGCTGCAACGTCACCACACCGCACAAGCAGGCGATCTTTCCGCTGCTCGACCGCGTCGATGACCTCGCGCGCCGGATCGGCGCGGTCAACACGGTCGTCGTGGAGAAGGACGGGACGCTGACCGGTTTCAACAACGACGGCAACGGCTTCATCCAGAGCCTGCGCGACGTCGACCCGAAATGGCAACCCGATAGCGGCCCGATCCTCGTGTTGGGCGCGGGCGGCGCCGCGCGCGCGGTGGTTGCTAGCCTCGCGGCGCAGGGGGCGAAGGAGATCCGGCTGGCCAACCGTACGCCGGACAAGGCGCAGGAGATCGCCGCAGCCGTTGGTTCGGTGGTGAAGGTACTGCCCTGGGACCGGCGCGAGGAGGCGCTCGACGGTGTCGCGCTTCTCGCCAACGCGACCAGCCTCGGCTCGGCAGGCAAGCCACCGCTGGAGATCGCGCTCGATCGCCTTCCAAGGGGCGCGCTGGTCGGCGACCTCATCTACGTCCCGCCCGAGACGCCGCTGCTGGCCGCGGCGCGCCAGCGTGGCAACGTCACCGTCAACGGTCTCGGGCTGCTCCTCAACCAGGCGCGCCCCGCGTTCAATGCGTGGTTCGGCGTCATGCCCGAGATCACACCCGCGTTGAAGCAGGCGATCGCGGCTACTTTCTAGGCGCCTGCGCCGTGGACGTTCGCATCTTCGACGAGCCGAAGATCGATTGCCATGTGCACGTGCTTGATCCCGCGCGGTTCCCCTACCGTGCAGACACGCAATACGCACCGACGGGTCAGGAGATGGGAACGCCGGCGCAGCTTGCGCAAGTGATGGAAGCCTACGGTACGCAGCACGCGCTGCTCGTCGGACCCAACTCCGGCTATGGCCTCGACAACTCGTGCATGCTCGACACGATCGCCCGCGGCGATGGTCGCTACAAGGGCATCGCAGTAGTTCGCAACGATGCGAGCGTCGACGAACTAAGGCAGCTCAAGAGCAAGGGAGTCCTCGGCGTGGCGTGGAACGTGACGCACTATGGTGTCGACCATTACCGTGCCGCCCAGCCACTGCTCGAGAGACTCGAGGCGCTGGACATGTTCGTGGACATTCAGGTCGAGCACGATCAGCTCGTGCCGATGATGCCGCTGCTCACTGCTTCCGGCGTGCGGGTGCTCGTCGACCATTGCGGGCGGCCTACCGTCGATCGAGGCCTCGACCAGGAGGGCTTCCGAGCGCTGCTCGAGCTCGGCGAAACCCGGCGCGCCTTCGTCAAGCTCTCGGGCCTGGTGAAGTTCTCGCGCGAGCCGGCGCCTCACAAGGATGCGTGGCCCTTCGTGGAGGCGTTGATCGGCGCCTTCGGGCTAGATCATTGCCTTTGGGCGTCGGACTGGCCCTATCTGCGCGCACCGGCGCGCGTCGACTACGGCGTGCTGCTCAAGCTGGTGCTCGCCCTCTTCCCGGACGCCTCCGACCGCCGCAGGCTTCTGGTGGACACGCCGAGCAAGCTGCTGGGGTTCGCGGCGTGAGAAAGGGGACGCGCGCGGCCGTGGGCGGCACGTCGTCATTGAGGGCGCAGGGGCTTCGCGCGAAACGTCGTCCCCTTCGCCCCGATCACTTCTGCGGAGGAGCATAGGCATGGCACGCATCATCGGCGGCATAGCCGCGTCGCACACGCCGACCATCGGCTTCGCTTACGACAGGAACAAGCGTGACGATCCCGTCTGGAAGCCGATCTTCGAGAACTTCGCGCCGCTGGCCGCCTGGCTCGCCGAGAAGCGCCCCGACGTGCTGCTCCTGATCTACAACGATCACGTGACCTCCTTCTTCTTCGATCACTACTCGGCATTCGCGCTCGGCGTGGGCCCGCAGTGGCGCGTGGCCGACGAGGGCGCCGGCCCGCGCGACCTGCCCGCGGTGAAAGGCCATCCGCAGCTAGCCGCGCACATCGGCCACTCGCTGATGGCCGACGAGTTCGACATGTCGTTCTTCCAGGACAGGGCGCTCGACCACGGTTGCTTCTCGCCGCTGTCGGTGCTCTGTCCGCACGAGCCCGACTGGCCGGTGCGCCTCGTGCCGCTGCAGATGGGGGTGCTCCAGTTTCCCATCCCGAGCGCGCGGCGTTTCTACAAGCTCGGGCAGGCGTTGCGTCGCGCCATCGAGAGTTATCCCGAGGATCTCAAGGTGGCGATCGCCGCCACCGGTGGCCTGTCGCACCAGGTGCACGGCGAGCGCGCCGGGTTCAACAACCCGGAATGGGACAGCCGTTTCCTCGATCTCTTCGAGCGCGATCCGGAAAGGCTCGCTGAGATGACCATCGCCGAGTACGCGAGGCTCGGGGGATTCGAAGGCTCCGAGGTCGTCATGTGGCTCACCATGCGCGGCGCGCTCGCGGCGAGCGTCCAGTGCAAGTTCCGGAGCTATTACCTGCCGTCGATGACCGGCATCGCCACCGCGATCTACGAGGGCGCGGAGGAGGCGGCCACCCCCGGCATGGTCGAGCGCCAGCGCCAGCACGTCGCCCGCGAGCTGGAGGGGGCGGAGACCGTGGAGGGCTCGTATCCGTTCACGCTCGAGCGAAGCGTGAAGGCGTTCCGGCTCAACGACTACCTGCACCGGATGGTCGAGCCCGCGCACCGCGAGGCATTTCTGCGTGATCCCGAGACAAGCTTCGAGGCGGCCGGGCTTACCGAGGAGGAGCGTGATCTCGTCCGCCGGCGCGACTGGCGCGGGCTCATGCATTACGGCGCGATCTTCTTCATGCTCGAGAAGCTCGGCGCCGTGACGGGCGTTTCGAACTTGCACATCTACGCCGCGATGCGCGGTCAATCGCTCGAAGACTTCCAGCGCACGCGTAACGCCCCCGGAGCGCTGTACTCGGTCGCGGGCAAGGAAGCCGGAAATCTCGCCTGGGATCAGGCGAAGGCTCCGGGAAGATCGAGCTGATGGCGCTCATCCACCGAGGGCTCGCAGCGACTTCACCATGATCATCGACTGCCACGGTCACTACACGACGGCGCCCAAGGCGCTGGAAGATTGGCGCAACCGGCAGATCGCCGGCATCAAGGATCCGGCCCTGAGCCCCCGGGCATCCGAGCTCAGGATCAGCGACGACGAGCTGCGCGAGTCGATCGAGACGAACCAGCTGCGCTTCATGCGCGAGCGCGGCTCCGATCTCACCATCTTCAGTCCGCGCGCGAGCTTCATGGCGCACCACGTCGGCGATTTCAACGTGAGCGCGGCCTGGGCTGCGATCTGCAACGAGCTCATCTACCGCGTGAGCCGGCTATTTCCCGACAGCTTCATCGGCGCGGCCATGCTCCCGCAGTCGCCCGGCGTGGATCCCAGAACCTGCATTCCGGAGCTGGAGAAGTGCGTGAAGGAGTACGGGTTCGTCGCGATCAACCTCAATCCGGACCCGTCGGGCGGCCACTGGAAGGAACCTCCGCTCACCGACCGCCACTGGTATCCGCTCTACGAGAAGATGGTCGAGCACGACATCCCGGCGATGATCCACGTGAGCACGAGCTGCAACGCGTGCTTTCACACCACCGGCGCGCACTACCTCAACGCTGACACGACCGCGTTCATGCAGTGCGTCACGGGCGACCTGTTCAAGGATTTTCCGGCGCTGCGCTTCGTGATCCCGCACGGCGGCGGCGCGGTGCCTTACCACTGGGGGCGGTTTCGGGGCCTCGCGCAGGAGCTGAAGAAGCCGCTGCTGCAGGAGCACCTGCTCGGCAACGTCTTCTTCGACACCTGCGTCTATCACCAGCCCGGCATCGATCTGCTCACGCGGGTCATTCCCATCGACAACATCCTGTTCGCGAGCGAGATGATCGGCGCGGTGCGCGGCGTCGACCCGACCACCGGCCACCATTACGATGACACGCGGCGCTACATCGAGGCGGCGAAGATCGATCCACTGGCGCGGCAGAAGATCTTCGAAGGCAACGCACGGCGCGTCTATCCGCGCTGCGACGCCGCACTGAAAGCGAAAGGACGCTGACCATGTACGAGCTCGGGGTCGTGTATCGCAACATCCACCGCGCGGACCGCGACGTGGCTGCCAGGCTAGGTGCGCTGGGCACCGCAACGGTCCACGAAGCGATGGGCCGCACGGGACTGCTCAAGCCTTACATGCGACCCATCTACGCGGGCGCGCAAGCGTCGGGCACGGCGGTGACCGTCCTGTTGCACCCGGGCGACAACTGGATGCTGCACGTCGTGGCCGAGCAGATCGGGCAGGGGGACGTCGTCGTGGCGGCCGTCACGGCCGACTGCACCGACGGTTATTTCGGCGAGCTGCTCGCGACGAGCTTCAAGGCCCGCGGTGCACAGGCGCTCATCATCGATGCCGGCGTGCGCGACGTGCGCGCGCTGACCGATATGAGGTTTCCCGTGTGGAGCAAGGCGATCTCCGCCAAGGGCACGGTCAAATCGACGCTGGGCTCCGTCAACATCCCGGTCGTGTGCGCAGGAGCGCTGCTGACGCCTGGCGATATCATCGTGGCCGACGACGATGGCGTGGCGGTCGTGCCCGCCGCAATGGCGCAGAAAACGCTCGCAGCGGCGACCGCACGGCAGACGAGCGAGGATGAGAAGCGCTCGAAGCTCGCCGCAGGCGTGCTCGGCCTGGACATGTACAACATGCGCGAGCCGCTCAGGAACGCGGGACTGAAATACATCGACTGAGACAGCCGACATGGCCATCGAGCCAGCGGGAGGCGCACCCATCAGCGGCATCTCCTCGATCGCGACGCAGCACGTGCTCGGCGAGCTGGCTGACGCATACCTGAGGGAGTCGGGGCAGCGCGTGACGGTCGAGTCGCTCGGAGGGGTCGACGCCGCGCGGCGCGTCCAGGCCAGCGAAGCATTCGACTTCGTGGTCCTCGCCGCCGACGCGATCGAGAAGCTCGCCGGCGGCGGTCACGTCCTTGGAGACAGTCGCGTCGCCGTCGCGCGTTCGAGCGTGGCCGTCGCGGTAGCCGCATCGGCGCCGCGGCCGGACGTCAGCGACGAGAATCGCGTCCGGCAGGCGGTGCTGGCTGCTCGCAGCGTCGGCTATTCGACCGGCCCGAGCGGCGTCTACGTTGCGCGCCTGTTCGAGCGCTGGGGCATCGCTGCGACGATCGCCCCGCGCCTCGTGCAGGCGCAGGCTGGCGTGCCCGTGGGCACCCTCATTGCACACGGCGAGGTGGAGCTCGGCTTCCAGCAGCTGAGCGAGCTCGTGCATCTGCCTGGCATCGCGGTCGTCGGCCCGCTGCCGCCCGAGATCCAACTCGTCACGACATTCTCGGCTGCGGTCTGCAGCGTATCGCTTCGACAAACGGCTGCCGGAGCGCTGCTCGCCTTTCTTGCATCGCCGGCGGGGAATGCGGCGAAGCGCCGCCACGGCATGGAGCCCGCATGACCTCGCGTTGCGGCGCCGACCTGCGCGGGCGGAGGGGGATGCCGACCGTGCAACGGGGCGTCGTCCACCGCGCTGCACGTGGCCCTTTGTTGCTTTTGCTCTTTCTTCTGGGAGGGACGCTCCCGGTTCGAGCGGAAAGCATCGCCGAGACCGAAACCGACGTGTATCTGCTCCGCGGCTGGTTCGGCGTGTTCT
>DASVFM010000179.1:0-13240 GCA_036380055.1 Casimicrobiaceae bacterium
ACACCGAACGCGAGCAGCATGCCGCCGCCGCCGAAATCGCCGACGAGGTTGAGCGGAGGCACCGGCCGCTCTCCCGCATGCCCGATCGCGTGCAGCGCGCCGCAGAGCGCGATGTAGTCGATGTCGTGTCCCGCGCGCGGCGCGAGCGGCCCGGTCTGTCCCCAGCCGGTCATGCGGCCCACGACGAGCTTCGGGTTGCGTTCGAGCAGGATCCCGGGACCGAGCCCCATGCGCTCGAGAACGCCAGGCCGGAAGCCTTCGATCAGCACGTCGGCACGCGCGGCCAATTCGAGCAGCGCGGCGACTCCGTTACCGCGCTTGAGATCGAGCGTCAAGGAGCGCCGCCCGCGCAGCATGAGATCGTGCTCCCGCGCGAGATCGAGTCCCAGCCCGGGCGCTGCGGGGCGATCGACGAGGATCACGTCGGCGCCCATGTCGGCGAGCATCATGCCGCAGAAAGGAACCGGCCCGATCGCCTCCAGCTCCAATACCTTCACGCCGGCGAGCGGTCCCATTAAGTGAACGACGGCAACCGCGCTCGTCAGGAGGTGGAAGGCCGCGGCCGGACCGCGTGCTCGATGCGCGCCGTGTGGATCGAGCGCGGCGCGTGCGCCGGATCGTTCACGCGTCTCGTCCCCTGGTTAGACGCGAGCAGTCTAGCACGGCGGGTATCGTCGTCCGGCCGCGCGGGCGGGCTACGGCGCGATGTACGCGGTCTTGACGACGGTGAAGAATTCCGCCGCGTAGCGCCCCTGCTCGCGCGGCCCGTAGCTCGAGCCTTTGCGTCCGCCGAAGGGTACGTGGTAGTCGACGCCGGCGGTGGGCAGATTGACCATCACCATGCCGGCCTGAGCGTGGCGCTTGAAGTGCGACGCGTGCTTGAGCGAGGTCGTGACGATTCCGGCGGAAAGTCCGAACTCGGTGTCGTTGGCGAGCGCGAGCGCCTCGTCGTAGTCCTTCGCGCGGATGACGGATGCGACCGGCCCGAAGATCTCCTCGCGCGAGATGCGCATCGCGTTGCTCGCGCCGGTGAAGAGCGCCGGCGCGAGATAGTAGCCTTCGGTCTTGCGCTTGAGCCGCTCGCCGCCGAGCACGAGCTTCGCTCCTTCCTTGCGGCCGATGTCCAGGTACGAGAGGTCCTGGTCGAGCTGGGTCTGGTCGACGACGGGACCGATGTCTGTGCCTGGCGCGAGCGCATCGTCGACCTTGAGCGAAGCGAGCTTTTCCGCCATCGCGGCGACGAAGCGGTCGTGGATGCCCTGCGTGACGATCAAGCGCGATGACGCCGTGCAGCGCTGCCCCGTCGAGTAGTACGCGCCCTGCACGGCGACGTTCACGGCGGTCGGCAGGTCGGCGTCGTCGAGGATCACCAGCGGATTCTTGCCGCCCATCTCGAGCTGAATCTTCGCCATGCGCGCGATTGCCTTGGCGGCGATGCCGCGCCCGGTGGAGACGGAGCCGGTGAAGCTGATCGCCGCCACCGCGGGATCGCTCACCAGCGCCTCGCCGACGACCGAGCCGCGCCCCATGGCGAGGTTGAACACGCCCGACGGAATGCCCGAGCGCACGATGATGTCGGCGAGCGCCCACGCCGATCCCGGAACGAAATCGGCGGGCTTGAACACGACCGTGTTGCCGTAGGCGAGCGCAGGTGCGATCTTCCACGCCGGTATGGCGATGGGAAAGTTCCACGGCGTGATGATGCCGATGACGCCGAGCGGCTCGCGCGTGATTTCGACCTCGACGCCCGGACGCACTGAAGGGATCTTCTCACCCGCCACGCGCACGACCTCGCCGGCGAAGAAGCGGAAGATCTGGCCCGCGCGCGTCACTTCACCGACGCCTTCGGGCAGCGTCTTGCCTTCCTCGCGCGAGAGAAGCCGCCCCAGCTCGTCCTTGCGGGCGAGGATCTCGCTGCCGATCTTGTCGAGAGCGTTCGCGCGCTCCTGGATCGAGCCGGTTGCCCAGGCGGGAAAGGCGCGCGCGGCTGCCGCGATCGCGGCGCGCGCCTGCGCGGCGTCGGCCTGCGCATACTCGCCGATGACGTCGTCGAGGTTCGACGGATTGCGGTTGGCAGTCGTCGAGCCGCCGGCGAGCCACTCGCCGGCAATGTAGTTGTCGTAGCGGTCCATGGTCGGGCTCAGAAGTGAATGATGAGGCGGGCGTCGATGATGTAACGATACGACGGGTCGCTCGGATGGCCAAGCTTCCAGGCCCCGCCGATGCCGGCTTCGAAGGTCGAGTCGATCTTGCGCGCGAGCATCAGGTCGAGCGGCACGAACCAGGTCCCGTTCTGCTCGTTGTAGGTAATCGGGTTGTCAGGGTAGAGCAGCAGCGACCAATCCCCGCCGAGCCCGAAGGTCGCGGCAGGATACAGGTCGAGCGTGCGCTTCTCCTTCACGTTGTCGTGCGTCGGAGCGAAGCCCGAGAAATAGCGAACGTACGGCTGGAGGGTCACGCCCCGCCAGAGATCCGGCATCGCATAGACGAAGCCGCCGGCGGGCGCCCATTGGTATTGGCTCGCGCCGAACGGCGACTGCTTGCCGGTCGGAAACACGAAACGCACGCTCGCCTTGAGCCGGAAGTTAGGCGCGAGCTCCCGCGACTCGAGGATCTCCTCGATGAACATGTCGCCGAAGCCGCCCGACCATCCGCCGCTCGGGTTACCTGGGCCGGAATCGTTCGTATAGATCATCGGCACGTCGATGCGCTGCGTGAACGTCGCGCCGCTGTCGAGCCGGAAGGGGATGTACAGCCGCGGCTCGTACTTCCACTGGCCGCTGTTGTTCTCGTTTCTCTGGTAGAAGCCCCAGTTCTCGAGGTACCAGCTCGACCAGCCGCTCTGAGCCGTGGCGGGCGCTGCTTGCGCGATGAGGATCGCGCAGAAAACCAGGAACCTGTTCCATTCCCGCTCGGCTCGCCACGGCCGAAGAGGACGCGGACGCCGGTCTGGTAGACCCATCTCGCCACCCCAGAGTTGTGTGGAAACTTTCCGCAGACCTAGTTGATGGTGACGACCATCGACCGCGCGATGCGGCTCTCGCGGCGCGAGGACACGGTCTCTAGGCTTGAGCAACGAGGCGGATACCGGAGTCCGGCGTCTGCAGAGACACCAGCCGCGACCGCGATTCGAGCGCGGTCACGGCAGGCTGCGGCTCGATCAGCGGGCTGAGCCGCCGGAGCGCGGCCGCGCCGAAGTAGGTCGCGAAGGCAACATCCGAGGCGTCCAGCCCGGTTCCGATCCGGACCGTCTCGTCCAATCGCGCGAGCTCCGTCGGGTCGAAAAGACACCAGCGGCCGCCGAGATAGGCTTCGAAAAGCGCGTGAAAGTCGGGCGGAGGCTCGCGATAGCAGGCATACGCCGTCACGAAGCGGGCGGGGATGTTCAGCGCGCGACAGAAGCTGATCGCGAGATGAGCAAAGTCGCGACAGACGCCCGCGCGAGTGGTTAAGGTGTCGCACGCAGTGGTTGCTGGTGACGAAGTGCCGAGCTTGTAGTCGATGTTCTTGCGAATCCACTGGCATATCGCGAGAACGCGCCGGTAGCCGTGCGGAACCCTCTCGAACTCGCGGCAGGCGAGCGAAAAAATCCGATCGGACTCGCAGTACCGGCTGCCGCGCAAGTAGGGAAGGACATCCCCGGGCAGCAGCGCCACCGGAACCTCGAGGGCGCATTCGTCGATCGCGGGCGGCTCGACCTCGACCGTCGCTTGGTAACGGATGATCAATGGGCCGGGGCACGAGTCGATCCGCATGTACCGGTTCAGGCGCCCCGCATCGCGGAACTCATCCACCGCCCCGCGCGCGTGCAGATTGAACGCCTCCCGAAGCACCAGCTGCCCGCAGCTGTCGGACACGGCCAAGTTGAAGACGAACACGCTCTGCCGCGTGACTTGGTACTCGAGCTCGCAATCGATGTGAAAAATTCTGCTCACTGCCATCATCTTCTCATAGCTCATCGAATTCTGCGCAGAAGAGGCCCTGTTGCGTGATCGGTGCCCGTCTGATTCGGGCGTAGTCCATTCACTTACACGACCGGACGGAAATCGAGGTGAGGACCGGGTGGCGGGATCGCGCCGCAGGCGCGGGCGCTCGAACGCGGTGTTGCATGGGCTCACACCATCATCCGCTGGACGTGTAATCGCCGGTAATGGGGAAGGCAGGCTTCCGCCACGCGCGCCGCCTGTCCTTCGAGCCGGATTTCGCGTGGCCGCCAGGGCTCGAAGCCCGTCGAGGCTTCCACCGCGCTGTACCAGTAGCGCGCCCACACTCCGTCGCTCGCGCGCCGACCGGCGGGCCAGTGCAGCATTCGATCGGTGAACTCGACGTGCAGGCACGCGCACAGCATACGCAGATAGGCTTCGGGCGCACGCAGGAAATCGCCTGCATCGATGACAAGCGGCGGGGTCCCGGTGGCCGCGGCGATTTCGTCGAACACCATCACCTGCTGTTGCAAGCCGATGTCCTCCGGGGTCACCGTGCCACGGCTCTTCAGATAAGACGCCACGACTTCAGTCGGGTCGCGGATCAGCAGAAGATTCGTCAACTTCGGAATCCAGTCACGCGCCATCTTTGGCAACAGATGATGGGCCATGTGTTTTTGGTACCAGAGCTGCTTGCCTCCCGGCACCGGGCCGAGCAGCTCGGCCACCACCCGGTGGGGGCTGGTTTCGCCGGCAGCGATCACCTGGTCGCGGCCCGGATGGTCGATCCCGGTCGCCGCCAGGAAGGCCGCATACAGCGGTTCATCGGAAACGGCACAGTCGCCGCGATTCTCCCAGGCACGCATCATCGCGGTTGAGATGTTGCGCGGACCGCTCCACATGGCGATGCGCAGCGGTCCGCTCATGCAGCCCTGTTTCGGGCGCGCGAGGCCACGTCGCGGGTTACCAGATCGGCGTATAAACGCTGCAGGTGTTCAACCATCGGCCCGCGACCGCGCGAGATTTCCCGACCATCGATGACGCTGACCGGAGCGACGCCGGCGAAGGTTCCGGTGACAAAGGCCTCGCTAGCACCGTATACATCAGTCAAGCTGAAATTCCGCTCGCGCGCAACGATGCCGCTCTCGCGGCAGACCTGTAGAACATTGGCCCGCGTGATACCACCGAGGCAGTAGTCACCGGTCGAGGTCCACACCTCGTCCTTGCGGACAATGAAGAAGTGGGTCGAATTGCAGGTGGCGACAAAACCATGGGGATCCAGCATCAGCGCTTCGTCGGCGCCGGCCGCGCTGGCCTGGATGCAGGCAAGGATGCAGTTCAACTTGCTGTGCGAATTCAGTTTGGGGTCCTGTACATCGGGCGAGCCGCGACGCACGTGCACGGTGAAGAGCTTGAGACCTTGTGTCAGTAACTCGGGTTTAGGTGTCTTGAATTCGGGAATGATGACGATCGTGGCCGGCCCGATTGTGGCGCGCGGATCCTGGTAGGGCGTGCGCTTGACGCCGCGCGTAACCATCAGCCTGACATGGACTCCATCCACCATGCCGTTTGCGGCCAGCGTACCGTAGAGCGCCGCAGTTAGTTGGAGTCGGTCGAGGCCGATGTCGATGGCAATCGCCTTCGCCCCCTCGTAGAGTCGGTCCAGATGCTGGTCGAGGAAAGCCGGATGGCCGCCATGCACGCGCAATCCCTCCCAGACTCCGTCACCCAGAACGAATCCGCTGTCGAACACCGATACAACAGCGTCGGCCCGCGATGTGAGCGCGCCATTAACGTAGATCCGAATCCCGGCATTGCGGGGATCGTCGTGCAAATCTTGGATACTCTGGGCCATCGCCGTGCTCGTCGGACGAGAAATGGATCCAACCCTAAGGGCAGAAGTATCGCGGGCCAGGTGGGCTAGGGTCGAAAGTGACTGCTATCGAGGAATCCGGCGGAGAGAGGGATTGTGCGAATCTGGCGGAAAGAGAGGGATTGTGCGCGTCTCGCCTCAAGGCGATCCGCGCATCCCTCGCCCGCTCACGCGCGGGCTCGGGACCCGCGTGTGCTTCGCCACGCGGTCCTTCGCGGCGCTCACACTGCTCGCGCCGCTCAGCGAACCAGGGGGTTCTCACCCTCTCTCCCCTCGCGAAGCGAGTGCCGGACGGAATATGTGAATCTGGCGGAGAGAGAGGGATTCGAACCCCCGTTAGGTTGCCCTAAACCTGATTTCGAGTCAGGCGCCTTCGACCACTCGGCCATCTCTCCTCAATGAAATCATAGCATTGCGCGCGTTCGCGCGCCACGCTCCGAAAACTATTGGCGGAATCCGAAAGCTATCGCTTTCGTAGTGACGACTTGACACGGCCATCAACCGCCTCCGTGTGTTGTGAAGCACGACTTAGACCTCGGTGGCGGCTCAGCAAAGCAAGGAAGAGCCTAGGCGCGTGGGAGCGGCTTGTCCAAGTGGGCACTAAGAGCACTAGTGCACCCGCTCAGGGTCGTCTGTCCCTATAAGCTTCGCTGGAACTCGCTGACCCGTTCGCGGATGGCTTCGGCCGATTCGCCGCGCAGCGAACGTCAGCTTCGCGCCCACCTAGGCATGTCGAGCGGCTTTACAGGTACTCGATTTCATAAACAGCAGCTTCTTGACCAAGTCGCTGATTGAAAGCCACTTACTCGGAAGCGGTATGCATCTTGCTCAAGGAGGTTGAAGGAACGTTGGTATGGGACAGCGAGAGATGAGAGCACCAATGAAATCGATCCTCGATCCGTCGTTTCGTTACACCAAGAGCGTTGATACTGACCTTCCGAAGACTTTCGCCCGAATCCGACGTGAGCAGCGCCAGCAGGCGCAGCCGCGAAGCGAGGGCGCAGATTTTCGAAGGGTATTCCCGTTAAGGCTGCCCAAGCGCGCCGCAGTGCAGTGAAGTGCGGGGCTTGGGCGTCTGCTCGGTAGAGGCAATTGCTGTCGCAAGTGTTCATGGTGAAGACCCTCAAAACCCCCGGTTCTAGTCGGGGGTTATTTTTTCCAAACGCGACGCGGGACGGTTGCTTGCTCGCGCAGAAGGACTATCACACCGTGACTAATGACGCCCATAAGCCGTTGGTCCTGCAGCTACTCACGGCTACCGAATTCGCACGCTTGAGCTCCTCGATGCAGTTGACGCTCCTTGCCATTCGCCGAGCGCAGTTAAGTAGCCGCAAGACTATAGCTATGGCGACTGAGAGGATGAGGCGCCATACCGGCTACTAGACATGCTGCTTGAGTGGCGTTGCAGTCAAGCTGCTCAGAATGCCCCAGAGACGACCCGACGCCATCAGTTCTGATCACGCAGGATGCGATGTCAGGGCGAAGTGGCATTCCGAACGGAACCATTGGCGCGGGTCGCTCTCGGGCGACCAATATCTTGCCCAACCGAACCGCCCGCCCGGTCGCGCTGAGACACCAATCAACATCTGCTTTCGGCCACAAGCGGACATCGCTGCGAACTACTCAATTACCTCATCCGCAGGACGCGAGAACGCCCAACCTGTACATCACTAGCGATCTGCATTTCGCCGCCAGTTTGAAACGAAAGTGCCCAGGCGGTATGACGCTTTGAGAGGAAGGCGGCCGGCGCATCGCCCGCTGCCCGCCCGATACAGTTGAGAGTCAGCTGGAGACGGCTAATGACATGAGCGGGTCGTAGCGGAGCCGGCGTTCGAAGTCCCCACTCGCGCGCAGAAGCAGGACACCGACACCGGCATATCGGCGCGGGCGGCGGCAAACTCGACGCGCTGGCGGATTAGCCCGGCCTCCGCGCTCTCGCCACGGCGCTCGAGGCAGTCCAGCAGCCCGCGCAGAGCCCACAGATTGTCCGGGTGGATCTGGGCGCGGGGCAAAGCGCCCCCGAGGCCAAGATCCTCGCGATAGATCGCCTCGGCTTCCGCGCTACGGCCCTGCTCGAGCAGCAGTGCGCCGAGCGCGTGGCGGACCGGCTGCATCCACCCCCAAGGCTCGTCGTAGGGCAGGTTGTCCTCGAGCGCGACGGCGGCGCGCAAGTGGGCGAAGGCCGCATTGTGCTCGCCGCGGCGGTAGGCGATCTCGCCCTCCAGCATTTCCTCGGCGACCGCCAATAGCTGCAGGCAGGGTACGTTGTGGAGGTAGCGGGACTTCGGCACCCGCTTCGCGGCCTCGCGAAACAGCGCCTGTTCGCGCTGCGCGGCCGGCACATCGCCAAGCGCCGCGTGGGCGACCCCCTTGGCATAGTGCATCATCGCCGCGGTGTTGCAGTAGAGGTCGCGGTCGGCCGGCGGATCCTGCGCGATGATTTCGCGCCATTTGCCGAAGCGAATCAGCACGTGCTGCCGGATCGAAACGTAGCTCTCGAAGAAATCGGCCATTGGCGGCGATGGAAGGCGCAGCGCTTCCTCGGGCATGGTTTCGATTAGCTCGTCGGCGGCGGCGATGGCGGGCGCGTATTGGCCGAGGAACATGGCACCATAGGCGGCGAAGTGGTAATCGTGCACCCGGTAGCCCGAATAGAAGTTCATCGGCCCGGCGCGGTAGTAGAACTTGCGATCGGCGATGATCGCCTTGCGATTCCAGTGCATCGCGTCGCGGTAGTGGCCGCACTGCACGTCGATGTGGGTGGGCATGTGCACGAGGTGGCCCATATCCGGGGCCAGTTCGCGCAGGCGGTCACCGGAAACCAGCGCCGCTTCCGGATGCGGCGACATTTCCATCAAGTGGATGTGGAGGTGGAGAAGGCCAGGATGGTCTGTTGCCCCAGGCAGATCGCGAAACGCGGCTTCGAGCACCTCGCGCGCTTCGAGCGTGCCAGCACCGGGCGCCGGCTCCCCGGTACGCATGTCCCACATGCGCCAAGGGGTGCGGTTCAGGATGGCTTCCACGAAGATGGCGCGCAGATCGAGGTCGTTGGGATGCGCCCGGTGAGCGAGGCGCATCGCGTCGGCAAAGGCGTCGTTCCACGGGCCTTGGTCGTCGATAGGATCGCGCTGCGGATAGCGGGCCGGCAGCGCCTCGATCAGCGCCCGTTCCGGCAAAGTGACACGGTCGGCCAAGGCGAGCGCCGCGCGGGCCGCGTCGTGCGCGCCGGCGAGCGCCGCCGCCTTGCCGGCGGGATCCTGCAGTTCCCAAGGGTAGTTGTAGTTGGGTCCGGCGGCGTAGCCGACGCCCCAGTGCGCCATGGCGCAGTTTGGGTCAGCCGCCAACGCCTTCTCGAAGCAGGCGACGGCTTCCTCGTGGTGATACCCGAAGCACCAGTTGAGGCCGCGGTCGAACCAGCGCTGGGCTTCCGTCGAGCCGGTGGTCACTTTTCGGGAATAGCTGCCGAGATCATAAGGATAGTCCATGTCGCCCCCGGTCTATGTCGCGTGAAGTCTGCCGTCCCAATGCCGCTGCGATTCCAGTAACAGCCGTTAGCTTGGCTTATGCTGTTCGGTTCTGGCGACCGAATTACTCCGGCAACCCTGCCTTGCGAGGAGACGCATCCTTCGCTGGGACGGAGTCGATCATCGCGGCGCCAACCCTCGTCTGTTTAATTCGGGCTTGAGCTTGACGCGCGCCAAGTGTACTGCGTCTGCCGACTGGCGGCTATTCAGCGAGGCCGCAAACGTTCGGTTCTCTGCGGTCCGACAGGTAGCAATGGATCGGGTAGCGACCTCGCTGATCGGCCACCAGCAGTCGTTCAACCAAACCGCGTAAATCGGCAGAAGCCGACATTGCCGCTACTGAATGACTTCGTCTGCACGCAGGAGCAGCGACGATGGTATCGTCAGGCCGAGCGTTTTGGCCGTCTTGAGGTTTATTACGAAGTCGAATTTGGTGGGTTGCTCCAGACGATGTCGACCTTGCTCGCTACGAGTTCGCGGGCGAGCTCGTTCAGACGAGCCTCGCTGCCTTCGGCGAAGCGTTCCTCAATCAGGATGGTCTCGCCATCGACGTAGCCGAGCTCGGTGAGTCGCTGTCGAAAGGCGCCGACATATGTCGCGCGAATAGAATCGCTCAATGCTGCGAAGAACAGCATTCCGATGCGCGGGATTTTCAGAGGCGGCTGACCGGCCGCGCGCAAGGTGCCGGCGACGAGCGCTGCCGCTCCGAGCCCACGCACGAGCGTCCGCCGTGTGGTCATTCGCCAATGCCTACCTGCCGATCACCCCTTGCCATCCGCTCCCCTCGGCTGACGTTGGGCTCAACGCACTATAGGGGCACGGCCTTGGGGGAAGCATCCACTCAGGATCCCTCGGCGACCTCACGAAGGAACGCTCGCGCCTCATCGAAGACCAACTCGTCGCGTGCCGACGCGCCGGCGCGATATAAGGCATCGAATTGTCCATTGCCGAGGGCGGCGCGGGCAACGCTGCTCGCTTCCTTGTCGTAGGCAACCCAGAAGCTGAAGAGTGGGAATCGCGTTCGCTCGCGTATGTCGGCCGCCTTGCCAAGTAACCGCGCACAGATCTCGTGGCGGTCCGCGCGCATCGCCAGAAAGGCGGCAGTCTCGACGGCGCCCGCCGCAGAGCGCAGACGGCGCGCTAGCCAGGCCGGCTCGAGGACGTCGAGCGACGAGCCCGCAGCTTCCCGCCAATGTCCCAGACAGTGGTGTGTGAACCCGAGATAGATGTCGATCAATTCGTGCTGCGCAACCTCGTAGCCAAGGTGACGCAGCGGCCGAAGCGTTGCCACCGCCTGCTTGTGCTCGCCGGCACGAAGCGCGATCCAGCTCTTGCCGAGACCCGCCAGCGAGCGCATCCAGTCATCGCCCTCGGCATCGGCGATTTCGATGGCGACTGCGGCATGCGCCCTCGCCTCCTCGAGGCGGCCGTGATTGGCGTTCAACATGACGAGGAACGCCGTCGCGCAACCCTGCACCCAGCGATCGCCGAACTGCACGGCGAGTGCCGCCGCCTCCGTCAAACGTGCTTCGCTGGCGGGATCACGGATAAAGAGCTTGCACATGCCGCTGCATAGCAGAGCTCTCGCATACGTTCGTGAAGCGTTGGGCGCAACGTCCGCGAGCGCGCGCTCGACCCATCCGTCCAGCAGCCACTCGAGAACCTGCCCCCTACCGTAGAGGATCAGCGAGCCGGCGAGGCGCAAGGCGGCTTCGTCGTCGCGGCCTTCCGACTTGGCCCAGGTCATGGCAGCGTCGATGTTGGCGTGCTCGTGACGCAGGCGCACCAACCATTCGGTGCGAGACTTGCGGAGTTCGCCGTGCGAGCGCTCGGCGAGGTCGACGAAATATCGCAGGTGGGCCGTGCGCGCATCTGCCTCTTCACCACGCGTCCGAAGGAGCTGCAACGCGAACTCGCGGACCGTCTCGAGTAGTCGGTACCGAGGCGGCAGGAGAGTCGGGTCGACGACCACCAGCGACTTGAGGATCAATCCGGAATGCACCTCCAGCAGACGGGCGCTATCAATGCCCAATGCATCGCCGATCGCTTCGGCGGCATCGATTGTCCAGCCTTGCAGGAACACCCCGAGCCAACATAACAGTCGCTGCTCCTGCGTCGACAGCAAGCCATAACTCCACTCGACGAGCGCCGTCATCGTCTGATGCCGCGGCTCGCGCCCCGCGCTATCGCTGGCAAGCAGGCTGAAGCGCTGCTGCAGGCGTTCGCGAATCGCGGCTGGTGAAAGCATTGCGAAACGAGCTGCGGCCAACTCCAGCGCGAGCGGCATGCCGTCGAGTCGGCGGCAGATTTCGACGATGTCGCCAACGTTGTCGTGGCTGAGCGAAATCGCGGGCTGGACCGCGCGAGCACGAGTCAGCAGCAACGCGACCGCCGGCGTGGACGCGATCGCTTCGAGGGGTGCGCGTCCGGCCTCCTCCGCTGGCGGCAAGCCCAGCGGCGGGAGCCACATCAGGCGCTCGCTCACGAAGTCGAGCCGCTGCCGCGACGTGGCGAGAAACTTGAGCTCGGGGCAGCGAGAGAGAAGCTCGAACGCCAACGCACCGATTTCGCGCGCAATCCGATCGCAGTTGTCGATGAGCAGCAGAGCCTTTCGCCCTGCCAGGGCCCCCGCGATCCGCGGCAACAGCGTCTGTGTACCGCTGGTCGGCAGGGACAGCGTCGCCGCCAACGCTTTGAGCCAGTCTTGCGCCCGCTCGATCGGCGACAGATCGAAGAACCAGACACCGTCCGGAAAGTCGCCCTCGCATTGCCTGCCGACTTCGAGCGCGCATTGCGTCTTGCCCATTCCGCCAGGGCCGATGATCGTTACCGCGCGGTGTTCGGAGAGCATCGCCCTCAATCGCGCGAGCTCATCCTCGCGGCCGATCAGCGGCTCGAGCTTCGCCGGCACCTGCGCGATCGGCGGCGGCCCGAAACGAGCGAGAACCTCGACGCGGGGCGCCGAAACCTGCACCGCAGGCGCGCCGCCTCCCGAGAGCAGGCGCTGCACCCGCTCGACGAATGCGGCCGACGTCTCCCCCGTGGTCAAGTGCGTCCACTGCACCTCCCGGAATTTCTCCGGCACCCGCGCGTTGATGTCGATCGTGGCGTCGATCACCACTGGCAGCAGGAACGCCTGGTCGTCGGCCATCAGATGCGAGCGCTCGACCGCCAGTTTCCATTCGAGTCGGAAGTAGCCTTCGCTGCGCGCATTGGCGTTCGCCGAGATGATCGGGACGAACAGCGCGCACTCCTTGATCTGCCGTCGGATCGAGGCATCCCACACGTCGCCGCCGCGTAGTTCGCTCTGGTCGAACCACACTTCCAGGCGCGCCGCGCGCAGCGCCTCGCAGATTCGATGCGCAGCCTCGGCGTCCTGTGAGGCGTAACTCAAAAAGATTGCCTTACCAGACGCGCTCATTCGGAACTCAGGTTGTTGGCTGAGGCGACCGGGCGAACCTCATGCCACGCGAGCGCCGATTCTCACCTCGTCTGCTTCAGCAGGCAAATTGGGCCTCGCCCTGCCAAGCGGATGCGCTGCGAGAAGTATCAAGCGTCGAGGCCGCCGCCCCACGCTATGTCTGCTTGGGTCGCTCTGCGACCGTCGCTTACCGGCCAGGAGCGGACATCTAGCGCTGCTACTGAATCACCTCGTCCGCACGCAGAAGTAATTCTTTCGGAATCGTGAGGCCGAGCGCCTTGGCCGTCTTGAGGTTGATCACCAACTCGAACTTCGTCGGTTGCTGGACAGGAAGATCGGCAGGCTTTGCCCCTCGAAGGATTCGATCGATGTATTCGGCACGTCGGCGGTGTTGTTCGTTCCACGTTGCGCAGTAGGTCATAAGGGCGCCATGCCGCGCTATGTCCGAATCATCGCTCATGGTCGGCAGGCCCTGTTTCGTCGCAAAACCAACAACTTC
>DASVFM010000180.1:0-6126 GCA_036380055.1 Casimicrobiaceae bacterium
GCTCAAGATCGGGAAGGAGCTGTTCGTGAGCGCCGGCCCCGACCTCGTCCGCAGCATCGTCGCCCGCAGCTTCAAGGTCTTCCTCGACCTAAAATTTCATGACATTCCGAACACCGTCGCTCAGGCATGCGCCGCCGCGACGCGCCTCGGCGTGTGGATGCTCAACGTGCATGCCGCAGGCGGACGCGCGATGCTCATTGCTGCGCGCGAGTCGATTATGGAGGCGGCCCGTGCACTGGGACGGCCGGCACCGCGCCTCGTCGCGGTAACCGTGCTGACAAGCCTCGGGCAGGCCGATCTCGATGAGGTGGGCTTGTCGGGCGGAACGGAGGGCGCCGTCCTTCGTCTCGCCAAGCTTGCCAACAACTGTGGGCTGGACGGGGTGGTGTGCTCAGCGCTTGAAGCGAAGACGTTGCGCCGCGCGTTCGGGCCAGCGTTCATTCTGGTTACCCCGGGCATCCGACCCGCCGGCTCGACGAGCGCAGATCAGGCGCGCATCGTGACCCCCGAGGCCGCGGTAGCGGCAGGCGCCGATTTCCTGGTCATCGGGCGGCCGATTACGGAGGCGCCGGATCCGGTCGCCGCGCTGGGTCGCATCAATGCAGCGCTTGGAGTGCCCGCGTGAAAATCACGATGATCGGCACCGGCTACGTTGGGCTGGTGAGCGGCGCATGCTTGGCGGAGGTGGGCAACGACGTGCTCTGCCTCGACGTTGACGCCGCGAAGATCGCCATTTTGCGCGGTGGCGGCGTGCCGATTCACGAGCCAGGCCTTCCCGAGCTGATCCATCGCAACGCCGGCGCGGGGCGGCTTCGCTTTTCTACGGACGTCGATGACGCAGTCGCGCACGGAACGCTGCAATTCATCGCCGTAGGCACGCCACCCGACGAGGACGGATCCGCCGACATGCAATACGTGCTCGCCGCAGCGCGAAGCATCGGCGAGCGCATGAGCGAATACAAGGTCATCGTGGACAAGTCGACCGTGCCGGTCGGCACCGCGGACCGCGTGCGGGAGACGATCGCGGATCAGCTGGCGGCGCGCGGGATGAAACTCGGCTTCGCTGTCGTCTCCAACCCGGAATTCCTGAAGGAGGGGGCGGCGGTCGAGGATTTCATGCGGCCCGACCGCATCGTCATCGGCGCAGACGACGAGCGAGCGGTGGCTCTGCTGCGCGCGGTCTATGCACCCTTCCAGCGCAATCACGAACGCGTGCTCGTCATGGACGTGCGCTCAGCGGAGCTCACCAAGTACGCCGCCAATGCGATGCTCGCAACGCGCATATCGTTCATGAACGAGCTGGCGAATCTCGCCGATCGACTTGGCGCCGACATCGAGCACGTACGCCAGGGCATCGGCGCCGACCCGCGCATCGGCTATCGCTTCCTCTACCCAGGCGCCGGTTATGGCGGTTCCTGCTTTCCCAAGGACGTGAAGGCACTGCAGTTCACCGCCGGACAGCAGGGCATGCCGCTGCAGATCCTGCGCGCCGTGCAGGCGGTCAACGACATGCAGAAGCGGCGGCTGCTCGAGAAGATCACCGAGCGGCTCGGAGACGACCTATCAGGCCGCAAATTCGCGCTGTGGGGCCTCGCCTTCAAGCCCGATACCGACGACATGCGCGAAGCCCCGGCCCTTGCCGTCATTCGCGGCCTCGTCGAGCGCAAGGCACAGGTCGTCGCCTACGATCCGGCAGCAATGGACGAGGCGAAACGCGTTCTCGGTCCGCTGCCAGGCCTCGCTTATGCCAGCAATCCGGTCGAGGCGGTCGCCGGCTGCGATGGACTGATCGTGGTGACCGAGTGGAAGGAGTTCCGCAGCCCCGATTTCAATCTGCTGAAGCGACAGCTGCGCACTCCTCTCGTCTTCGACGGGAGGAACCTTTACGAGCCGACGCTGGTGCGCTCCGCCGGGCTGGAGTACTTCGGGATCGGGAGGCGCTGATGGGCGCGCGCGACCCGAGCTTCGCTGCATTCCGCTCCGCGGTTGCCGCCACACGCGTCCTGGTCGTGGGCGACGTGATGCTCGACCGCTACTGGTTCGGCGAGGTCGAGCGCATCTCCCCGGAGGCCCCGGTGCCGGTCGTGCGCATCGCGCGCCATGAAGAACGTCCGGGCGGCGCTGCCAACGTGGCGCGCAATGCCGCGGCGCTGGGGGCGCAAGTGACGACGCTGAGCGTCGTCGGCGACGACGAAGCGGGACGCGCACTCGAACGCCTTCTTGCCGGGGACGGCGTTCGCACGTCCTTCCATCGCGACGCCGCACTGCCGACGACGGTGAAGCTGCGCGTGATCGGACGCCAGCAGCAGCTATTGCGGATCGACTTCGAGGTTCCTCCGTCGCACGAGGTTCTCGCCACCAAGCTCGCCGACTATCAACGCATGCTCGCGGATTTCGATGTCGTCGTGCTGTCGGACTATGGCAAGGGCGGGCTCGCGCACATCGCGCGGATGATCGAGCTCGCGCGTGCGCGGGGGATGCCGGTCCTGGTCGATCCGAAGGGCGAGGATTATCAGCGCTACCGCGGAGCGACTCTCCTGACGCCAAACCGTACCGAGTTCAGGCAGGTGGCAGGACGGTGGAGCAACGAAGCGGAGCTCGCTACGAAGGCGCAGTCGCTTCGCGCGCAGCTTGCGGTGCAGGCGTTGCTCATCACCCGCTCCGAGGAGGGCATGTCGCTGTTCACCGACGCGGGCACGCTCAACATTCCGGCACAGGCGCGCGAAGTCTATGACGTGTCGGGCGCCGGCGATACCGTGATCGCGACGCTCGGCGTGCTGCTGGGAGCGCATGCTGACATGGCGAGCGCCGTGCGCATCGCCAACCGAGCGGCGGGAATCGTCGTCGGCAAGCTGGGCACGGCCGTCGTGCGCCCGGAAGAACTTTCCTGACGCGGCAGTGGCTCGAGCGAAAACAGCCTACGCCTGCACGGAGTGCGGCGGACAGAGCAGCAAGTGGCAGGGTCAATGTCCGCATTGCGGTGCGTGGAACACGCTCGTCGAGGCGATCGTCGCGCCGCCCGCAACGCGCTTCCAGGCAGTGAGCGGTGCGGCCGCCGAAGTGCGCCCGCTGTCCAGCGTCGAAGCTCGCGCAGACCCGCGAGCGGCAACGGGGTTGGAGGAATTCGACCGCGTGCTCGGCGGCGGCCTTGTGCCCGGAGGCGTGGTTCTGCTGGGCGGGGACCCCGGCATCGGCAAGTCGACGCTGCTGCTCCAGGCGCTGGCTGCGATCGGTGCTTCGCGACGCTCGCTCTACGTCACCGGCGAGGAATCTCCCGAGCAGGTAGCTATGCGAGCCCAGCGTCTAGGTTTGGTGAACGCGCCGGTCGAGCTCCTTGCGGAAGTTCAGCTCGAGACGATCGCGAGCGCAATCCGCACGCGTCGCCCCGAGGTGGTAGTGATCGACTCGATCCAGACGCTGTACACGGAGGCGCTGGAGTCGGCGCCCGGCAGCGTCGCGCAGGTTCGCGAATGCGCCGCCCAGCTGACCCGCCTCGCCAAGCAGAGCGCGATCACGGTGCTGCTCGTCGGGCACGTAACGAAGGAAGGGGCCATCGCCGGGCCGCGCGTGCTCGAGCACATCGTGGACACGGTGCTGTACTTCGAAGGCGATCCGCATTCGAGTTTTCGCCTGGTGCGCGCGATCAAGAACCGATTCGGCGCGGCCAACGAGCTCGGAGTATTCGCGATGACCGAGCGCGGCCTCAAGGGAGTCGCCAATCCGTCGGCGCTGTTTCTTTCGCGGCATGCCGAGCCCGTGCCCGGAAGCTGCATCCTGGCTACGGTGGAGGGCTCGCGTCCGCTGCTGGTCGAGATTCAGGCGCTGGTCGATGCAGGGCAGGGCGGTCCTCCGCGACGGCTTGCCGTCGGGCTGGATCCGCAGAGGCTCGCGCTTTTGCTCGCCGTGCTCCATCGGCATGGTGGCGTGCAGAGCGGGGACTTGGACGTTTTCGTCAACGCGGTCGGTGGCGTGCGCATCGCGGAGCCGGCGGCGGACCTGGCAATCCTGATGGCGATTACTTCCTCGTTGAAAAACATAAGCTTGTCATCTAAATCTGTCGTGTTTGGTGAAGTCGGCCTGGCGGGCGAGATCCGTCCGGTTCAGCGCGGCCAGGAGCGCCTGCGGGAAGCGGCCAAGCTCGGTTTCCGGACCGCGCTCATCCCCACGGGCAACCGCCCAAAGCACGCCGTCGACGGCATGGAAGTGATCGCGGTCGACCGTGTGGGCGAGGCGCTCGAGCAGCTGCGCGGGTGATGCGATACGCAGGGCGGCGTGGAGCTTCCTCGGCGCATGCAGGCGATGGTCCTTGAAGCTCCGGGTCGCCCGCTCCGGCTCACCGAGCGGGAGCGGCCGGTGCCGGGGCCAGGGGAGGTGTTGGTCGCCGTTCATGCATGCGGCGTGTGCCGCACGGATCTGCACCTCGTCGACGGAGAATTACCCGATCCTCGCCTACCGGTGATTCCGGGCCACGAGATCGTGGGCCGCATCGTGGCCTGCGGTGGCGGCGTTGGCGCCGAGCGCGTGGGCCAGCGAGTGGGCGTGCCGTGGCTCGGCGGCGCGTGCGGTCACTGCACCTACTGCGGCAGCGGGCGCGAGAATCTGTGCGCGCAGGCGCAATTCACCGGCTACCAGAAGGACGGCGGCTACGCCTCCTATGCCCGTGCCGATGCTCGTTTCTGCTTTCCACTCCCTGAAGCCTACGACGATGTGGACGTCGCGCCGCTTCTTTGCGCGGGCTTGATCGGCTATCGCGCCTACCGCGCTGCCGGCGACGCGGCGCGGCTTGGCATCTACGGCTTCGGCGCGGCGGCGCACCTGATCACGCAGGTCGCCGTGGCACAGGGGCGCACCGTGTTTGCATTCACGCGTCCCGGCGACGCCGCGGGGCAGGCTTTCGCCCGTACGGTCGGAGCGGCGTGGGCGGGCGGGAGCGACACAGCGCCTCCGGAACCGCTCGACGCCGCTCTGATCTTCGCGCCCGTAGGCGCGCTCGTGCCGACAGCGCTCGCCGCCGTCGTGAGCGGCGGAACGGTCGTCTGCGCCGGCATCCATATGAGCGATATCCCGACGTTCGGCTACCGTCTCCTGTGGGGCGAGCGCGTCCTGCGCTCCGTCGCAAACCTGACCCGGCAGGATGCCCAGGATTTTCTGCACCTTGCACGAGACATCCGCCTTGCAGTGCATGTGCAGCGCTACGCGCTTGCCCAGGCCAACACGGCGCTGGCCGATCTGCGCGCGGGGCGGGTGACGGGCGCGGCGGTGTTGACGATCGGGTAATGAAGGCGTCGAATAAGCGCAGCATTCCACGAGGAGAAAGCAGACATGGCAGCCAAATCCAAGTCCAAGAGCCGGAAAGCGCGCAAGACGACAGCGAAGAGCACACCGCGAGCCGCATTTGCGCCACCGAAACTAGGCGATCTGTCCCGGATGACGAAAGTACTGACCCCGCAGCAGGCATTCGAGTTGTATCGCGCCAACGCCAAGATGGCGCTCGACGTCATCAACGCAGCGATCGAGAGCACGGCCAAGCTGCGCAAGCTCCAGTTCGCAGGCGAGGAAGAAGCCAGGTCGATGCAGCAGAAGGCCGCGCGCCACGCCGCCGAGGCGAGCGATGCCCAGTCGCTGATGGCGGCCGGTCAGGCTGTCACGCAGGAAGCCGTCGAGAAGGCGATGCAGTACTGGAGCCAGATGTTCGAGATTATCGTCGAGATTCAGAAACGTCTGTTCACGCTGATGGAGCAGCAGATGGTGGGGGTGCCCGGTGCGAAAGAGGCGAAGGCCGCGCTCGCGATGATGCCCGACCTCGGGCAGACCAAGGATCTCGTGCGCGCCATGCAGGGCGTGATGTCCTCGGGCGGCTCGGCGCTGGGATCGATGCAGCGCGTGATGGGCGACTGGGCGCGCATGGCACAGCAGTCGATGCCCAATCTGCCGCGCTAGAGGATCGCGGCCGAGCTTTCTAGCGCGGCGCCCGAAACGGGCGCCCCCTGAGCGGGGGATGTGCTGCTCGTGCGCGCCTGGAACCCGATCGGGATGCAGCCGGTGAGCAGGGCGAGCAGCGTGCAGCAGATGAAGCGCGTCATGTCTGGCTCCAGTGGTGCCCGGGGCCGGACTTGAACCGGCATG
>DASVFM010000181.1:0-18081 GCA_036380055.1 Casimicrobiaceae bacterium
CCCCCTGCCGGAGCCCAGAGCCCGAGCAAGCTGCCGATCGACGATACGCGGATCCGCGACATCATGGAGCTCGCGCCTCCCGCGCACCTCCTGCGCGAGTTTCCCGCATCGGATGTCGCGACTAGGACGACCTACGAAGCACGCCAGGCGATCCATCGTGTCCTGCACGGGGCGGACGACCGCTTGCTCGTCGTCGTCGGGCCCTGTTCGATCCACGACTACGATGCGGCCATCGACTACGCGACCCGGCTCTCGGCTACGCGACGCGAGCTGGCCGACGAGCTGATCATCGTCATGCGCGTGTACTTCGAGAAGCCGCGGACCACCGTGGGCTGGAAAGGCCTCATCAACGATCCGCGCCTCGACGACAGCTTCCGCATCAACGAAGGCCTGCGGCTCGCGCGCCGCATCCTGCTCGAGATCAACGAGCTCGAATTGGCGGCCGGGACGGAATACCTCGACATGATCACGCCGCAGTACATCGCGGATTTGATCGCCTGGGGCGCGATCGGCGCGCGCACCACCGAGAGCCAGGTGCATCGCCAGCTCGCCTCCGGGCTTTCGTGCCCGGTCGGCTTCAAAAACGGCACCGACGGCGGAGTCAGGGTCGCGGTCGACGCTGTGCGCGCGGCATCGGCTCCTCACCATTTTCTGTCAGTAACGAAGGGCGGGCACTCCGCCATCGTCAGCACTGCCGGCAACGAGGATTGTCACATCATCCTGCGCGGAGGAAGCTCGCCGAACTACGACGCTGCGAGCGTAGACCGGGTCTGCGGCGAGTTGGGACGCGCCGGGCTCGCGGCGCGACTGATGATCGACTTCTCGCACGCCAACAGCCAGAAGCAGCACGAGCGGCAGCTCGACGTAGGGCGCGACGTGGCCGCGCAGATCGCGCGCGGCGACGACCGGATCATCGGCGCCATGATCGAAAGTCACATCAATCCGGGTCGCCAGGATCTGCTGCCCGGTCAGCCGCTCGCTTACGGCGTGAGCATCACCGACGCCTGCATCGGCTGGGATGTGACCGCCGGCCTGTTGCGCGATCTCGCCGAGGCGGTGCGACGTCGGCGCGTGCTCCTGACCGACGCAGCGTAACGAAATCGCCCCGCCGGCACGCGGCGGGCGCGCGAGTGGCCCGGTGGCCGAAGAGATCGAACTCAAGCTAACGACTTCGCCCGACGCTCTGGCCGCGGTTCGCGCTCATCCCGCGGTAGCCGCCGCAAAGCGCGGGCCGATGCGCACGACGCGCGTGGAGAGCACGTATTACGACACGCCCGCACGGGCGCTGGAGGCCGCCGGCGTGGCGCTGCGCGTTCGCCGCGCGGGTCGGCGGTGGCTCCAGACGGTGAAGGGCAACGGAGGCGCCGCAGCGGGCCTGCACCGGCGCGCCGAGTTCGAATGGCCACTGGCGGAGCCGCGCGTGGACGCGGCCAAGCTCGCGCGCACGCCGTGGCGCAAGCTCTTCGCGGAGCACGCCCGGAGCTGGCGTCCGCTTTTCGTCACGACGTTTCAGCGCAGCGCTCAGCCGCTCGCTTTCTCGGATGGCACGCGCGCGACGCTGTGTCTCGACGTTGGCGAAATCCGCGCCGGTCGGAGGCACGTGCCGTTGACGGAAATCGAGCTGGAGCTCGCGCACGGCGACCCGGCGCGCCTCTTCGAACTCGCCGCCGCACTGGTTTCCGACTTGCCCGCGCGCGTGGCGGTGTCGAGCAAGGCCCAGCGCGGCTACGCGCTGGCGAACGGCGAGCCGGTTGCGCCGCGGCGCGCGAAGGATCTGCCGCTCGATCCGGAGGTGACCGCCAGCAAGGCTGTCGCGCTCGCTGGCGGCGACTGCCTCGGCCAGATCGAAGTCAATGCAGAGGGCATGCTCGCCAGCGACGACCCCGAGTTTCTGCATCAGCTGCGCGTCGGGTGGCGGCGGCTTCGCTCGCTCCTCAAGCTCTCCGCGCTTCTCGTACCGGCAGAGAAGATCGCCCTCCTCGAACAAGAGCTCGATTGGGTCGGCACGGTGCTGGGTCCGGCGCGCGACTGGGACGTCTTCGCCATCGAGACGCTGCCCAGGATCGCCGCGCAGTTCCGCGGCTCGCGCGAGCTCGCCCGGCTGCGCGCGCGGGTCGCGCGCCGCCGCCGGCGCCTGCGCACAGCCGCGCGCGAGCTCCTCGTCACCGCGCGCTTCCAGCGTCTGCTGCTCGCGCTGGGCGCCTTCTTCTTCGAGCTGGAAAAGCTCCCCGTTGCCGGAGGAAGCGCCGTGCATGCCCGGGAGTGGATCCGTCCGCTGCTCCAGGCGCGCGACCGCAAGCTGCGCAAGCGGCTGCGCGGCGCGGAGCGCGTCGACAGCGGCGCGCGGCACCGCGCCCGCGTCGCTGCGAAGAAGGTTCGCTACTCAGCGGAGTTCTTCCGGTCGCTGTTCCCTGGCAAGCGCAGGGACGCGTATATCGCAGCGCTCGCCAGGCTCCAGGGTGTGCTCGGCAGACTCAACGATCTGCTGGTCGCCGGCCGGCTACTCGACGAGTTGCTCCCCGCGCTCCCCGATCCCGGGCTCGCGCACGCCGCGGGAGTCGTACGCGGCTGGCTCGCGGCGAGCACTACACCCGAGCTCGAGCGGCTGCGTCAGCTGCGCAAGCGCTTCGCGGCCTGTGCCGTGTTCTGGGACTAGGAGCGGGGACGCTCAAATGCTCGAATCGGCCGAGCTCGGACATCGCGTTTCGAAGAACGCCTACGCGCGCGCGGAGCCGAGGCTGCGCGACGCGCTGCTCAACGCGCAGTACGACCTGTCGCAGGCGAAGCGCGGACCCGTGCTGCTACTCATCTCCGGTGTCGAGGCCGGCGGCCGAGGCGAAACGGCGAACAAGCTTACCGAGTGGATGGACCCTCGTCACATCCACGTGGTCGCCTTCGGCCCGAGAACGCAGGAAGAGGCCGCGCGGCCCGCAGCCTGGCGCTATTGGCGCGTGCTGCCGCCCAAGGGCAGGCTCGGCATCTTCATGAACGCCTGGTACAACGAGGTAACCCTCGAGCACCTGAACGACGACGACAAGGACACCCTGCATGCGCGCCTGGAGAGGATCCGCCAGCATGAGCAGATGCTCGCCGACGAGGGCGTCATACTGCTCAAGTTCTGGGTGCACCTGGCGCGCGCGGATCAGAAGAAGCGGCTGAAGGCCCTCGATCGCGATCCGCGCACGAGCTGGCGGGTCACCCGCGCCGACTGGCAAGCCTACCGCCTCTACAGCCGCTCGCACGACCTTTGGGAGCGCCTGTTGCGCGAGACATCCACGGGGTACGCGCCGTGGTACGTCGTCGAGGGTGCCGACGAGCATTACCGCTACCTCACCGTAGGGAAGATTCTGCTGCAGGCGATGCGCGATACGCTGTCAAGCAAAGCGCCGGTTCCGTCGCACGCCCTGACGCCGACGGCGCCGTCGGTGATCGACAACGTCAAGCTCATTCGCGATCTCGATCTGTCGCAGAAGCTGCGCCGCGAGGATTACGGGCCGGCCCTAGAGAAGGCGCAGGGGAAGCTCGCCAAGCTTACGCGGCACCAGCGCTTCGCGAAGCGCTCGCTGGTCCTCGTGTTCGAGGGCGTCGATGCCGCCGGCAAGGGCGGCGCGATCCGCCGCGTTACCGGGGCGCTCGACGCGCGGCAGTACGACACGGTGCCGATCGCCGCACCCACCGACGAAGAGCGCGCCCAGCCGTACCTCTGGCGCTTCTGGAAGCACGTGCCACCCCGCGGCGGGATCGCCATCTTCGATCGCTCCTGGTACGGCCGCGTGCTCGTCGAGCGCGTCGAGGAGCTCTGCACCGTGAGCGACTGGATGCGCGCTTACAGCGAGATCAACCAGTTCGAGGCGGATCTCGCCGACGGCGGAGCCATCGTCGTCAAGTTCTGGCTGCAGATCAGCAAGGCCGAGCAGCTGAAGAGATTCCGGGCGCGCGAGCGCACGTCGTTCAAGCGGTTCAAGATCACTCCCGACGATTGGCGTAACCGCGGGAAGTGGGCAAAGTACGAGCGCGCGGTCTGCGACATGGTCGATCGCACGAGCACCGAGATCGCGCCGTGGACGCTGGTCGAAGCGGAGGACAAGTATTTCGCCCGCATCAAGGTGTTGGACACGATCGTCGACCGGCTGAAGAAGGCGCTTTGATCGTGTCGACGCATGCGAACGGCGCGTACGCAGCACCATCCTGGCTCCCGGGCGGCCATGCGCAAACGATCTACGCTTCGCTGCGGCCGGCGCCGGCGATCCGCTACCGGCGCGAACGGGTCGACACTCCCGACGGCGACTTCATCGACTTCGACTGGCTCGACGCGACCGGGCCGGCCGGCGATGCTACGCCGCTCGTCGTCCTGTTCCACGGCCTGGAAGGCAGCTCGTCGTCGCACTACGCGCTGAGGCTGATGGGCGAGCTGGCCACGGCGGGCTGGCGCGGCGTCGTTCCGCATTTCCGCGGCTGCAGTGGCGAGCCGAACCGGAAACCGCGGGCGTATCACTCGGGAGACTATGCCGAGGTCGGCTGGATGCTGGAGCGCATTCGCGCCGCGGCGTCCTTTGCGCCTCTTTTCGCGGTCGGCGTATCGCTCGGCGGCAGCGCGCTGCTCAACTGGCTCGGGCGCCAGGAGAGCCGCGCGAAGAACGTGCTCGTCGCAGCCGCGGCCGTGTCCACCCCTCTCGATCTCGCCGCAGCGGGACGGGCCATCGACGTCGGCATGAACCGCATCTACTCGCGCCATTTCCTCTCCACGCTGGTGCCCAAGGCGAAGGGCATCGCACATCGTTTTCCGGGGCTGCTCGACCCCGCAGCGATCGCCCGCGCCGATTCGATGTACAGCTTCGACGAGGTGGTGACCGCGCCGCTGCATGGGTTCGTCGGTGCCGACGACTACTGGAAGCGCGCGAGCAGCAAGCCCTGGCTCAGGGCGATCGCCCTGCCCACGCTGGTGCTCAATGCACGCAACGACCCGTTCATTCCCGCCTCGTCCCTGCCGATGCGCAGCGAAGCGAGCTCGGCTGTTTCGCTGGAGCAGCCTGCGCACGGGGGACATGGCGGGTTTCCGCAAACGCTCTTCGAGCGGCGCGATTGGCTGCCGAAGCGGCTCCTCACCTTCTTTCACACCGCATGAACCTCCCCAGCGAGATCTTCAAGGCCTACGACATCCGCGGCATCGTCGGCAAGTCGCTGACCGCCGAAGTGGTGCAAGCCATCGGGCAAGCGCTTGGAACGCTCGCGCAGGAACGCGGACGCGACCAGATGGTGGTCGGTCGCGACGGCCGCCTCTCGGGGCCCGAGCTCTCTCGCGCTCTCGGCGAGGGTATCCGGGCGAGCGGCGCGAACGTCATCGACATCGGCCTGGTGACCACGCCGATGACTTACTTCGCGGCGCACGAGCTCGGCACGCAATGCAGCGTCATGGTGACGGGCAGCCACAACCCGCCCGACTACAACGGCCTCAAGATGGTAGTCGCCGGCGACACGCTCTCCGGCGACGACATCCAGGCGCTCAAGAGACGGATCGAGGCTGGTGACCTCCTTAGCGGACGCGGAGGATACCGCACCGCCGATGTCGCGCCGGCCTACCTGCAGCGCATCGCCGGAGACGTCAAGCTGACCCGGCCGCTCAAGGTGGCGATCGACTGCGGCAACGGCGCCGCGGGCGCGTACGCGCCGCAACTCTTCCGCCGGCTTGGCTGCGAGGTCACCGAGCTCTTCTGCGACGTCGACGGACGATTCCCCAACCATCACCCCGATCCGTCGCAGCTCGAGAATCTGCAGGATCTGATCGCGTGCCTGCGCTCGACCGACAACGAGCTCGGGCTTGCCTTCGACGGCGACGGCGACCGGCTCGGCGTAGTCACCAAGGATGGCACCGTCATCTTCCCCGACCGGCAGCTGATGCTCTTCGCCGCTGACCTGCTCGCGCGCAACCCCGGCGCGACCGTGATCTACGACGTGAAATCGACGCGCAATCTCAGGCCGTGGATCGATCGCCACGGCGGCGTCCCGCTGCTATGGAAGACGGGGCACTCGCTGATCAAGCGCAAGATGAAGGAGGTTGGCGCGCTCCTCGCTGGTGAGATGAGCGGGCACACCTTCTTCAAGGAGCGCTGGTATGGATTCGACGACGGCCTCTACGCGGGCGCACGATTGCTCGAGATCCTCGCCCGCGAAGCCGACCCCTCCGCCGTGCTGCTAGCGTTGCCCGACAGCGTGTCGACGCCGGAGCTCAACGTGCGCTGCGGCACGGAGTCTGCGCACGCCCTCATCGAACGGCTCGCTGCCTCGGCGCGCTTTCCCGGCGCAGCGGAAGTGATCCGCATCGACGGGCTGCGCGTCGAATACCCCGACGGCTTCGGCCTCGCCCGCGCATCGAACACAACACCGGTGATCGTGCTGCGCTTCGAAGGTGACAGCGCGGCTGCGCTGAAGCGCATCCAGGGCGAATTCCGCGACGCCTTCGCCGCCAACCTGCCCGGGCTCGAGCTCCCGATCTGACCGCTGCGCGAGAACCTGGCTAGCCCGCCTCGTCGACGGCGAGCCACCGCGAGCAATCCCAGCCAAGGAGCCGCTCGAGCTCGTGGATCTCCTGCTCGAAGATGCCGACGAGGAAGCGTCTCGCCTCGGCGCTCATCGGGGCCGCGTATTCGCCGGCATTCACTGACTTGCTCGCCACGGCAGCAAAAGGCGCGATGCCGAGAAAGCCGGCGATCTTGGAGAGCGAGGCGGACGGGGACTCGAGCAGCTCCTCGGTCCTCAGCACGAGTGTCTGGGTGACGGGGAAGTGGCGCCACAGGCGTTGCAGCTGCGCGACGTAGAAGCCCCGCTCGACGTAGTTGAAGCGCATCGCTTTCCTGAGCGGCAGGCCGCGCAACCGCTGCGGCTCCGCGCGAACGGCCTCGAGGAACGGCAGCGGCTCGCGGTGGCCGCTGCGCGACTTGTTCCAGTGCGAGTAGGCGCGCGTGATGGGATTGCGCAGCACGACGATGATCTTCATCGCTGCGTTGTAGCGGGCGATCCTCTCCGCTGCGGTCGGCCAGTAAAGGTAAGCCGGGGTTACCTCCCCCAGCAGACGCTGCGGCGGCCGCGCGTCGAACTTGGCATGGTAGGAAGAGTAATCCACGTGGTCCGACCCGAACAGCGAATCCGTGTCGAAGAAGTGCACCTCTGCGGTCATCGTGTCTCCCACCGGGACCAGCCGGGGAAGGCACAGCTCGGGGTGCTCGCGCAGGTAGCGGTCGAGCGCCTGCGTGCCGCTCTTCTGCGCGCCGGCGACGATGAAGCTCACTCGAGCGAACTGGCGTGCGCCGGCGGCAGCGGCTGCGCCCGCTGCCGATCGGCCAGCATTCGGCTCGGAGCGCCCGGTCGCGCTCATGGCATCAGTAGGGAATGCCGAGCCGGCGATAGACGAAAGCGAGCAGCCATGCGGGAGCGATCAGGAACGAGCGCAGGTCTTCGAGCAAGGACGGTCGACTGCGCTCGATCGCGTGACCGATGAACTGGCCGATCCAGGCAGCCACGAACACGACGGCCGAGATGACGAGCGCACGCTCGCCGATCCAGGTAAACGTATAGAGCATCGCCAGCAGCAAGGCCGCCATCCCGAGCGCGAGCGAGACGGACAGCCAGATATAGAAGACGAGCGCCGCCGCGATCGCGACATTGGCAGTCACAGGCGATGCCGACCACACCAACCCCATGATGCTCCACACGATCAGCGGCACACAGACCCAGTGCACTGCCTTGTTGACCGGATTGCGGTGGTGCGCTCCGTAGCGATCGAGCAACGTGTCGGCCCTGCCCACCCTCACCCTCCTGCGCCAGCCACCGCCTTCTTTCGGCCCAGCCACTGCCAGGCAAGCACGGCGACGATGCCTACAATGCCGACGAAATCCGCGGACGGTGCCGGGTAGATCAGCGCGAGCCCGCTGATGATCATCACCCACTGCTCGACCAGCGAGAGCCGCCGCAGCAGCCAGCGCTGCACGCCCACCGCGAGCGCGGCGATACCCAAACACGCCGTCAATGCGATCCACGCCACGGCGAGCCAGGAAGTCGCGGGCGGCGCCTTGAGAAGCAGGCCCACGCCAGCCGGATCGAGCACGAACACGAACGGCACGACGAATGCAGGCAAGGTGTACTTCCAAGCCTGCATCGTCGTCTTGTACGGATCGCCGCCGGTGATAGCCGCAGCGGCGAACGGCGACAGCGCCGTAGGCGGCGAGACCTCGGAGAGCACCGCGTAGTAGAAAATGAACATGTGGGCAGCGAAGTCCGGTACGCCGAGCTTGATCAGCGCCGGTGCGGCGATCACGGCACAGATGATATAGCTCGCCGTCACCGGAACCGCCAGCCCGACGATCCACACGATCAGCGCCGTGTACAGGGCCGTCAGCATCAGGTTGCCACCCGCGTAATCGATGACGATCGCGCTGAACTTGAGCCCGAGACCCGTCTTGGCCACGACGCCTACGATGATCCCTGCTGCGGCGCAGGTCGCCGCCACGGTGAGGACCTGCTGCGAGCCGTCCTTGAGCGCGGTGATGAGCCGTCGCGGATAGAGCGCGGAGTCGCGATCGAGAAAGCTGACGATAAACGTGGTCACCGTTGCCCAGAAAACGCTCGCCACGGGGGAGAAGCCCCAAAGCAGGAAAGCGAGTATCGCCACCAGCGACAGGAAGTGAAACCAGTATCGGCGCGTGAGCTGCCATACCGATTGCACCATTTCGACTGCCACCGGCGGCATGCCGAACTTGCGCACGTCGAGCTCGACCATGACGAACAGCGACAGGTAGTACAGGATCGTCGGCACCGTTGCCATCAGAATCACGTCGAGGTAGCTGATCTTCAGGAACTCGGCAATCAGGAATGCCGCGGCGCCGAGCACCGGCGGCGAGATGATGGCGCCGAGGCCTCCGGCTGCAAGCAGCCCGCCCGCCGCCTCCTTGCCGTAACCCGATCGGGCGAGCATCGGATAGGCGACCGAGCCGATCGTCACGGTCGTTGCCACGCCCGAGCCCGAGGGACCGCCCAGGAGGAACGAGGCGAGCACGACGGTTCGGCCGGCACCGGCGTGCTTGCCACCCATCGCTGCAAAGCTGAAGTCGAGGAAGAATTTGCCCGCTCCCGAGTGCTGCAGGAACGCTCCGTAGATCGTAAACAGGATGATGAGCGAGGAGGCCACATCGACCGTCGTACCGAAGATCCCCTCGAGGGTCTGGTAGAGGAAGCCGGACATGCTCGACACGTCGTAGCCGCGGTGCGCCCACTGCCCTGGCAGCCACGGCCCCGCGAAGGCATAGGCAAGGAACGCGACGATCACGATAGCGATGATCCAGCCGGAGGTACGCCGGCAGGCTTCGAGCACGAGCAGCACGAAGGCGACCCCGAAGAACACGTCGAGCCGCGTCGGAACGACGTTGCGGTCCCAGATGTCGTCCCCGCCGGCGAGCAAGTAGACAATCGTCGCTACGCCAAGCAGCGCGCAGGCGACGTCCCACCACATCAGCCGGTCGCGAAAGCGCGGGATGATCGGGAAGAGCAGGAAAACCAGCAGCAGCACGAACCCGACGTGCACGGGACGGAGGGTCTGCGCCGGCACGATCTCCACCGCCGCGTACAGGTGGAAGAGGCTCATGACGACGAGCAGGGTCGTCGTCACGGTGGCGAGCCAGCCGCGGAAACGGCTGACCGCACCCTCCTCTTCCTCGATGAACTCCTCGGCCTTCTTGAAGCCTTCGTCCGTGACCAGCGGTTCTTCCACCGGCTTTGGGCCGCGGTCGGTACCGGACACGTCGGCTGCTCCGGGCTCCGCTCTCCCCTACTGCACTGTCACTCCGTGCTCCGCAAGGTATTTCTTGGCACCCGGATGGAAAGGAACCGGTGAACCCACCGCCTGGTTCTTCAGATCGATGTTCTCGGCCTCCTTGTGCACGGCGACGAGCTCCGGCTTCTTCTCGAACAGCGTCTTCACGATGCTGTACGCCATTGCGTCGCTCATCTTGTCGTCGGTGACGAGGATGTTCCAGACGTCGATGATGGCAACCGGCTTGTCCTGGCCGGGGTAGCTGTTGGCGGGAAGCGTGCCCTTGGCATAGAGCGGCCCGTATTTCTTGTTCATCGCATCGGCGTACTCCGCATGGTCGAGAAGCTTTATCTTGACGCCAGGGGTCGCCGCGAGATCGGTGAGCGCCGCGGTGGGCACGCCGCCGATCCAGAAAAAGGCATCGATCTTCCTGTCCTTGATCGCATTCGCGGACTCCGAGGCGCCGAGGCGCTCCTGCTTGAAATCCTTCTTCGGATCGATACCGGCGGCTTCAAGAATGCGCAGCGCGACGACCTCCACGCCGCTGCCGGGCGATCCCGTCGAGACGCGCTTGCCGCGTATATCCGACAGCTTGTTGATTCCGGTGCCCTCCACCGTCACGATCTGCATGCGGTTGGGATAGAGGACCATCAGGGTACGGACATTGACTTTCCCATCCTTGAACTTGTCGGTCCCGTGCGCTGCATCCCATGCGGAATCGACCATCGAGAAGCCGACTTCCGACTTGCCGGTGCCGATGAGCTTGAGATTGTCGACCGACCCGCCGGTCACTTCGGCGGTTGCCTGCAACCCGGGCACGTACTTCGAAAGCACGTTCGCCATCCCGCCGCCGAGCGGGTAGTAGACGCCGCCGGTTCCTCCCGTGGTAATCGAGATGCGCGCGGTATCCGCCGCCACCGCGACGGCAATCAAGCCAGCGAGCATGGTGCCAAGCACCCAACGAAAATGCGCAAACGACATGTGTCCTCCTCGAACCGCCTGATGTTGCACGCCCGCCGCGACTGGGTCGCGGGGCCCCCCGAGGATCACCCCGGCCGGGTGGTTGCGACGCCGAAGTGTACCGGAAATCGCCTGCCCCCTGACGGTGTCAGCGCCCGGGCTGCCGCGGGAGGCGCTTCGTCGCCGTTGCTGGGGCCTCATCGCTGCGCCTGGCGCTGCGTCGCAAGGTAGCGGGGCCACGCCGCGCACGCGTAGAATCGCGCGCTTCACGACGTCAAGGGGCGCCCCATGCGCAAGCACTTTCTCGCGATCCTGATCGCCGCAGCCTCGGTCGAGACCGCTTTCGCAGAAACGACAGCCGACCGCTGGAATCTCGCCGACATCTATCCGTCCGTGGCGGCGTGGAACGCCGACGCCGACCGGCTCGACGGACAGTTCAAGGACTTCGCCGCGTGCAAGGGCCAGATGGGTGATAGCGCCGCCCGGTTCAAGCAGTGTCTCGACCTGCAGGCTGACATGACCAAGCGCTACTACCGCATGGCCGCATTCGCCGGCGAGCAGGTGTCCGAGGACACCGGCAATCCGGCCTATCTCGCGCTCGACCAGAGAGGCGATGTCCTCGGCAACAATCTGAGCGAGGCTACCGCGTTCGTCGATCCCGAGATCCTCCAAATCGGCAAGGACCGGATCGCTCAGTTCCTGGCGCAGGACCCCACCCTCGCCGTCTACCGCTTCCCTCTCGAGCGGACGCTGCACCTCGCGCCGCACACGCTGAACGACGAGGGCGAGGCCCTGATCGCGACCTTCGGCCTCATGAACAACGCCGGCGGCTCGGCTTACACCGTGCTCACCAATGCCGACATTCCCTGGCCGAAGGTCAAGCTCTCGGAGGGGGAAGAGTTCACGCTCGACGCCCCGGCCTACACGAAGTATCGCGAAGCGCAGAATCGTGACGACCGCAAGAAGGTGATGGATACCTTCTTCGGCACCTACAAGACCTACGAGAGAACGATCGGTGTCGACCTGTACTCCCAGCTCAAGCAGAACGCGGTGTATAGCAAGGTGCGGAAGTATCCCGATTCGCTTGCACAAGCGCTCGATCGCAACAACATTCCGGTCGCCGTGTTCGACACGCTGATCGCGCAGACGAATGCCAACCTGCCGACCCTGTACCGGTATTTCCGCCTGCGCGCGAAGATGCTCGGCGTGCCGCAGCTTCACTACTACGACATCTATCCGCCGCTGATCAAAGGCGACTTCAAGATCCCCTACGCTGAGGGTCGCAAGCTCGTGCTCGAAGCCGTCGCACCGCTCGGCAGCGATTACGTAGCCGCCCTTGCCCACGGACTCGACAACCGCTGGATGGACCTCTATCCCCGGCCACGGAAGCAGTCCGGCGCGCACATGCAGGGTGCTGCGTACGATGTGCATCCGTATGTACTTATGAACTACAACGACGACTACGACTCCGTGACGGCGATCGCACACGAGTGGGGGCACGCCATGCACTCGTATCTCGCCAACAAGGCGCAACCGTTCGTCACCGCGAACTACGCAATCTTCGTCGCCGAGATCGCCTCGACCTTCAACGAGGAGCTGCTCCTGCACCATGTGCTGAAGACGGCGAAGACCGACGACGAGCGTTTGTACTACCTCGGCTCAGCGCTCGAGCAGCTGCGCGGCACGTTCTTCCGGCAGGCGATGTTCACCGAGTTCGAACGCAATATCCACGCCCGCGTGGACAAGGGCGAGCCGATGACGGGTGAGGCGCTCACCAAGACCTATTGCGACATCCTGAAGCGCTATCACGGAGCGCAGGAAGGCGTAGTCGCGATCGACGATGCATACTGCGTGGAGTGGGCCTACATACCCCACTTCTTTTTCGGCAACCCCTTCTACGTCTACCAGTACGCGACGTCGATCGCCGCGAGCTCACTCTTCGCGCAGCGGGTGGAGGCGAAGGAGCCCGGCGCGCTCGAGCGCTACCTCAACATGCTGAAGGCAGGCGGCTCGAACTATCCCTACGAGCTGGTCAAGGCGGCCGGCGTGGATCTCGCCACGCCCGCGCCGTACCAGGCCCTCGTCGCGCGGATGAACGCGATCATGGACGAGATCGAAGCGATCCTCGCGAAGCAGAAGAAATAGCCGCGAACTCCGCCGAACGCTATCCGGCGCCGAGCAGTGCCGGATCGCGCGGTGCGCGCCGCTCCAGCGCGCTCACGTGCGTCGGAAACGCGCCGAGCTTGCGGTCGAGGAAGAAATTGCGCAGCGTTCGCGTGATGGTGCGGAACGCGAGCTCGCTCCATGGCACCTCGTCCTCGTCGAAGAGCCTCACCTCCAGGCTCTCCGTCCCTGGCGCGAAGTCGAGGTCGAGCAGCCGCGCGCGGAACATGACGTAGATCTGGCTGATGTGTGGCAGACTGATCACGGTGTAGAGCGGGCCGACCTCCACTCGAGCCTGCGCTTCCTCCGCTGTTTCGCGCGCCGCGCCGGCGAAGATGGTCTCGCCGTTCTCGAGGAACCCCGCCGGCAGCGTCCACAGCCCTTTGCGCGGGTCGATCGCGCGCCTGCACAGCAGCACGCGCTCCTGCCACTCGGGGAGGCAACCGACGACCACTTTCGGGTTCTGATAGTGGATCGTGCTGCAGTTCGAGCACACGAAGCGTGGCAGCGTGTCGCCGGGCGGCACGCGCAGCTCGAGCGCCGCAGACCCGCACTGGCTGCAGAACTTCATGGCCGGATGAAGCTGTCGCGGTAGAACTTCAGCTCTTCGATCGATTCGTAGATGTCGGCGAGCGCTTCGTGCTTGCTCTGCTTGGTCCAGCCCTTCGCGACCTCCGGCTTCCAGCGCCGGCAGAGCTCCTTCAGCGTGGAGACATCGAGGTTCCGGTAGTGGAAGTAGTCCTCCAGCGCAGGCATCCAGCGGGCGAGGAAGCGGCGATCCTGGCAGATCGTGTTGCCGCACATCGGCGAGGTCCGCGGCGGGACGTGCTCGCGCAGAAAAGCAAGGAGCCGCTCCTCGGCGCCGGCCTCGTCGAGCGTCGATGCGCGCACCCGCCCGGTGAGCCCGGTGCGTGCGTGCGTCGACTGGTTCCACGAGTCCATGCCGGCGAGCGTCGCGTCGTCCTGATGCACGACAAGCACCGGCGCCTCGGCGACCGTCGCTAGGGCCGCGTCGGTGATCACGAGTGCCACCTCGATGATGCGATCGGTCTCCGGTCTGAGCCCGGTCATCTCCATGTCGATCCAGATCAGGCGTTCGGCGTCCTGAGGCATAATGGCCTGGCGTAGAATAAGCGTGGCGGGCACTGGCCCGCCCTTATTTTCGCACAGTGCACGCGACTTTCGCGCCGCTTCATCCATTGCCGTGACCGCAGGGGTCTTCAGTTCGCTCTTCGTTGCAGCGCTCGCCATCTCGCTCGCGCTACGCTTCTGGCTTGCACGCCGGCAGCGACAGTACGTGCTGGCGCGACGCGATGCCGTTCCCGCGCACTTCAGCTCGCGCATCAGCCTGCCCGCGCATCAGAAGGCGGCCGATTACACCGTCGCACGCAACAAACTAAGCATGGTCGAGATGATGCTCGACGCGATCATCCTGCTCGTCCTGACGCTGGGCGGCGGGCTGGCGCTGCTCGCCGCCGGCGTAGCCGCGTTGCCGCTCGGGCCGCTGCTGCGCGATGTCGCGCTGGTGCTGGCCGTGGCGATGGTTGTGGGCGCGATCGGCCTGCCGCTTTCCTGGTACCACACCTTCGTGCTGGAGGAGCGCTTCGGATTCAACCGGACGACGCCGGCCCTGTGGGTCGCCGACATTGTCAAGGGAGTTCTCGTTGCGGCGGCGCTCGGAGTGCCGCTGCTCGTGCTCGTGCTATGGCTCATGGACCGTGCCGGTTCGTGGTGGTGGCTTGGCGCATGGGTGGCCTGGGTCGCCTTCCAGGTCCTGGTGCTAGTGCTCTACCCGACGGTCATCGCGCCGCTTTTCAACGAATTCCGGCCGCTGACCGACGTCGGGATCCGGGAGCGCATCGAGCGGCTGCTCGCGCGCTGCGGCTTTGCCGCGAAGGGTCTGTTCGTGATGGACGGATCGAGGCGCAGCGCGCACGGCAATGCGTACTTCACCGGCTTCGGCGCGGCGCGCCGCATCGTGCTCTTCGACACGCTGCTCCAGCGCCTGGCGCCGGAGGAGATCGAAGCCGTTCTGGCCCACGAGCTCGGACACTTCAAGCTGCGCCACGTGCTGAAGCGCGCCGCGTGGCAGGCACTCGCGAGCCTCGCGCTGCTGGCTCTGCTCGGCTGGCTCGTCGGGGAGCCCTGGTTCTACGCCGGCCTCGGCGTGCCCGGCCCCGCGCCGCGGTACGGCGTCGCGCTCGTGCTGTTCATGCTGGTGCTGCCCGTGTTTACCTTCGTCGCGACTCCCCTCGCCTCGCTCTATTCGCGCCGGCACGAGTTCGAGGCCGACGCCTATGCAGCCGGACACGCTTCGGCGGCGGCGCTCGTCGCGGCGCTCGTCAAGCTCTACGAGGACAATGCGAGCACGCTGACCCCCGACCCGCTGTATTCCGCCTTCTACGACTCGCATCCCCCTGCCGCCGTGCGAATTGCACGACTCGAGCCGGCATCCGCATGACACGCCAAAGCGAGGCACGCCGACGATGAGCTCCGAGCTCGCCTCCCTCGCAGCGCTGCACTGCAAGCCCGGTGCGACTCTGCTCGCGGCGAGCGAGCTCGCCCGACATATGCAGGCGCTTGCCGATTGGACACATGGCGAGAAGCGCCTCACCAAGACTTTCCGCTTCGCGAATTATTACGAAACGATGGCGTTCGTGAACGCGGTCGCCTGGATCGCGCACCGCGAGGATCATCATCCCGATCTCTCGGTGCATTACAACCGCGTCGAGGTCGCCTACTCCACCCACGACGCCGGCGGCGTCACGCTCAACGACTGCATCTGCGCGGCGAAGGTCGAGACGCTTTAGAGGTTGCCGGCTCTGTCGTAGTAGTTCGGCGCCTGGGACGGCAAGATTCCGAACTGCATACCGATCACGTCGGGTTGGAACTACATGGTGCGGCTCTATCGTCCGCACGCGGAGCTCTTGAGCGGAAAGTGTTAGTTTCCCGCGGCGGAGGGGAAACGAGCATGAAGACGACCGCGGCGCAGAAAGGCGTTCTTCGCAACAGCTGAGCCTCCTACGGCGCCCAGTACGCGAGCGTCACCAGCAGCACGAGCGCAAGCCAGACGAGCAGCGCCCGCCACACCAGCCCGACGGCGCTCGGAAGCAGGTCCGCGTCGGCCGGATCGCCCAACCCAAGCTCGGGTCGAAATTCGGGCTCTCCGGTCGGCCCGGTCACGGGCCCGCCGATGATCGCGCCAAGCGCACCCGCAGCGCTTGCGAGCAGTATCCCCTCGTGCTGCGACGTCCATTGCTTCGCCTGGGTGCGCCAGCAATAGATCGCGTCCTCGAAGTCGCCCACGACGGCGAAGGTGATGGCGGTCAGCCGCACCGGCGGCCAATCGAGCCAGAAGAGCAGCCGCTGCACCGGCCGCCCGAACTCGCGCAGGTCGTGCCCCATCGGCGTGACGGCGTCACCGCGCCAGCGCTCGGCGAGCAGCACGGTGAGTCGATACAGCACTGCACCTCCCGGACCCGGCAACACGAGGAACCAGAACAGCGTGCCGAAGACGTGGCGGTAGGAATCCTCGACACCCTGCTCGATGGCGAGCTTCGGGATCTCCTCCGCGTTCGCCGCGCTGGAGTCAACGCCTCGCCACGAGGCAAGCCGGCGCCTCGCGGCGAGCGCATCCCCGGCCTTGAGCGCTTCGCTGACAGCGGTGAAGGCGTGGCTGAAGTGGCGGAAGCCGACCAATACGTAGAGCACGGCGACATTCCAGACGAGGCTGAGGAGCGGATGCACCGCCTCGAGCGCGAAATACACCGCGGTCGCGATCGCCACCGGTGGCACGAGCGCAAGCGCAGCCGCAACCGCGCCCTGCTGTGCCTTGCCGCCGTTGAAGCGCCGCTCGAGCGACCCCGCGTAGCGTACGAAGGCGCTCTGCGCGCCCCCGCGCCAGCGGACCGCGCGCCATTGCTCGAGCGCGAGCGCCGCGATGACCGCAAGAAAGTTCATTCGCGCGGGCTCAGGTCTTGAGCTCCTGGCGGTCTCGGAATTGCTCCAGCGCCTCGGGGTTGGCAAGCGCTTCGACGTTCCTTACGGGCTGGCTGTGCACGACGTTGCGCACCGCCAGCTCGACGATCTTGCCGCTCTTGGTGCGCGGAATGTCGGTCACCTGGACCACCTTGGCTGGCACGTGACGGGGAGTCGTGTTCACGCGGATGTGCCGCTTGATCTTGTCGATGAGCGCTTCGTCGAGCTTTAGGCCCTGGCGCAGGCGCACGAAAAGAACGACGCGCACGTCGCCGAGCTCGCCGGGGGGCCAGTTCTGCCCGATGACGAGCGCCTCGACCACCTCGTTGAGCTGCTCGACCTGGCGGTAAATCTCCGCAGTGCCGATGCGCACGCCGCCGGGATTGAGCGTGGCGTCGGAGCGGCCGTAGATGATCACCCCGTCGTGCTCGGTGATCTCGATGTAGTCGCCGTGCCACCACACGCCGGGGAAGCGCTCGAAGTAAGCCGCTCGGTACTTGGCGTCGCCGGGATCGTTCCAGAAGCCGAGCGGGGTCGAAGGAAACGGCGCAGTGCAGACGAGCTCGCCTCTCAAGCCCCGGCCGGGAGCGATCGGCTTGCCGTCATCGTCGTACGCCTCGACCTTCATGCCCAAGGCTCGGCACTGCAGCTCGCCGCGCCAGACGGGCCGCGTGGGACAGCCCTGAGCGAAGCAGGCCATGATGTCGGTGCCGCCGGAGATCGACGACAGGCAGACGTCGTCTTTGATGGACTCGTAGACATATTCGAAGCCTTCGGGCGAAAGCGGGCTGCCGGTGGAGAGCACCGCACGCAGCGCCGGGAGACGGTGATCCTTGCGCGGAGCCAGCCCCTCCTTCTTGATCGCGTCGATGTACTTCGCCGACGTGCCGAAGTGCGTCATGCGCTCCTCTTCCGCGAGATCCCACAGCACCTTTCCGCCGCCCACGAACGGCGAGCCGTCGTAGAGCAGGAGCGTCAGACCCGAGGCGAGCCCGGTGGCGAGCCAGTTCCACATCATCCAGCCGCAGGTAGTGAAGTAGAACAGGCGGTCGCCGGGATTGAGATCGCAGTGCAGCCGGTGTTCCTTCACGTGCTGCAGCAGCGCACCCCCAGCGCCATGCACGATGCACTTGGGGACGCCCGTGGTACCGGAGGAATACAGGATGCACAACGGGTGA
>DASVFM010000182.1:0-3772 GCA_036380055.1 Casimicrobiaceae bacterium
GGTGCACCGGCTCACGCGCTGGTATCGCGCCGGCGTCGACGTCCACGCCCGGCTGCCGTGGCTGTCGGCATACATGGGGCACAACGACATCCTGGGGACCGAGACGTACCTGACGGCGACGCCCGAGTTGCTGGCGATTGCTGTTAGCGCGCCCCCCCCATGATGCGTTCGGGCCGATGATCGCGCCGGGTACGTGAGGGGAAAGCTGTGCTCCGCGGGTGGCGTGAGCCTCACCGACATGGATTGGGCCCAGTCCGGCCGAGGGGTGTAGCTCGCAGCCTCAAGGAGGCGGAGCGTCGGCACAGGGCCCTAACCGACAGCACAAAAGGGTGACGGGAGGCAGTGGTTGGTCGCCCTTCCTCCCGTCAGCGCTCCGAGATCTCGTGAAGAAGCGGAGCTCTTCGGTCGTCGTTCATTCTTTCATCGACGTCAAGTCCTGGGCGGAGCGTGAGCCGTCGGTCGACGTAGCCCGCCCAGCGTGCTGCCCTCGGTGCGGCGGGGCGGCGCGCGCGGCCGGGGAGCCGCTGGGCCTCGTTGGCCACGGCCTCCGTGATCGGCAGGTGCGCGGGGTGATCGAGCCGGGAGGCAAGGCCGCGGTCCACGTCGTACGGGCCCGCCGCTACCGCTGCTGCCGTTGCTCGGCGACGGTGACGGTCGTGCCTCGCGGCTGCGTGCCGGCGCGCCACTACGGCGCAGGAGCCATCGCACTGGCCTGCGTTCTTCACGGCATGCAGGGCCACAGCCTGCGCATCACGCGAGCACGGGTTTCGCCGTGGCACTCGACGGCGACAGGATGGCCGGCGATGGGGCGCTGGCTGGTCGCCATTGGGCGCGGAGCGATCTTCGCCCGAGTGCGGGCCTGGCCATCGGACTGGGTCTCTCGTCGCGCGGCCGAGCGTGTCGCGCAAGGCGTGCTCGCCGTCGCGCCCATCGCGCACACGCTCGAGCAGCGAGTGTTCGCCGGAGCTGAGCGCCTTGCCTGCGGGTGACGCGCCGAATCGCGGACCCAGGCGCGGCCCCCACCTCGTTGGATCGTCGCGCGCACGGGCATGCCCGCGGTCTGTATCCGCCGGCGCGGGGCATCCGCGCAGAAAGGCAGATCGATGGACGAGATCACCCCCAAGGACCACGCCGAGGCCGTGGCCCTGTACCGCGCGCAGATCATCGGCGCGGTGACTGTTCGCGAGCTCGATCGCGGCGAGCTTCAAGCCGCGCTCGTCGAGCTCTCCCAGCGGCGCTTTCGCGCCCCGCGCTCGCACTCATCGCGCACCTATTCGGTCGCGACCCTCGAGCGCTGGTACTACGCGTACAAGGAGGGCGGGCTCGAGGCGCTGCGACCGCAGGCCCGCACCGACAAAGGCCGTGGACGCGACCTGACGTCCGCGCAGCGCGAGCTGCTCGTGGCCATCCGCACCGAGCACCCGACCGCCTCGGTCTCGCTCATCCTGCGTACGCTCGTGGCCGAAGGACGACTGCAGACTGGCGCCGTCAGCGAGTCGACAGTCCGTCGCTTCTACCAGGAGCGGGGTCTGGACCGGCGCACCCTCGGCGCCGGCGACGGCGGCAAGATGCGACTGCGCTGGCAGGCCGACCGGCCCATGGCGCTATGGCACGGCGACGTCTGCCACGGCTCGCCGCTCGTGTCCTGCGAGGACAGCACTCCTGTGCGGGTGCACGCCCTGCTCGACGATGCATCACGGTACGTGCTGGCCATCGAGGCCATGTCGCAGGAGCGCGAGGTGGACATGCTCGCGCTGCTGGTCCGGGCCGTGCGCCGGCATGGGCCCCCGGACGCGCTGTACCTCGACAACGGCTCCACGTACCGCGGGCAAACGCTAGCCCTGGCGTGCGCTCGCATGGGTACGACGCTGCTGCACGCCAAACCGTACGATGCTCCCGCCCGCGGCAAGATGGAGCGCTTCTGGCGCACGCTGCGCGAGGGATGCCTCGATCACGCCGGCCGGCTCGCGTCGCTGCACGACCTCAATGTGCGCATCTGGGCCTGGCTCGACACGCACTACCACAAGGCTCCGCACGGAGGGCTGATGGGCGACACGCCGTCCACGGTCTTCGAGAGCGCCGCGCGCGTCGCCGACAGCTTCGACGAAGCGCGACTGCGGGCGGCACTGACCGTACACGCCCGCCGCCGCGTACGCCGCGACTCGACCCTCTCGATGGACGGCGACGATTGGGAGACCGACCTGCACTTTCTCGCCGGGCGCCTGGTCACCGTCAGCCGCTGCATGGTGGACCCCGAAGACCCTCCGTACATCGAGCACGAGGGCAAGCGATTCCCGCTGCACATGGTCGATCCGGTCGCCAACGCACGACGACCGCGCTCCGCCTCTTCTCACGACGCGCCTCACGAGGCCCGCGTTCCCTTCGACCCCGCTCGCGCGCTGCTCGACAAGCAGCTCGGACGCGGTCCCCGCGCCACTCCGGAGGCAGACCAATGAGCCCGGAGACGCTCGCGGTCTTCGGCTTGTCGTCGGAGCCCTTCAGCAAGGAGATCGACGACGCCGATCTGTGGCTGCCGCCCAGCAAACAGGCGCTGCTCGACGAGCTGGTGGACGCCGCGGAGGCGCGAAAGAGCGTGGTGCTCGTCGGCGAGCCCGGCGTCGGCAAGACGTGCGTGCTTCGCGCCCTTCGCCATGCGCTCCCCAAGGAGCGCTTCCGATTGACCTACTGCCACAACGTCACCCTCGGGCGGCGCGACTTCTATCGTCAGCTCTGCTTCACGCTCGGCTTGCCACGCGGTGCCACCGCCGGCGACGTGTTCTGGGCCATCAGCACCCACGTCGAGCAACTCGCACAGGATCGACTCATGCCCGTCCTCCTGGTCGACGAGGCTCACCTGCTGCACCAGGACACGCTCGACCACCTGCACATCCTGCTCAACTACGCATGGGACAGCCGCGCCCTGCTTTCGCTCATCCTCGTGGGATTGCCCGACCTGGAGGACCGATTGCGGCTGCGCAGGAATCGCTCGCTGTATTCGCGGCTGCATCATCGACTCTCCATCGGGCCCCTCACTCCCGAGGACACGGCCGACTACGTACGCATGCGCGTCCTGCGCGTCGGCGGAAGCAAGGAGCTGTTCTCCTCCGACTCCGTCGCGCTCATCCACGAAGCGGCCGGGGGGCTTCGCGACATCGACCGCGTGGCTACCCTCGCGCTGCGCCTCGCATCGCGCCGCAAACGCAAGGTTGTCGAGCGGGACCTCGTCGCCCGTGTCCTGCAATCCGAGGGAGACCGCTCATGAGCCGTCGCTCACGATCGCCTCACCCCACGATTGACCAGCTCATCACCGCTCCGGAGCTGGCCATCCTCGCTGCGCTCGAAGACACCCTCCGCGTCGCGACCCTCGCCCTCGCCGCGGCGTGGCCCGAGATCCAGGAGGTCGACCTGTCCCCCGACGAGCAACCACGGACAGCCCTCGATGTCATCGAGTCCGCTCGTGCCCTCACCGCCGCCGTAAACCGATACAGGCTCGCCCTCGCGGTCGACCACGCCCGCGACCAGGACCTACCCTTCTGACCCGCCTTCCCTCGGGCGGCGTGGCCTCGCGCCGCCCGAGGGGAAGCCATCACGAAGTCGGCGCGATCGAACATCAACGGGCGAGCGCGGCAACACCCAGCGGGCGTTGGTCCAGCACCACATGGCGCCCGTGCGGATGCCGTCACGCGCATGAGGGTCGAGCACTGGGATGCCGGTGGCGTCGGTGGCGAGCAGCCCGGGGGCGCGGGTCTGGTCCTCGATGAGCGCAGCCAAC
>DASVFM010000183.1:0-3525 GCA_036380055.1 Casimicrobiaceae bacterium
CAGCGGGGCCGGCGTTGCATGCTCGGGCTTGTATTGCTCGAGCACTAGGCTCAAGCCCACGAGAAGGAAGATCACTCCGCCCGCCAGCGTCAACGCCCCCTGAGAGATCTGCCAGTTCTGGACGAGGAACATACCGACGAAGCCGCCGGCGACCGCCGCGATCACGGCGAGCGCAAACGCGCGCAGGGCGATCCGCTTCGTCATCGCCTCGTCGGCGTCGTGCGTCAGCTGCATGAAGGGGCCGAAGACCTTGATCGGCCCTAGCGTTACGAACAGCAGGATGAACACAGTCCACAACCCCAGGAGCTCGGAAACTTCAGGCAAGCCTTTCATCGGTTTCTCCTCGGGTCGGCGGCGGCCGCGATTCCACGTCGAGATGCACGACGGACGATTCGATCGCGCACACTCGCGCCCCTCTCACGCATGCTCCGGACGCCGCGCCGCGTCTCGCAGCCGCAGCGCATCGTAGATTGCCGGATCCCCGAGCACGGTCGGCACCGCAAGCGCGGCGGCGCACGCGGTGAGCAAGGGGATGAACAGCGCCGTTTCGCCCGTCATTTCGACAATCAGGGCAATGCCGGTGATTGGCGCACGCACCACGCCGACGAAGAGGGCCCCCATGCCCACCGCGGCGTACGCCGCTGCCGGTGTGGTCAGCACGGGGTGCGTCGCTTCGAGTGCGCGACCGAACAGCGCACCCGCTGCGGCGCCCACCACCAACAGCGGCGCGAACAGCCCGCCAGGAAGCCCGGGCGCGTACGACAGTGGACCGAGCACGAGCCGTGCAGCGAAGATGACCGTGAGCATGGTTACAGACTGACCGCCGTCGAGCACGCTCTGGATAAGCGTCTCGCCTCCGCCAACGAGCGCCGGCGTGACACAGGCGAGCAGCCCGAAGAGCCCGCCGACGAGCGCGGCACGCGCCTCGGGCGCGATGCGGTGCATGCGGTCTGCGACGTCGAGCCCCGCGATGACCAGTCGGTTGTAAGCGACGCCGAGCAATCCGACGAGCCCGCCGAAGACGAGAAAGTACAGATAGCCCGGAAAGAGCTGCATTTCGAACGTCGGCACGGAGAACACGAGACGGTCGCCGATCAGCGCGCGCATGACGGCGAGCGCAGCGCTGCACGCCGTCAACGCCGCGACGGCGACGCGCAGCTCGAAGCGCCGGATGAGCTCCTCGAACACGAAGATCGCGCCCGCGAGCGGCGCATTGAACGCCGCAGCGAGGCCCGCGCCCGCGCCCGCCGCAAGCAACGCACGATCGTCCGCGGCAGGGAGCCGGAACCCACGGGCGAACAGGTGCCCGAGCGTTGCGCCCATCTGCACCGTCGGTCCTTCGCGGCCAAGCGCGAGTCCCGACCCGAGCGCGAGCGTGCCGCCGATGAACTTGACGGGAAGCACGCGCGCCCTCACAGGGCGAGCCTCGCCCTGGACGACCGCCTCGACGTGTTGAACGCCGCTCCCCGCAGCCTCGGGGGCAAATCGACTGACGAGGCCGCGCGCGACGAATGCGGCCGCGGCGGTGAGCCCGACCGGCGCGAGCCAGCCGAACCACGGCGCTTCCAACGCCCACGCGACCACCGCGCTGCGCAGCGCGACTGCCTGGTCCACGGCGAGATGGAAAGCGCACCCGACGAGCCCCGCCAAGGCGCCGACCGCGAGGCCGGCCAGCGCGAGTCTCACAAGACCCGAACGATATTCCTGGTCTTCGCTCGGTGGGATGGTATTCCGGTCTACAGCCATGGCTCCGGGAAATCGCGGTCTTTGCTCGCGCGGCGCATTCCGCGAGTGCTCGCCGCTAGGCAGCGCCCGCGACCCGCACGATGCAGCGGAATCCGAGATGGCAAGTCGAGCTCTCTACCTCCTGCCCGATGCGCGCGGCCGGACGATAGCGACGGCAATAATTTGGCGCGCACAGGTACGACCCGCCCTTCATCACCTTGCGCGCGATCATGAGCTCGGGCGCAGAAGGATCGAAGCTCGCTTCCCGCGGCGGGCCGCGCGGGTTGTCCAGCGTACAGCAGGCCTTCTTGATCTTGCCGTGCTCCTGGTACCAATCCGTCGTCCACTGCCAGACGTTGCCCGCCATGTCGTACAAGCCGTAGCCATTCGGCGGGAACGTACCGACCGGCGCCGTCCACTCGTAGCCGTCCTCGACCAGGTTCTGCCAAGGAAACTCGCCCTGCCACGTGTTGGCCATCGGCTTCCCGCCGGGCATGAACTCGTCACCCCACGGGTATTCGGCGCTCTCCAGCCCGCCGCGCGCTGCGAATTCCCACTCCGCTTCGGTCGGAAGCTCCTTTCCGGCCCATTTCGCGTAGGCTTCGGCGTCCGCGAAGGCGACGTGTACGACCGGGTGCTTCCACAGCCCCTGCAGCGAACTGCCCGGTCCGCGCGGATGGCGCCAGTCCGCGCCAGGCACGTAGAGCCACCATTCGTACTTATTGCTGAGATCGACCGTGGGCTGCGGCTTCCTGAACACCACCGAGGATGGCACGAGCAGCTCCGGCTTCGCGCCTGGATAGTCCGCTGCGCTGGCCGGACGCTCTGCGAGCGTCACGTGTCCCGTTGCTTCGACGAAATGCTTGAACTCGCGATTGGTTACGGTGTGACGGTCCATCCAGAATCCGTTCACGGTCACCTTGTGCGTCGGCGCTTCCTCCGGGTAATGCTGGTCGGAACCCATCATGAACGTACCGGGCGGGATCCAGACCATGCCCTCGTCAGGCGGCTTCCCCGACGCCGGCGTGTGTTCGCCCAGGGCCGTGCCTGGTGTCAGTGATTTGATCTGCACGGGCGCTCTCCGGGGCGACGAGCCGCTGCTACACGCGGATAAAAACCGCGCCGAGCGCGAACAACCCGATGAAGACCATCAGGAATGCAATCGCATACAACGGCGTATGCCTGACCACCTCGCCGACACCGGCGATGGGCTCGAACTCCTTGCTCAGCAGGTAGCGCGCCATTGCGTGGTACTGCCAGATCGCAATGAGCATCGCGACCACGCCGGTACCGATGAGCGCGATACCCAAATATCGCGGCGCCTGCGGCTGCAGCGCCGCAGCGACACCCTCCGTCGCATTGAGCCGCTCGAAAAACTGCACGATCGTGAAACCGAAACCGATCAGCGCCAGCGAAGTCCGCACCCACGACATGAGCGTGCGCTCGAGGCTCATTCGGGTCCGGATCCAGCCGAAGTGGCTGTCCGATGTCGGCCTCACTTCCAGTCCGTGCGGTTGATGAATTTGATCGACCATCGCCAATCCTTTCAAAGTCCCCAACGAGTTCCGTCGCGGGCGACGCAACGCCGTTGATATGACCGGCCGGGCTGTCCATCTCCCGCAGCACGCGTCGCGGGATCAGACAAACACGACCTTCCAGTCTCGCATCATGCTGACGACCGTGATGCCGTAGTCGCCCGCCCTGTCGAGCGCTTCGGCGAGCGGACTCAGCACGAAATCGCGGTCGTAGGCGACCTCGCGCGCGGCGTCGTCGTGTTGCAGCAGCATGGCGAGTCGCACC
>DASVFM010000184.1:0-2251 GCA_036380055.1 Casimicrobiaceae bacterium
GCAATCGCCAGCAACTCGGGCGTCGCCGTCAGGTACGTCTCGGTCCCCAGGATGTCGTTGTGCCCCATGTATGCCGACAGCCACGGCAGCCGGGCGTGGACGTCGACGCCGGCGCGATACCAGCGCGTGAGCCGGTGCACCGCGAATGTGTGGCGGAGGTCGTACGGTCTCGGTCCGACGCGACCGGTGGGCGGCTTGAGCCCGGCGGCGCAGAACAAGGCACGAATGGCGTCCCCGGCTCTCTTGGGGCGGAGGGGGTGGCCTCCGTTGGCGATGAAGAACGGATCGTCGGGTCCGGCGGCGGAAAGCGCGCGACGCGCGACGATGTATCGATCCAGCTCGCGCGCCAGCGAGCGGTCGAAGGGCACCCAGCGCGCACGTCCCTTGCTCTCCGCGATGAACATCACGCCGTCGTCGGCATCGACATCTCTCATGCGCAGCCGCAGCGCCTCGCCGACACGAACGCCGGTGCAATACAGCACAAGCAGCAGCGCGCGAAGGACGACGGCGCGACAGCTGGGCCAGTCGATCGCGCCCGCGCGTCGCAGCAAGTCAGCGACCTGCGCTTCGGTGAACACGAACGGCAGGAAGTCCGACTTGGTTGACTGCGGCGCCCAGATGCGACCGGGGACGAAGGCCGCCGGATCGCGGCGACGGCGGAACAGACAGAACTGCCGCACGACGCCCAGCTCGACGGTCACGCTGACGGCCTTGCGTCCCGACTTGCTCGCGAGCCAAGCGAGGATCGTTTCGTCCATCCGGAAGGCGCGACGGCCTTTGCCGCGGGCGAGCACGAATCGATCGAACTCGCGCAGCGTGTACTCGGCGCGCACGTACGGGTGGCCCATCGCGCGCTTGAAGGCGAGGAAGGCGCTCAGCTCGGCACCCAGGTGGCTGACGAACTTGGTCATGTAGGCACCGGCAGAGCCATGCGGCGAAGCCTCTCGGTCGCGACGCGAACGTACGCCGACGTCGATGAGGGCCGACGGTGCCCGAGGATGTCGCCGACCACCTTGGGCGGCGCTCCGCCTTCGATCTGATGCGTGGCATGGGAGTGACGCAGGACGTGACTGCCGATGAAGACGGGCGTCAGCCCCGCGGCTGTCGCGTACTTGACGAGGCGGTGGCGGATCGCGGCCGAGGCGCTCAGGCGCTGGTGGGGGATCCTGTGCGAGACGAAGATCTCACGCGCGACGGCGTGCGCAGGACGTCCACGGCGAAGGTAGCCAGCAAGGGCACGGGCTACCGGATCGAGCAGTGGCAGCACGATGGCGGCGCCCGTCTTGGGCCGACGCACACGGAGGACGTGCGCGTGCCAGTCAATGTCGTCGAGCCGCAGGCCGAGCGCCTCGCCGGCGCCCATGCCGTACGTCGCCATCGTAAGCAGCATGGCGAAATCGCGGCGGCCGAGGGGGGCGCGCACGTTGATCGCGTGGAGCAGGCGTTGCACGTCCTTCCAAGGCAGCGCACGTGGCGGGCGGTCGGCCGACCGAATGCGTGGCGCCACGACCGACGGGGCAAGATCGTGGCGGAGGCGACCGACAGCGAAACGGAAGCGCAGGAAAGCGCGAAGCGCGCTGCAGATCCCGGCCACCGTCTTGCGTGTCATGCGCGAAGAACACGCCGCAACGAACTCGTCGATGTCGACGATGCGAACAGCATCCGGGCGACGCCCCCGCTTGCGGAGGAACGCGAGGAAGTTGGCAACGTACCGCGGCTCGCTGCGTGCCGTCGCGGGCGCGACGCCGCCGTGCTTCAGCCGGTACTCGACGAACCGCGTCAGCATCGGCGACAAGGCACGAGGTCCCGGAGGCGGAACCCACGGAGGAACGGCGAATCCAAGACTGCCGAGTGCGCAAGCCCACGCGCGCAGCGCATGGCGCGCACAGCGGCGTGCGATGTCGGGATCGCTGCGTCGCGCCCTCGAGTAGGCAGCCGCGAACGCATCGACGCGGTCGCGAGTCAGCATGGGACCGTCGACTTCCGCTCGATCGACAAAAGCTGCGCGGAAGCGCCGGACCCATTGCAGGTACTGCTGGACGGTCTTCGGCGTGCGACCGCTACAGCGCCACAGCTCGACGACGCGCCGAACGAGATCGTTGTCGGAGCGCACGCGGGCCACGATCTCCACATCGTGCGGAGCCGCCGGAATGTGACCGACGTTATGCAGAGCAAGGGCTCACGAAGTGACCGTGATTACGCAGGGATCCGAGGGCTCTCCCGGATAACCGCTCGGTCGGGATAATGGCTC
>DASVFM010000185.1:0-4812 GCA_036380055.1 Casimicrobiaceae bacterium
GTGGCCGTTGCGAGCGCGGTCGAGGGGCGGCCGGCGAGGGCTCCTCGCTGCGCGTCGCCTGGCGGAAGACCAAGAGACAGGCGGCCGCAAGCGCGAGGAAGACGGCGGCGGCGATCCACGCGCCGCCGAGCGCGAGCACGATGACCGTTGCAGCGAGTCCCGCGCCCGCGGCGATGAGGAGCGCGCGGTCGGCTAGACGCAGGCGTCGCGGCGTCAGCCGACGCCACACCGAGTAGAAATGCGTCATCGAGTACAGCGAAGAAGCGGCGATCACGCCGGGTGAGAAGAGCAGCGTGCGAGCGAACTGACGCGCGGTGAGCGCGAGGACCGCGAGGATGCCGACGGCGAGCGCCAAGCCGGGGCGATAGGGCGCCCAAAGCAGCACGACCCAGGCCACGTAGGCGGCGATCCCCGCGAAAGCCATGAAGGCGCTGATGGCGAACGCGAAAGCGGCCAGCCGCGCAAGCGAGTAGACGAGGTAGAGTCGGTAGTGGGTTAGCACCTCCTCGGCCATCTCCGGGCCGGTGCGCGTGAAATCGAGCGTCGACTTGAGGAGCAGCACTACCGCGGTAACCGCACCAACCAGCAGCGCTATTCCCGCGCCTCGCGCGAGCGAGGTCAGGACAGCGGTGTCTAGCGGGCTCATGCTCACATCGGCCTCTGCAGCAGGAAATCGCGAAGGAGGCCCAGGCAGAGCCGCCCGCGCCCGAACGGCGAGAGCAGGAGGGCGCGCAGCGTATCGCCGTAGGCCTGCCCGAGGCGGCCGGCACGGTAGGCGGGCTTGGCGTAGTCGGTGTAGACACCGGCGAGGCAGTCGCGCCAGAAGCCCCCGCGTAGCGAAGCGGGAAGAAGCGCGCGGTTCTTGCGCATCGAGCGCAATGCCGCGCTGCGCATGGAATCCAGGTTGCGGCTGACGCTCCGTTCACGGCGAAGAATGACGGCGAGCGTCTCGTCGATGCACGCGTAGCCCGAGACAGCCGCAAGCCGCATCCAGAGATCGGGGTCCTCGAAGCCGCCGAGCGTCTCGTCGAACATGCCGACGCGGTCGAAGAGGCCCCTGCGTACCATGACCGCCGAGCAACCGCCGGCAATTGCTGCGTTTCGGGCGAAAAGCGTCTCGAGCATGTTCGTGTTCGATTGCGCACAACCCCACTGATTGAGCAGCCGCCCGTCGCCGTCCTCGACGCGCGCCGCAGTCGAGCAGAACCCCAATTCGGGCCGGCTCTCCATCAGCTCCACCTGGCGCGAGATCTTGCCGGGCAGCCACCAGTCGTCGGCATCCAGGAACGCAATATACATGCCGCCAGCGCTTCGAATGCCGGCATTGCGGGCGGCAGACATGCCGCGGTTGGGCTGATCGATGGCGCGAAGCTTCTCGCCGTAGGCGGCGAGCACTTCGGCGGTGCGATCGGTGCTCCCGTCGTTGACTACAATGAGTTCACAACGTCCGAAGTCCTGACCGAGCACGCTGTCGATCGCGCGACGGATGCACCAGGCCACGTTGTAGGCCGGAATGACGACGCTGACGACCGTGGACTCAGCGGTCGGCGTCATACCCGAGCTCCTCCATCAGCGGTCGCATTCTTGGGATAACGCGCTCGATCTTCGCGGCATGCCTTCCGCGCCATTTCTCGCGTCGCGGAGCGCCGTCTACGATGCTGGTCGGCCGCGCATCCAGCCCCTCGCAGCGGCGCGCGACGCGCTCGTCGAAGGGCAGCTCCAGCCGCTCGAAGACTTCGCGGAACATCTCGACGGGACGGTCGAAGATGTCTTCGTAGCGCACGCGAATCCATTGCGAGGAGGGAATCTGGCGGAGCGCGTCCAGGGCGAGGCGGTTCGCGGTGATCCATTGGTGCGCGCAGACCTCCTCGAGCGCCGCGTCGTTGTAGTCGCGCCAGCCCGGAGGAAGAAAGAAGGCCCATTCCCTGAACGCGCCTCCGTCGATGCGCACGGGGCACGGGAAAGCCCCCAGCGTCTTGCCCAGCGCGAAATGACCGTCGTGCTGCCAGCCGTCCATCAACGAGCTCACGTTGTCGCGGCCGTCACGATGAATGTAGACGAACCGCGCTTGCGGAAACAGCCGATGCAGATACGGCACGCGCATCGCGTTGATGCACGTCTTCTCGAGCACCCGCCCTCGCCCGAGTCTCTGGAAGAAGTAGCGCTGGGCGGCCGTGCGGTGCTCCGGCCGCGCCGCTTCGGCGCCGGCGGCCTCCGACTCCCAGCCGTTGTTCCTCGGTCCGCACAGCCCGTCCCAGAACTCCGGAATCTCGTGCCCGAACGACAGCAGCTGTGGGGAGAGCGCGATCGTCTCGTAGGTGATCGTCGTGCCTGCACGCGAACACCCTAGGATGAAAACCGGGTCGCTCGCTTCAGTGCCCACGAGATCCCAGTAAACCCCGCGCACGGCATAGCGGAGCGCACGGACGTTCTTGGCGCGGATCTCCGCATCGAGAAGCTTGTGGAAGTTGCGCAGCCGGGACATGGGCGCTCAGGAACGCTGCTTCGCGGACTCGTCCAGCCGTGCGCTCAGGCGCCCCTTGATCTCGCCCAGCGAGGCAGCCAGCCGCACGAGCTGGAAGCGACGTTCGTCGGGTCCGCCCGCGGTAAGAATGCCGACGGAGTAGCCCAGCGCCTTGCGAATCATGTAGGGAGGAACCGGACCCTTCCCGTCAGCCGAGCCCTGGAGCCTCACCGCCGAGGCCGATCGCTCGTAGGCCTTGCGCACGATGTAGCCGAGCGTCAGCCGGTTGACGTCGACGAAATGGTATTGCGCGATGTCGGGCACGTATTGCACTCGCGCGCCCGCCGCGATAGCACGGAGCACCCACTCGTGGTCTTCCGCCCCTCCCAGTCCACGCCCGACCGGGCCGTACGCGGTAGAAAAGCCGCCGACTTGATCGAAGAGCGCGGTGCGCAGGACGAGGTTGCCGCCGCCGGGCGTGGCGACCTCGTGCGGAGAGGCGAGGGGATGCTCGCCCAGGTCGTAGCGCGGCACCGGGAGCGGGTAGATTCGGTAGGGCCCCTCGTCGTGCACCCACGCGGGCTCCCGACCGTTCCAGTCGGGCAGGATGCGCCCGCACAGGATATCCGCATCGGGATAGGTCTCGGCCGCGCGGCCGATGTTCTCGAGATAACCGCGGTCGACGCGATGATCGTCGTCGACGAAGGCGACCCAGGTCGACGCGAGGAGCGGTATGGCGCAGTTGAGCGCATGAGATTTCCCCAGCCGCGGCTCGGCGACCCAGCGCAGCGGCAGTCGCGTCGCCCCCGTCGCGGGGTCCGCGGCGACGCAGGCGTACAGGTCGAGAAGCGTGTGACTCCGATCCGTGCACGCATTGGCGGCGACAAGTACGCTCACCGCCCACCCCTGCGGCCGCCGCGCCTCGTTGAGATAGCGCAGCGTGCGCTCGAGCAGATCGGCGCGGTTGTGCGAGCTGATGAGTACGGTGAGCGACGGGGTCACGAGCGGTCGCTGCGCGGAGGTCCGTCGGGCTGCGTCAAGTCGCGACCCTGCGCGCGTTGCGGTAGCCAGCCATCGTACCGAGGAAATGGCCTACGGTCATAAGCTGTCGAAAGGCCTCGTTCGGGCCGCGGCTCACGAGCAGGCCCAGGTATTTCGCGACGGCGCGAGTGAGCTGCGGATAGAGGAAGAGCGGCACACCGAACGCTCGCCGCCCGAACTCGCGCCTGTCGTACAGCGCGCGCTGAAATCCGGCATTGAAGTGGATGGTGAGAAAGTAGCGCTGCTCGAGCTGGTGCGGTTGCACGCGATGGTAGACGATCGCCCGCGGCTCGTAATAGATGCGAGCCTCTCCCGCTGCAGCGAGGCGATGGAAATAGTCGGTTTCGGCGCCTTTGAAGAGCTCGCCGCGCTTGCGCCCCTCGCCCTTGCGCCCGAGCTTTGGATCGAACAGCCCGATCCTGTCGACGACGCGGCGATGGAACGACATATTGCCGCCGAACGGATACCTGCTCGTCCCGTCCATGCGGAAGGGCTCGTCGCCGAAATCCTGGTAGCCGAGAAAGCCGGCGATCTCCGATCCCGGGACGATCCACGGCGGCAGCTCGATCGACGGGTCGAGGTGGATTCTCCCGCCGACCGCGTCGGCGTCGGTCGCAGCGAACGCCTCTGCGAGCGCCGAGAGCCATTGCGGGCTCACCTGAATGTCGTCGTCGACGAACGTGAAATGGGTGCCATGTGAATTGATGACGCCGCAGTTGCGCGCATGGTTGAGCCCCTGTTGCGCCTCGCGCGCGTAGCGCACCCTGATCGGCAGCTCGCGAGCCAGCCGCTCGACCATCTGCGGCGTCGCGTCGGTCGAATTGTTGTCGACGACGAGCACCTCCCAGTCTATCGCTTCGAGGCCGTTCTGCGCGGCCAGCGCGCCAAGGCACGCGGGCAGACTGCCGCAGCGGTTGTAGGTGCAGACGATGACCGTGAAGTCCACGGGGCTCGGCGTTCAAAATCCCAGCCGCGACGAGATGCGGCCGGCGTAGTAGCGCAGCGGATAGAAGTTCGACACTTCGTTCGCGCCGAACTTGATCTTCTGCCGGAACTGCCAGAGGTTGTCCGCGCCGTAGACCTCGACCCGCCGCAGCAGGTAGCGATCGACGTCGGGTCCGTTGAAACCCGAGCGAGTGGAACAGGCGATGCGATAGCCCGCTTCCTCGACAGCCTGCTTCGACGCTTCGTCGAACAATCCGTACGGGTACGCGAATGCGGCGACGCCGCCTCCAAGGAGCTGCTCCAGGCGCTCCTTGCTCCCGCGGACTTCCTCGCGTCGGATGGCCGCCCCGATCTCGGGCAGG
>DASVFM010000186.1:0-23712 GCA_036380055.1 Casimicrobiaceae bacterium
TTGAGAAATCGCCGCCCGAGGGCGGTCGGACGAATGCGCTCGTGATCGCGGTCGATCAGGCCGCGCCGCTCGGCGGCCTCCAACTCGCGGTTCGCAACGGATATCGGCAGCCCCGTGCGCTCGCTGAACAGCGCTATGGGAAAGCCATCGTGCAGACGCAGAGCATTCAGCATGAATTCGAAGCCGAGCTCGCCCGGCACGACCTCGCGCTCCTCGGCGAGCGGCGCGCCCCGCTCGACCTGCGCCAGATACTGCTCCGGCTGCCGATAGCGGACCTGGCGCAGCACGCGGTTCGGAAACGAGAGTTTCGAGTGCGCACCCGCGCCGATGCCGAGATAGTCGCCGAAGCGCCAATAATTGAGATTGTGCCGGCATTCGTGGCCCGGGAGGGCGAAGGCGGAAGTCTCGTAGTGTCGATAGCCAGCCTCCTCGAGCGCCTGCTCGATCGCCTCGCCGATGTCGGCAGCCGTCTCCTCGTCGGGCAGCGGCGGCGGATAGCGGTGAAACAGCGTGTTCGGCTCGATCGTGAGGTGATAGAACGACAGGTGCGGAGGGCGGTACGCGAGCGCGGCATCGACGTCGGCGCGCGCATCGACGAGCGTCTGCCCAGGCAGCGCATACATGAGGTCGAGGTTGACCTCCCCGAAGATTACTAGCGCCGCGGACGCCGCCGCGCGAGCCTCGCGCTCGTCGTGGACCCGCCCCAGCGCGCGCAGGTGCCGCGCATCGAAGCTCTGCACGCCAAGCGAGAGGCGATTGATGCCGGCCGCCTTGAACGCCGCGAATCTCGCCTGCTCGAAGGTGCCCGGGTTCGCCTCCAGCGTGACCTCCGCGTCGGGCGCGACCGACAGGCGGGCGCGAATGCCGGCGAGCGCGCGATCGATCGCATCCGGCGAGAACAGGCTCGGCGTCCCACCACCGAAGAAGATGCTGCCGACGCGACGGCCCCAGATCGAAGGAAGCGCATGCTCTAGATCGCTCAACAATGCATCAACGTAGCGGCGCTCCGGCATCTCGCGCCCTTCGTCTCGCCATTCGTGCGAATTGAAGTCGCAATAGGGACATTTCTTCAGGCACCACGGCAAGTGCACGTACAGCGCGAACGGCGGCGGCGCGGCGAAGCGCGATGAGCTGGGAGCCACAAGCGGCAGGCCTCGCGCGACCATCGGCCTAGTCGTCCTGCACTCAGTGCTCGGTCTCGAGGCGCGCGAGCAGCGCGCGCATCGCCCTGCCGCGGTGCGAGAGCTCGTTCTTCTTCTGCGGTGGAAGCTCTGCGCCGGTCAAACCGGTCGAGGGGTCGAGAAAATGCGGATCGTAGCCGAAGCCGCCGCTGCCACGCCCCTCGTCCACGATGCTGCCGTCCCATCGCCCGTCGGCAAGAATCGGCTCGGGGTCGGCCGCATGTCGCATGAGCACCAGCATGCAGTAGTAGTGCGCGCGCCGGTCGGCTACGCCCGCGAGATCGGCGATGAGCTTCACGTTGTTGCGCCCGTCGGATCTCGGCTCGCCTGCGTAGCGCGCCGACTGCACGCCGGGGGCCCCGCCCAGGGCCGCAACGCAGATCCCGGAATCGTCGGCGAGAGCGGGCAGACGCGACAGCCGGCTCGCGTGCCGCGCCTTGGCCAGCGCGTTCTCGACGAAGGTCTCGTGCGGCTCGTCCGCATCGGGGATGCCGAGCTCCGCCTGTGCGACCACCTCGATGCCGAGCGGCGATAGGAGGCGGCGGAACTCGCGCAGCTTGCCCTCGTTGCTGGAGGCAAGCACCAGCCGCGTCAATGTCTGAAGGGCGCCGGGTGAAGCTTCCCGTTTCATGCGCCCAGAGCCTGTCTCTGGGCCGCGATCAGCGAGCGGATCCCGCCTTCGGCGAGAGCGAGCATCGCCTCCATGTCGCCGCGCGAGTAAGGAGCACCTTCGGCGGTTCCCTGCACCTCGACGAAGCCGCCAGTGCCGGTCATCACCACGTTCATGTCGGTATCGCAGTCGGCGTCCTCCTCGTAGTCGAGGTCGAGCACTGCGGCACCGCCCACTATCCCAACCGACACCGCACCGACGAAGTCTTTGAGCGGCTCACCGCTGACCAATCCCCGCCCCCGACACCAGGCGATCGCGTCGTGCACGGCCACGCAGGCGCCGGTGATGGCCGCACAGCGCGTGCCCCCATCCGCCTGGATCACGTCGCAGTCCACGCGCAGCGTCCGCTCGCCCAGCGCGGTCAGGTCGACGATCGCTCGCAAGCTGCGTCCGATGAGCCGCTGTATCTCTTGCGTGCGTCCGGACTGGCGCCCTTCCGCGGCCTCGCGTCGCACGCGCGTGGTCGTCGCGCGCGGCAGCATGCCGTACTCGGCGGTGAGCCAGCCCTGGCCTTGACCCTTGAGAAATGGCGGCACGCCCTCCTCGACGCTCGCAGTGCACACGACGCGCGTGTCGCCGCATTCGATCAGAACCGAGCCTTCCGCATGCCGTGTGTAATGGCGCGTGATCCGTACCGGACGCAGCTCGTCGGTGCGCCGGCCGGACGGGCGAACGCTGGACATGGTCGTCATTATAGCGACGGGTGGTTCGCGCTCTCGGCTGCTCAGGACCGGCTCAAAGTTCCCTGCGCATGCGCCACCACGCGGCGGTAGCCGCAAGCCCCTCGTCGAGCGAATGCGGCGGCGACCAGCCTGCAAGCTCGCGGAAGCGGGTACTGTCGACCTCGAATGAGCCGAGCACGCGGAGCGCGTCGGCGCGGCGACCGAGAAGCGACGACATGCCGTGCAGCGCGAACGCTGGAACGTGATACAAGCGGGGACGGACCTGCAGCGCACGCGCGAGCCGTCGCACGAGCTCCGAGGTCGACACCGCTTCGGCGTCGGCGACCGGCAACGTCTCGCCGGCGAGTGCCGGCGCTCGCAGCGCCGCCTCGATCGCGCTCACCGCATTGCCCAGGTAGAGCAGGCTTCTGCGGTTGTTGATCCCCGAGAGCGGCAGCCGCCGGTGCATCGCCACGGCCTCGAGCAGCGCGAGGAAGTTTCCCCGCACGCCCGGTCCGTAACCGAGCGGCAGGCGCAGTACGACCGACTCGATGCCTTTTTCCGCGCAGATCGCTCGCAACACGTTTTCGGCTTCGGCCTTGCTGCGTGCATAGGCATCCTGTGGCGCCGCGATGTCTTCGGGGCCGAAGGCGCGCCCCCGACGGGACGATTCGCCGTACACCTTGACGCTGCTCGCCAGAACGATGCGGCGCACGCCCGTCCGCGCCGCGGCTTCCGCCAGGCGCCGCGTCACATGAACGTTGTCGACGATGTAGCGAGTCGCGTTCGGGCTTGCGCTTCGACCCGCGACATGCGCGCGCCCGGCCAGATGTACGACGGTGTCCACTCCGGCGAGCACACCATCCCACTCCGCGGCAGCGAAATCGCCGAGCGCGATCACTGCCGCATCCTGTTGCGCGCTCGGATCGATGGCGCGCACCGCAGCGGCGTAGGCGGCGCCTTCGCGTCGCAGGCGCGCGCACAGGGCTCGGCCAATGAAGCCGGCGGCACCCGTCACCAGCACTTTGCCGAGCGGCGGCGTCAGGCCCACTTCCAGCCGTGCTTGTTGAAGAAGCGCTGCGCGCTGCGCGCGAAGCTCAGCCGATGGCGCCAACCCTTGCCCGCCGCCCCGCCGCCGTGGTGCACGATGTGCACCGAGGGCACGTACGCGCTCCTCGTGACGCGATTCAGGCGCACGCTCCAGTCGAAGTCCTCGAAGTAGAGGAAGAATCCCGGGTCGAATCCCCCGGTGGCGTCGATCGCCTTGCGCCGCACGAGCATGAAGCAACCGCTGATGAGTGGAACCGGCTCGACCGTCTTCTGCCCATCGGCTGGATCGATCAAGTCGCGCATCTCGTAACGTTCGAGACGTCCGCGAAACAGCCGGCGCAGCCCCGCCGGCGCGAAGCCGCGCAGCGCGAGGTCCAGCACGCTCGGATAGCGCTTGCAGAGATACTCCGGCGCCCCCTGCGGCCCGGTGACTTTCGGGGCGATCACTCCGACATCCGGATGCGCATCGAGATACCCGAGCGCCGTGGACAGCGCGTCCGGCGCGAGCTCCGCATCGGGATTGAGCACGAGGTGATAGCTCGTGTTCCCTCCGTGCATGACCAGGTTGTGGGCGCTACCGTAGCCGATGTTCGCGTGCCCGTGCAGGTAGCTCATGCTGATGCCCGAGTCGCGGAAGCGCGTCTCGCCGAGGCGCACCACCGCGTCGGCCGTCGCGCGCACCCCCGTGTTGTCGACGAGCACGACGTTCGCAGCGCGCATGAGGCCCGCCTCGCGCGCGGCGTCGAGCGCCGCGGCGAGCGCGCGCAGACAGCGCTCGAGCAGCGCGAGATCGGGCTCGAAAGTGACGATGCTGACCGTCAGCGTTGCCGCAGGCACGTCCGGAGTCCGCGTTTCGAAACGTGGTTTAGAATCCTCGATCCCCCGTGCTGCGTCAACCTTGCGCCATGAAAAACGAAGCTCCGTTGCGCTACCCGGTCGAGGTTCTGCGCGGCTTTGCACAGCGGTTGCTCGAGCGCGCGGGCGTGCGCCCCGACATTGCGCGCGACGTCGCGGACGTGCTGCTGGAGGGGGATCTGCTCGGCCATACGACGCACGGGCTCGCGCTGCTCGCGCCCTACCTGGACGAACTCGCGAGCGGACGCATGACGAAGTCGGGAGAGCCCGCCGTGCGCAGCGGGCGTGCCGCGGCGCAGATCTGGGACGGCAGGCGTCTGCCCGGCCCGTGGCTCACGCTGCGCGCGCTGGACGCGACCATCGACCTCGCGCGCAAATTCGGCACGGGCAGCATCGTCATCGACAACTCGCACCATATCGCCTGCCTCGCCGCGTACCTGAAGCGTGCGACCGACAGAGGATTCGTCGCCATCATCGAGAGCTCCGATCCCACCGTCGCCGCCGTAGCGCCGCACGGAGGCGTGACGCCGTTCATCACGCCCAACCCCATTGCGGCCGGGCTGCCGACCTCGGGCGATCCGGTTCTGATCGACATCTCCACGTCCATCACGAGCATGGGCTACGCCAAGCAGCAGATGCTCGCCGGCAAGCAACTCCCGGGTGCGTGGCTGATCGATGCGGATGGCGAGCCGACCACGGACCCGGCGGCGCTGTTCGACGAGCCGACCGGAGCGCTTCTGCCCCTCGGCGGCATCGACGCGGGATACAAGGGTTTTGCGCTGGGGCTGCTGATCGAGGCGATGACGGCGGGACTCGCCGGACACGGCCGCGCCGACGCGCCACGCGGATGGGGAGCGATTGTCTTCGTGCAGGCGATCGATCCCGAGGCGTTCGGCGGACTGTCCGCGTTCAAGCGCCAGCTGGATCACGTTGCGGATGCGGCGCGCCGCGCGAAGCCGCGTGCGGGCGTCGATCGCGTGCGGCTGCCGGGAGAGCGCGGCCTTGCGCTCTACCGCGAGCAGCTCGCGCAAGGTGTCGCGCTCTATCCGAGCATCTTGCCTGCCCTCGCACCGTGGGCGGACAAGTACGCGCTCGAGCTGCCCGTCGCTAAGAGTTAGCAGCCCGAGCAGCGAGAGGGGACCTCTGGCGCCGTAACGTGAGACCGCCGCCATGAGCGTCGGTCCCTGCGTCCGGCTCGGGTCGCCTCCACTCGCTATTGCTCGCGGAGCCTCGCTCCGCCTCGCCGGCCGCCCCGCTTGCGAAGCGCGCGGGGTCGAGCGGCCGCGAGTGGCTGCGCGGCCGACACGTCGCGTCGCACTCTATGCCGAGCGGCCAGGAGGCCGCAGTCCGAGCAGCGAGAGGGGACCTCTGGAACCGTAGCGCGAAACCACCGTTATGAGCGTCGGTCCCTGCGTGCGGTCGAGCACCCGCGAGTGGCTGCGCGGCCGACACGTCGCGTCGCGCTCTATGCCGACGACACAGGAGGCCGCCGGCTCAGTGCCGCGTTCCGCCTTTGCCGGGCGGCTTCGCCTTGGCCGATACCGCCTCGACCGACAAGGTGAAGGTACGCTGCTCGTTCGGATTCAACGCGCCGACGCCGATGAGCTTGTGCGCGATTTCTTCGTCGCGATCATTGCGAATCGACACCACGACGGTGTACTCCCATGGCTCGCCTTCGCCGGGATGCTTGATGCTCCCTTCGATGCGCAGCGGCGTGAGCGCAGGCTCCTGCGGCGTCTCGGCGCCGGGATCAAAGCGCAGGTAATGCCGGCAGGAGGGACACACGACCGCACTCTCGAGAATCGTCTCCCGACAATGCGGACACGCGCGTGTCGCTCCGGGACCGCTGGGGCGCGAGCTGGTCATGAAGCGATCTTGCTCTCCAGATCGCGGCCGTTGCCCGGCTTGTGCGGCTTCGCGACACCGGCCTGGTCCCAGCCGAATTCCACGTGGCCGCGCATGCGGGCACCGGCCGCGACCGTCAGCGAGCCGGCCTTGATGTCGCCGCTCACGACGCCTGTCTGCTGCAAATCCACGCGCGAAGACTCCTCGATGTTGCCTTCCAGTTCGCCGGCGACCGTGACCTTGTCGGCGCGAACGCCGCCAGTCAGCTTGGCGCCGACCTCGATCGTTAGGTCGCCCTGCACATTGACGTCACCCTTGAACTTGCCCGCGACCCTGACGCTGCCGTTGCCTTCGATCTTGCCTTCGATGGTGATGTCGGGTGCAATGAGCGACTCCTTGCGCGAGGCGCCCGTGTCCGCGTGCGGCAGCGGAGTAGCAGCCGCCACCGGCGTGTACTGCGGCTTCGGGGCAGCGTCGGGGCGGACCGGTTCAGGAACAGGGGTCGGCCGGGAGGCCGTGCTGTCTTTCCACATGGACATGTTCGCTGTCTCCAGAAGAGCGGGGCTTTGAGGCTAGCGCCAAACGCAAAAAAATGCAATTGTCATAACGCGCTTTGCACCGAACGCGGCGACGCGAGACAACATTTTGGCAGCCCACCGCTAACGCGACCAGCCCCAGGTCACGCGAAAGATTCCGGCAAGATCGCGCGCCGAACTCGCATCGGAAAAGCCTGCCCCGGCGAGCAGCTCCTGAACCGCCGGCGCCTGATCGTGCCCGTGCTCGAGCGCGAGTACAGCCTCCGCGGCGAGATAGTTGCGGGCGCCGGCGACGATCGTGCGTATCGCCGCGAGCGCGTCCGCGCCCGGCGAGAGCGCTGCCGGCGGCTCGAAGCGCAAATCGCCCTGCGCGAGATGCGGGTCGTCCTCCGCGACGTAAGGCGGGTTGGCGACGATGAGCTCGAACGTCTCGCCGGCGACGCCGGAGAACCAGTCGGCCTCGATGAAGCGCGCATTGGCGATCGCAAGCCGCTCAGCGTTGCGCGTAGCCAGTGCCACTGCCGCGGGCGCGACGTCGGCGCCAAGCACGCGCGCGTGCGGCCTCTCGTGGGCGATCGCCAGAGCCACTGCTCCGGAGCCGCAGCCCAGATCGAGCACGCTCATGGCGGACCCGGCCGGAATCCAGGAGAGCGCCTTCTCGACCAGCAGCTCGGTCTCCGGCCGCGGAATCAGCACGTCGGGCGTGATCTCGAGCTCGAGCCCGAAGAACTCGCGGCGGCCCGTGAGATACGCGACGGGTTCTCCGGCGAGACGCCGACGCGCCAGCTCTTCGAACCTCTTCGCTTCCTCCCGCATGAGCCGCGCGTCGCCGTGCGCGCTGATCCACGCACGATCGCGCGCCAGAACGTGAGCGAGCAGTATCTTCGCTTCGAACGGGATCAGTCCGCTCAACGCGAGAATGGCGGAAACGGTCGAGGGCGGATTCACGGCTTCGGCTTGCCGACGGGAAGGCGGCTGCGCATAATGTCTGCAACCCCGGCCGCCCGGTCAATGAATCGACAACGATACCGGCCCGGAGGGCGATCAAACACGGAGGAATCATGGCATCGAGGCGCGATTTTCTGAAGAGCACGGGAGGATTGGTGCTGGCCACCGGCGGCGGGTGGCTCGCTGGCCATGCGCACGGTGCTGTTCCCAACACGCCCGGCCTCGCGCCGCTGCCGGCGGGCGCCACCGCCTCCGGAGACCTCGAGGCGCTGCCGGGAAAGGTGCCATTGATCAAGCGCAGCTGGCGGCCGCCCAACTACGAGACGCCGCTCTCGTATTTCACCACGGAGATCACACCGAACGACGCCTTCTTCGTCCGCTATCACCTAGCGGCCATCCCCGAGGTGTCCGCAGCCTCGTGGACGTTGAAGATCGGCGGTGATGCAGCATCCACTCCCTACCAGATCAACCTCGAGCAACTCAAGCGCGATTTCCCGGTGGTCGATCTGGTTGCCGTGAACCAGTGCTCGGGCAACCGTCGCGGGCTCTTCGATCCGCATGTCGCTGGCGTCGAATGGGGCGTGGGCGCGATGGGCAACGCACGCTGGAAGGGCGCCAGGCTCAAGGACGTGCTCGCCAAGGTCGGCCTCAAGAAGGAAGCGGTGGAGATCGTCCTCGATGGCGCGGACGGCCCGGTGATGCCGGCAACACCGGATTTCCAGAAGTCCCTTCCAGTGTGGAAGGCGCTCGACGAGAACACGCTGATCGCCTACGAGATGAACGGCGAGCCGCTGCCACACTTCAACGGCTTCCCGGCCCGGGTCATCGTGCCTGGCTGGACCGGAACCTACTGGATGAAGCACATCAGCTCGATCACAGCAATCAGCAAGCCCTTCGACGGGTTCTGGATCAAAGGCGCCTACCGCATCCCGCTTGGCAAATTCCCCGTCATCGATCACTTCATCTCGCAGATGAGCGAGGTCAACGAGCCGATCACGGAGATGGTCGTCAACTCGCTCATCAGCAACCTGACGGCGGGGCAGCAGGTCGCCGTGGGCCGCCCCTTCGAGGTCAAGGGCATTGCCTGGGACGGGGGACGCGGCATCGCTCAAGTCGACGTCTCGGCCGACGGCGGACGTTCCTGGCGCGCGGCAACGCTCGGCCAGGATCTTGGGCGCTTTTCTTTCCGCAGCTTCAGCATCGCCATCACGCCGGCGGCTCCGGGTCCGATGGTGATCGTCGCGCGCGCAACCAACCGCGCGGGCGCCACGCAGACGGCGGAGCTGATTCCCAACCCAGCCGGCTATCATCACAACGTGATGCAGCGCATCGACATCAACGCGGTCTGAGGAGAGCAGGATGAAAGCCACCTTGCTGGTCGTCTCGCTGGCGCTTGCAGCCGGCATCGTCGCGGCGCAGGAGCGGCGCCTCGAGCTCAAGGACGGACCCGGACGCGCGGAAGTCGAAGCGAACTGCGGATCCTGCCACAGCCTCGACTACATCGTGCTCAATTCGCCCTTCCTCGATCGCAACGGTTGGGACGGCGAGGTCACGAAGATGGTCAAGGTCTTCGGAGCACCGATCAAGCCGGAGGACGCCAAGGCGATTGTCGATTACCTCGCCGCCAACTACGCCAAGCCCTAACCGCGCGGTGTCGCGGAAACAGGGTTAGGCCTCGGCGACGAACAAGCGCAGTTCGCGCCCGTAGTAGCGACCACGACCGGCGCCGCGCAATCCCGCCTTCTCCAGCACGCGCTGCGAGGCGTGGTTGTCGGGGTGCGTGAGCCCGATGATACGGTAGAGACCGACCGCTTCGAATCCGTGCCGCACGAGCGCCCGCGCGCCCTCTGTCGCGAATCCACGACCCCACGCGCCCGGCAGCAAGCGGTAACCGACCTCGACTTCGACCGTCTGCGGAACATAGTTGAGCGAGAACCAGCCGATGAAGCGACCGCTCGCTCGCTCCTCGGCCAGCCACTTGCCGAGCCCGGGATAGAGCGCGTAGTAACGCGTCGCGCGCGCGATCGCGGCGGTCACCGTTGCGCGTGTGCCAACCGATCCGTCGCCGATGAAGCGCATCACGCGCGGGTCACGGTCGAGGCGATAGAACGCTCGCGCATCCGCGGCTGCGACCTCGCGCAGGGCGAGGCGCTCCGTGGCGAGGAATGCACGCACGGCGTCGACGCTCAGGAGTCCGCGAGCGCGGCGAGCTGCTCTGCCTGGAACTCCTGCGCGAGCGCCTGCGTCAGCTCGAACAGATCGCCGTCCATGATCTGATCGATCTTGTAGAGCGTCAGGTTGATGCGGTGATCGGTAACGCGCCCCTGCGGAAAATTGTAGGTGCGGATGCGCTCACTGCGGTCACCGCTGCCGATGAGCGACTTGCGTGTTGCCGCCTCCTTCTGCTGCCGCTCGAGCCGCTCCTTGTCGAGCAGGCGCGAAGCGAGCACCGCCATCGCGCGCGCCCGGTTGCGATGCTGCGAGCGGTCATCCTGGCATTCGACCACGATTCCCGTCGGCAGGTGCGTGATGCGCACCGCCGAGTCAGTCTTGTTCACGTGCTGGCCGCCAGCGCCGGAGGCGCGAAAGGTGTCGACGCGGATCTCGGCGGGACTGATCGTGATGTCTGCGATGGGATCGGCTTCGGGCAGCACCGCCACCGTGCACGCCGAGGTGTGGATGCGTCCCTGCGCCTCCGTGGCAGGCACGCGCTGCACGCGATGCCCTCCCGACTCGAACTTGAGCTTCGCGTAGACGCTCTCGCCGATGATGCGGCTGATGACCTCCTTGAAGCCGCCCATCTCGCCCGGGCTCTCGGAGACGATCTCAACCTTCCACCGGTTGCGCTCGGCGAAGCGCGCGTACATGCGAAACAGATCGCCGGCGAAAAGCGCCGACTCATCACCGCCCGTGCCGGCGCGGATTTCGAGGAAGACGTTGCGCTCATCGTTGGGATCACGTGGCAGCAGCATGCGCTGCAGCTCCTCCTCGAGGCGCTCCATGGTCGCCTTGGCGAGATCGGCCTCCTCCGCGGCGAGCGACTTCATCTCTGGGTCTGATGCGAGATCGCGTGCGCTTGACAGATCGCGCTCCGCCCCTTGCCACTCGCGGTAGCGCTCGACGACCGGCGTGATCTCCGCGTGCTCGCGCGACAAGCCCCGATAACGGTCGAGGTCGCGCGTGACGTCCGGCGCAGCGAGCAGCACGGTGAGGTCTTCGAGCCGTGTCGAGAGCTGCGCGAGCTTGGCGGCAAGTGATGGCTTCATGACGATGGATTCGGATTATCGCTCGCGGCCGTCGGCGCCGGCGATGAGCTCTTGAACCGCACGCTCCTGCTTCGGGCGAGCGCTCCTGCTCCGCACGGTGGCGAGCCGGCTGAACTACGGTTCTTCGGGAAGCTGGTAGATCTGTTGCAGGAGCGCGAGAAGCTCCGCACGCTCAGCGGCGCCTACCTGGTTGAGCGCCTGCAGGGGGCCGTGGAGAAACTTGTTGGTGAGCCCGCGGGCGAGCTGATCGAGCGCCTGGTCCGGAGCCGCGCCATTGGCAAGCAGCCGCTTCGCGCGCTCGAGCTCCGCGGCGCGCAGCGCATCATGATGACCCTGCAGCGCATTGATCGTCGGGACTATCGTGCGGCCCTCGAGCCAGCGCAGAAAGCTCTCCGCCTGGCTCGCGATCATCGACTCTGCTTCGCCGACCGCTTCGGCGCGTATCTGCAGATTGCCTCTCACGATGTTCGCCAGGTCGTCGATGCTGTAAAGGAAGACGTCGTCTAGCTCCGCGGCTTCGGGCTCCACGTCGCGCGGCACGGCGAGGTCGACGATGAACATCGGCGCATGCCGGCGCGCCTTGATCGCGCGCTCGAGCAGGCCCTTGCCCAGGATCGGCAGCGAGCTCGCAGTAGACGTTACGACGATGTCGAACTGCGGCAGTCGATCGGCGAGCTCGCTGAGCGTGATCGCGTCGGCGTTGATGCGCGAGGCGAGTTGCTCGCCGCGCTCGAGCGTGCGGTTCGCCACCGTGATCGACCTGGGTCGCTGCGCGGCGAAATGCGTAGCGGTGAGCTCGATCATCTCGCCGGCGCCGATCAGCAGCACGCGCTGCTCGCCGATCGACGGAAAGATGCGCTGCGCGAGCTTGACTGCCGCTGCGGCCATGGAGATCGAGGCGCTGCCGATGTCAGTATGCGTGCGGACGTCCTTCGCGACGGCGAAAGTGCGTTGGAACAGCCGATTGAGCACGAGCCCGAGCGAGCCAGCCGCCTCGGCCACTTTCACGGCCTGCTTCATCTGGCCGAGGATCTGCGGCTCGCCGAGCACCATCGAGTCGAGCCCGCTCGCGACGCGGAACGCGTGCGGCACCGCCTTGTCCTGGGTGAGCGTGTAGACGTACGGGGCGAGCGACGAGACGGGCAGCCGATGGAATTCACCCAGCCACTCGATGACGGGCTCGGCCTCGCTGCCGTTGAAGTAGACCTCGGTGCGATTGCAGGTCGAGAGGATCGCTGCTTCCTTTACCTTCGGCCGCGCCACGAGGTCGCGCAGCGCACCCGCCAGAGCGTCGAGCTGGAAGACGACCTGCTCGCGCACCGATAGCGGGGCGGTGACGTGGTTGAGCCCGAGCGTGTAGAGGGGCATGTGGCAGCGATCCAGAACTGTTCATTCTACCGCAGGCGATGCGAACAGCTTGATTTCGATCAAGAAAGCCGCTGCGCCACGACTATTGCACAGGCCGCGCTCGGCCGGATGCGGGCTCTCTCGCCCGGCCTCCTCGTGTGGCCCGTTCTACCTCTACGCCTTGATGAAGTCCTGGCGGCCGCCCAGCCAGCGCTGCAGATGCGCGCTCGCCGCGGCCGGTTCCCGCCGCAGCAGCTCGTCCGCCGCGTCGCGCGCCGTTTCGATCAGCCGGGCATCGTGCTCGGGATCGGCGAAGCGCAGCAGCGGCACCCCTGACTGGCGCGCGCCCAAGAACTCTCCGGGACCACGGATCAACAGATCCTGCCGGGCGATCTCGAAGCCGTCGCTGTTCTCGTAGATCACTTTCAGTCGCGCCTTCGCCGCCTCGGACATCGGCTCCTCGAAGAGCAGGATGCATTCGCTCTCGGCCGCCCCCCGGCCTACGCGCCCGCGCAGCTGGTGCAGCTGCGCCAAGCCGAATCGCTCGGCGTGCTCGATCACCATCACCGAGGCGTTGGGAATGTCGACGCCGACCTCGATCACAGTGGTTGCGACCAGCACGGCAACCTCGCCGCGTACGAAATCGCCCATCACCCGCGCTTTCTCGTCGGGCTTCATCCGTCCGTGCAGCAGCGCGACCTTGAGCTCGGAGAGCTTTGCGGTGAGCTCTGTGTGCAACGCCACTGCGGTTTGGAGCTCGAGCTTCTCCGACTCCTCGATCAGCGGGCACACCCAGTAGATCTGACGGCCCGTAGCGCAGGTCCTGCGCACGCGCTCCACGATCTCGTCGCGGCGGCGCTGGCTCACGAGCCGTGTCGTTACGGGCGCGCGGCCGGCCGGCATCTCGTCGATCACAGACACGTCGAGATCGGCGTAGAAGGTCATCGCCAGAGTGCGCGGTATCGGTGTGGCGCTCATCATGAGCTGGTGCGCATCGCCGATGCCCTTCTGCCGCAGCGCGAGCCGCTGTGCCACGCCGAAGCGATGCTGCTCGTCGACGATCGCCAGACCGAGTCGCGGCAGCGTCACCTCGTCCTGGAACAGTGCGTGCGTGCCAATGGCGAAATGCGCAGCCCCGCTCTCGATCGTGGCGAGGGCGCGCCTCTTCACCTTTGCCGGCAGGCTTCCCGACAACCAGGCGATGCTCACGGGAAGGTCTTCGAGCCAAGCCGAGAGCTTGCGAAAGTGCTGCTCGGCGAGGATCTCAGTCGGTGCCATGAACGCGACCTGATAGCCGGACTCGATCGCCTGCAGGGCGGCGAGCGCAGCGACTACGGTCTTGCCGCTGCCGACATCGCCCTGCAGCAGCCGCTGCATGGGCTCGGCACGCGCGAGATCGTGCCGGATCTCGCCGATCACCCGACGCTGCGCGGCGGTGAGCGCGAAAGGCAGGCGCGCGTAGAGGCGAGCGCTGAGCGAACCGTCACCCGGCAGGCGTGGCGCGCGGCGCCGCGCCCGCGCGCGGCGGTGCATCTTGAGCGAAAGCTGCTGGGCGAGAAGCTCGTCGAATTTGAGCCGCACCCACGCCGGGTGCGTGCGTCCGTCGAGCGCCGGCTGCGACGCGTCGACCGGGGGCTCGTGCAGGTAGCGCACGGCCTTCTCGAAGCTCCAGAGCCGGCGCGGCTCGCGCGTCCACGGCGGCAGGGTTTCGGCGAGATACGCAGGATCGTGTGCGAGCGCTTGCTGCACGAGCTTGCGCAGGTTCTCCTGCGACAACCCCGCGGTAGTCGGATACACCGGCGTCAGGCGATCGGGCAGCGGCGCCGCCGGTGCGACGACATGGTAGGTGGGATGCACCATCTCCATGCCGTAGTAGCCCTCGCGAACTTCGCCGAAGGCGCGCACGCGCCGCCCTTCGCCAAGCGCCTTTTGCTGACTGGGATAGAAGCTGAAGAAGCGCAGCACGAGCCTCGCCTCGCCATCCTCGAGCAGGCAGACGAGTTGGCGTCGCGGACGGTACTGAATCTCGGTATTGACGACCGTCGCTTCGACCTGGCACTGGCGGCCGGGCTGCAATGCGGCCAGCGGACAAAGTTGGGTGTGGTCTTCGTAGCGAAGCGGCAGGTGGAGCACGAGATCCTGCTCGCGCGCGATGCCCAGGCGGGCGAGTTTCTCGGCGAGCGTGTTGCCCGCCTTCGGCTCAGCCGCCTTCTTTGCGCTCGCCATGCGGGGGGACGCCGGAACGCTTCCGCGCAACCGGCTCCACGATGCTAGTCCAGAACCAGGATCGCCTCGACTTCGATGCGTGCAGCCCGTGGCAGGCCCGCGACCTGGTAGGTAGCGCGAGCCGGGTACGGCGGCTTGAAGTGCGCGGTCATGATCTCGTTCACCCTGGCGAAGTCGGCCAGATCGGCGAGCAGCAGCGTGAGCTTCACGACCTGCGCGAGCGATCCGCCCGCGGCGTCGGCTACCGCCTTGAGGTTCGCAAACACTTGGTGCGCCTGGGCCTCGACGCCCTCGCGCAGACTGCCGGTCGCCGGATCGAGGCCGATCTGCCCCGAAAGGTACACGGTGTTGCCGGCCCGGATGGCCTGCGAGTACGGTCCGATCGCTGCCGGCGCGGCGGCTGTCTGGATGGCCTGCCTGCTCATGGAGCCTCCTGCGTCGTCAGCGGCGGAATGTAGCATGCCGGGCGCGCCGCCGATTCTGGCAACACGAGAAAGGTCCAGGGAGCTAGCGGCCCGAGCAGCGAGAGGGCCGACGCGAGCAGCGCGAGGCGGGGTCGAGCGTCCGCGAGTGGCCGCGGCTGGCGACGCGGTACGTTCAGCAAGACGACAACGATCCAAGGAGCTAGCGCTCGACATCGAGCCCGGCCTCGATCCACGCATCGATGCCGCCGTGCAGCGGCCGGATGCGCTTGAAGCCGAGTTTCTGCAGCCTCTGCGCTACTTTCACCGCGGTGGCCTCGTTCGGGCAGGCGCAATACACGATCACCTCACCGTCGACCGGCACGTCTTTGAACCCAGCCGCGATGTTCTGCATATCGATAGCGCGCGCGCCAGGAATTCTCCCCGTCGCCGCCTGGGTAATCGCCGAGCGCACGTCGACGAGCGCCTGGACTTTGTTCTGCTCCATCATGTCACGCAACTCGTCGACCGATACGCGATCCATGCGCAGCTGCTTGATGAACAGATAACGTCGCAACCACTTGAACACGATCCAGGCGACGAACGCCGCGATCACGATCATGACGCCGTAACGCCCGAGCGAGTTGAGTTTCTCGATCACCGTGCCGATGGCGTCGCTGAAGAGGAAGCCGAGCAAGACGGCCAGGCCGACCCATAGCCCCGCCCCGCCCGCGTCGAAGAGTACGAACTTGAGGTAGTTCAGCCGCAGTGCCCCCGCGAGGGCGGTTGCGACCGATGCGAAGCCGGGAATGAACTTGGCGAAGAGCATCGACGCCGGCCCGAAGCGCTGGAATATCGATTCCGTCTGGCGCACGCAGCTGTCCTGTGAGAGCGACATGCGGCAGAGCGTGCTCAGGACGCGCATGCCGAAGCGGCGTCCGGCCGCGTACCAGCCGGTGTCGGCCACGAGGGCGGCGCCCACTCCGGCGCCAACCACCTGCCACACTGGACTGCCGCCCATCGCGGCTAGCGTGCCGGCGATGATGAGCGTCGGGTAGGCGGGCAGGGGCAGGCCCGCCTGCAGCGCGAGCACGTTCAGGAAGACGAAACCGAGTCCATATTGCTGCAACAGTGCGACCAGGTGCTCCAAGGACCCTCCGGGGACTGGACTTCCCTTTCTGATTGGGACGCCCCCACCGCAAATCAAGCGCTCGGGTAAGAACATCCAGTTCCGAGTTTAGTCGCGCCAGGCGGGACTGGGTTACGCCCGCATCCTGGCCAGGGGCCGCCCGCTGTTGACGCGGGTCGAGGCATTACCGCAGAATGAGTCGCGTAAACAAAGGGGGGTCCCCACGATGAGCAGGTTTCCTGTTGCGGTCGTGCTGTTCCTGAGCGGCATCTCGTCGGCGCTTGCTGGCGGCCTCGGCTTTGCGGGCACATCCGTCCCAACGCTCGACGAGTTCGGCCTGCTCGGGCTGACCATCGTCGTCGCGATCGCGGGCGGAATCGCCGCACGCCGCAAGAAGAAGTAACATTTCCGCCTGCGCGCGCAGGCGGGTTGTCCTGTCCGAACACGAAGCGATGAGCGACCACGCGCTCATCTTGCTTCGCTTCGCTTATTACGCCGGCGCGCTCGGCACCTTCGCTTTCCTGGTCACTTGGGAGGCCGGCGCTCCCAGAATAGCCCCGCGGACCAGCCGCCTCAGGCACATCCTGCGCAACGTCGCGGTGCTGGGGCTCGTCGTGGTGATCGCCGACGTGCTGGTGCTCGAATGGCTCCTCGGAGTCCGCGAGCGCCTGACCGCGAGCGATGGTCTGTTCACTGCTCTCGCACTGCCAGCGCTCGCGCAGTTCGCCATCGGCTTCGTTCTGGTGGACCTCTTCGATTACGGCTTCCATCGCTTGATGCACCGCTGGCGGTGGCTTTGGCTTTTCCACTGCGTACACCACTCCGAGGCCGAGCTCGATGCATCCACCGCGCTGCGCTTCCACCCCGTCGAGGTAACGATCGGAGTCGTGCTCAAGACATTCCTGTTTCTCGGCCTCGGAATCCCGCTCTGGGTGGAAGGAGCGCGAGCGATCGTTCTCAATCCGATCAATCTGCTTCAGCACGGCAATGTCGAGTATCCGGCGTGGATCGAACGGCGCCTCGGCTGGCTGGTCGTGACGGCGGAGATGCATCGGATCCATCACTCGCCCGATGCGCACGAGACGAACTCCAACTACGGTGTCGTCTTCTCCTTCTGGGATCGCTGGTTTGAAACGTACACGCCGCCGAGCTCCACGCGTGGGCGTACATTCGGATTGCACGCCCTCGTAGCTGACTCCTGGCAGACGGTGGTCGGAATGATGCTGACCCCGATTCGCGCGCGCCGATTGGGCGCGCTCTAGCAAGGCGCCGCCGGCGGCGTTTTGCAGCTGCAGCGCCGCGGAGTACAATCTTGTCCCTCCGGGGACGTAGCTCAGCTGGGAGAGCGCGGCGTTCGCAATGCCGAGGTCGGGAGTTCGATCCTCCTCGTCTCCACCAATCTGCTGAGGCCGGCGGCGAGCGCCGGCCTTGGTCTTTGCGGTGCCGGGTACTTGGCGTGCTGTGAAGTCACTGCCACACCCGCATCACAAACCCGAGGTCGCGAGGTCGGAATCCGTCAACGATCGAAGGGTGATCGACCCGAGTGCGCCGGAAGCGCGATGAACAGCGACGACCCGTGCGAGATTTCCAGGCAATGCTACGTTCACCCGAAATAAGCCCGTCAGCTTCCCGCAAGCTGCTGGGCGTAGCATCGCAACGTCAATCCACGTGAAGATAAGCCATGCGCATACTCGTCGTTGAAGATGACACGCTGCTCGCGGAGGGGCTGGTCAAGGTGCTCACGCGTGCGGGCCACACGGTCGAACATGCAGCGACCGGCAGGGAAGCGGATCAACTGCTCAGCGAAGAGCAGTTCGCACTCGTGGTCTTGGATGTGGGCCTGCCGGACATCGATGGCTTCGAGGTGCTGCGCCGTCTCAGGGCACGCGAATCTCCCACGATGGTCCTCGTTCTGACCGCGCGCGATGCCGTGGAAGACCGGGTAAGAGGACTCGATCTGGGCGCCGAAGATTACCTCACGAAGCCTTTCTCCGTCACCGAATTCGAGGCGCGCGTGCGCGCGCTGCTGCGACGCATTGTCACTCCGTCTGCGAGCTGGTCGATCGCCGGACTCACGGTGGACATCGCCGGCAAGCGCGTGCGAGTCCACGACAAGCCGATCGATCTCACGCCGCGCGAATGGGCCCTGCTCGAGCTTTTCCTCACGCGCCCGGGGCGCGTGCTGAGCAAGGATCAGATAGGCAGCAACCTCTTCCGTCTCGACGAACAACCTTCGCCCAACGCGATAGAGGTCTACGTCTCGCGGCTGCGTGCAAAGATCGAGCCCGCCGGGGTGCATATCCGAACGGTGCGCGGTTTCGGTTACCTATGGGCTGGACGCGATGCCTGATCCGTTGCGGCGCCGAGCGCTGAGCATCCGGCGCCGCTTGCTGCTTTTTCTGATCAGCTCGCTGCTGATCATGGTGTCAGGCGCTGCGGTGGTCACCTACATCGTGGCATTGCATTCCGCAAACAACGCCTACGATCGCTCACTGCTCGATCCCGTGCTCGACATCGCCGACCACGTGAGAATCGACGACGCCGGCCCTCACGTGGATCTGCCGCAGAAGGCGCTCGACGCCCTCGTCTACGACCAGGTGGACAAGGTCATGTTCCAGGTGCGTTCACCGCAAAACGCAATCATCGACGGCGCCACGGATCTTCCGCCGCCGCCGCCGATCGCTCCCGGACAGCACATCTTCTTCGACGGTACCTACGGCGGCGAGGAGATTCGCCTCGCGGCGATGCGCACCGCGAACGGCTTCGTCATCCAGGTCGGGGAGACGCTGCACAAACGCAACCGTCTCGTTGGAGAAATCCTCTTTGCCGAGCTTGGCTCCACGCTGCTCGTCGCGATCGCCTCGGGCGCGCTCGCCTGGCTCGGCGTGACGCGCGGCCTCACGCCGCTCGGGCAGTTGCGCTCCGAGCTCCTGCGCCGCGGACCACGCGATCTGCAGCCGTTGTCGGCGACCGACGCTCCGGTCGAGGTTGCGCCGCTTGTCGAAGCCTTCAACGCCCTCCTCGGCCGGCTGCGCGAAGCGAGTCTGATGCAGCAGCGCTTCCTCGCCAACGCAGCGCACCAGCTGCGCACGCCACTGGCGGGGCTGCAGATGCACCTCGAGCTGCTGCTGCGGCGCGAGCTTCCCGACGACTTGCGCCGCGAGATCGAGCGCATGCACCTCGCGACCGCACGCGCGAGCCGTCTGGCCAACCAGCTCCTCGCGCTGGCGAAGGCCGAGAGCCCCGCGCGCGAAGACCGGGACTTCGAAATCGTCGATCTCCGCGCCCTTGCCGACACCGCCGCCCGGGACTGGGCTCATGAAGCGCTCAACCGAAAGATCGACCTCGGCTTCTCGCTCGACAAGGCGCCGATACGAGGCGACCCGTTGCTGCTGCCGGAGGTGCTGGACAACCTCATCGACAACGCGTTGCGCTATACGCCGGCGGGCGGATCGGTCACGGTCAACACGGGCTCCAACGGGGAAAGCTCGTTCCTCAGCGTGGAAGATACGGGCCCGGGCATTCCGCCGCGCGAACGCAGCAAGGTGCGCGAGCGCTTCTACCGAATCGCGGGCACGCCAGGCGAAGGCTCCGGGCTGGGACTCGCCATCGCGCAGGAAGTCGTGGATCGGCATGCCGGCGTTCTCGAAATCGCCTCGCGCGAGAGCGCCAGCGGAACCTGCGTTCGCGTCTCGTTCCCGCACGCCAACTCCTCGCAACCGGCCAGGCCCGGGGCCTAGGGTGGCCGCCGCATTCATGAGAGCCGCAACACTCGCCCGCTTGCTCCTGGTCCTCGGCGTCGCCGCAACCGCGGCGCGAGGAGCCGGCATCGATCACCGCGTCACCTTCGACGACAGCGGTATCTGGAGCCACAACACCGAGCTCACGATCATGTACACGATGATCGGCGCCGAGGTCGCGACGGGCTTGTGGGAAGGCGGCGAATCGCAGCTTGGCAAGACGAGCTGGCAGGCGATGGACTCGACTGTTGCCGGCGCGCTGCTGGCGCAGGCCGGCAAGTACATCTTCACGCGCTCGCGACCGAGCCAGACGCCCGATCCGAACATGTGGTTCCAGGGCAAGGGGAACTACAGCTTCCCGAGCGGAGAGACCACAACCTACGCCGCAATCGTCACGCCGTACATCCTGGAGTACGCCCACGACTATCCGGCCGTATGGGCACTCGCGGCGCTGCCGATCTATAGCGGGGTGGCCCGCGTGAAGGAGTGGGGACACTGGCAGACCGACATCCTCGCCTCCTGGGCGCTCGGCGGCGTCACGGGATATTGGGCGCACACGCGCGACTCGCCGCTCATTCTGAGCGTCATGCCGCACGGCGTGTTCGTGGGGCTCAAGACGCAGTTCTGAGCTAGGCCGGGCGCGTAAGGTTTCCGCTCTGGTAGTCGTGGACTGCCTGCTCGATCTCCTCGCGCGTGTTCATGACGAACGGTCCGTACTGGACGATAGGTTCGTGTAGCGGCCGGCCCGCGAGCAGGATCACGCGCGCCCCCTCGTCTCCCGCCTTGAGCTCCACGCGATCGCCGTCGGAGAGCACGCCCGCGTCGTGCGTACGCAGCCGGCGCGTCGCACCCGCGGGGCCGACCTCGACGCTGCCTTCAAACGGATAGACGAACGCGTTGTAACCAGCAGGCACCGGATGCGCGAACCCGGCGCCGGCGGGAAGCTCGATGTCGAGGTAAAGCGGATCGGTGCTCGCCCCCCGGATCGGGCCCGGCGTTTCCCGACCGTCGAGCGAGAACGTGCCCGCGATCACTTTCACGCGGCCGCCTCCCGGCAACTCGACCACGGGAATCTCCTCGGGCTGGATATCGCGGTAGCCGGCCGGTTTCATCTTTTCCTTCGCCGGCAGATTGAGCCAGAGCTGAAAGCCCCGCATGCGGCCCTGCTCCTGCTGCGGCATCTCGGAGTGCACAATGCCGCGCCCCGCGGTCATCCATTGCACGCCGCCGCTCTTGAGATCTCCGGTATGTCCCAGGTGATCCTCGTGGCGCAGATGCCCGTCGAGCATGTAAGTGACCGTCTCGAAGCCGCGATGCGGGTGCGCCGGAAAACCGGCGATGTAATCATCCGGGTTTTCCGTCGAGAAGTGATCGAGCATCAGGAACGGATCGAGGCGAGCCCAAGCCGACTGCCCGAGGCTGCGCCGGAGCTTGACCCCCGCGCCATCGGAAGTGGGAATTGCAGCGATGGTACGTTGTAGGGTGCGTGTGGTCATAATTGTCCAAATATGCGGACCGGGGACCGTTGATTCAAGCTGACCCGGGAGTCCGTCGGACGAAGCGTGCAATTCCTATACCAGCCGATTGCAACTCTGCCGCCGCTGGCGTGGTGCGCACGCATCGAGCACGGGAACGCGATCGTTGCCGTCCTCCACGGCGGATCGGTCGAGACCCGCCCGCGCGCATTTGTGGAAGGAGCCTGGAACGGCGACTTCGCGGCGCTCGACCTCACAGGTGCGACGGTCGTAGCCGGCACGGGAGGAGTCGCGGAGCGCGACAGGGTCCGATTCAGTGCCAGCACGGACACGTGCTCTCCATTGTTCACCATCGGCAAGGCCGCTTCGACCTACGTTTCAAACTCGCCCGCCTTCGTGATGGCGGTCGCCGGCGAAGCGCCCGATGACATGTATCCGTTCTACCCTTACGACTTCCTGCGCATTTACCGGCAGGGGCTGCGTTGCTCACGCGGGCAGCTCGCACTTTACTCGGGGGCCGGCCTCGGCGTGCACTTTTCGACCATCGTGAGCTTCGACGCGCACGGCTGCGTCGCCTTCGACCGTCATCCCTTATGCGCGGCGCCGACTGACTACAACTCCTACAAGGCACAGCTTCTGGACGCGGTCTCGAAGGTCGTTGAGAACGCCAAAGATCCCTTGCGAACGCGACCCTATCGGCCGCTGGCTTCGCTTTCGAGAGGCTACGATTCGTCGGCGACGGCCGTACTCGCGAAGCTTGCAGGGTGCACCGAATCGATCACTTTCACCGACAGCCGACAGAAAGCCGCGAGTTCGGACAGCGGAGCTGACAACGCGCGCCTCCTCGACATGAGCTGCCGGATCTTCGGACGCTGGCACTACCGCGATCTCGACGGCGTTGCAGAAGCCGAGTTCGGGTACGTCGCGATCGCCTCCATGGTGCCCCTGGCCGTCATCGGCGAGGAGCTCGGCGGCCGTCTGCTCATCGTCGGAGATTCGGGGGGCTCGATCTGGGATCCGCAGCGCGCGTGGGCGTGCGACGAGCTGAGTCGACCGTGGATGAGGTACACGCTGGGCTTGAGCTCGATCGAATTCCGGCTGAGGGTCGGCTACATCGCGTTCGCCCCTCCGGGCATCGCCGCACGCCACAATCGCAGGATTCACGCGATCGCAGTGAGCGACGAGATGCGGCCATGGTCGGTCGGCGGCGACTACGATCGGCCGCTTCCCCGGCGCATCGCGGAGGCGGCGGGCCTTCCACGGGCCTCGTTCGGCATGGTCAAGCTCGCATCGGCGCACACTCATCTGATCCACCCGGGGCGGTTCTCGCCCAGGGCACTCGCGGATTACCGGGACTTCGTCGCCCGGCGTCACGCCACGGTTCCGCGTAGCGTGCGGTCCTACTGGCGAACGCGCGCCCAGCGGCGCCATGCAGTATGGGACGCATTGGAGAGGAACCAGAGCAGCGATCAGGAAGCCTTCTCGCCATCCTACTTCCCGCCGTCCCATCGGATCCCCTGGGATTTCATGTTCACGTTCCAGTGGGCGGTCGCCTCGATGGCCAGCCGCTACGCGGCCGCGTCGGTTTCGAGCGCCGGATGATCCCCCTCCGCCGGCGGCCTATGCCGGTGGAATATCGAGTCGCGGGTGCTTGTTTGCGCTGCACGTGCCGAGTTGTCGCCGCGCAGGCTGCGGCTTCGCGAGCGACGTTCGCAGGAGGAATCATGGGCCGGCTGCATCGTCTTTTCACGCGCGCGCTTGCGCTCGCGGCAATTCTCATCGCTCCGTCCGCCTACGCGACGTATCACACGTTTGTGATTCAAGAGATCTTCTCCAATGCGGACGGCACGATTCAATACATCGTCCTGCACGAATCGCTGGGTATGGATGGCCAGAACATGCTAACCGGCCACGCCCTCACGGCAGCGCAGGGGATGGCCTCACAGGTCTATGCCTTTCACAATGATCTACCCGGCGGGTCCTGCGGCTACTACAGCTGCGACGCCAGCCCGACTGCCAACAGGGACGTGCTGATCGCCACGCAAGGCTTTGCCGCGCTGAATCTGGTCACGCCCGACTACGTCGTCCCCAACAACTTCATCCCCCTCACCAATGGGACGATCAATTACGCCCAGGTCGATCAGGTCAGCTACAACGCGCTGCCCACCGACGGCGTGAACGCCATCGATCGCAACGGTAACGTGATAGCGAACCTGGCGACCAACTTCCACAGCCAAAGCGCCTCGGTAAGTGCGCCGGCGGCGAGCGTGAACTACGAGGGCCTGTGGTGGGCCGCTCCCGCCGGCTCGGAATCCGGCTGGGGCGTGAACTTCGCCCACCAGGGCGACACCATCTTCGCCTCCTGGTTCACTTACGATCTG
>DASVFM010000187.1:0-2431 GCA_036380055.1 Casimicrobiaceae bacterium
CCGAGCAGCGCGTAGATCGCCATCGGAACGAAGGCCGTGTACAGGCCGACGGCGACGGGCAGGCCCGCAACCGTCGCGTAAGCCATGGCCTTGGGCAGGACGACGGCTGCAGCCGTCAGGCCCGCGACGACGTCGAGACGCGGGGCGCGCGGTCGATTGTCTTCAGACCGTATCGCAATGCCTGGGCCGAGCATGGTATTCACCCTGCGGCGTGACGGCTTGCTTTTCGCGAGCGATTCAGGAACGGTCGGGGACGATCTTCGCCGTTGCCGGGAGCGATCCCTTCCCCCGCAATTTGCGCTTCGGGAGCTTCACTTTCTCGCGCGGCGCTTCCTTGTACGGGATCTGAGAGAGCAGGTGCGAGATGAGGTTGAGTCGCGCGCGCCGCTTGTCGTCGGAGATCACGACGTACCACGGCGCCCATGCGGTATCGGTCGTCGCGAACATGTCGTCACGAGCCTTCGTGTAGTCGTCCCAGCGCGTGTACGACTTGATGTCCATCGGCGAGAGCTTCCAGATCTTGCGCCCGTCGTCGACGCGAGCTTCGAGCCTGCGCGTCTGCTCCTCGGGACTGACGTCGAGCCAGTACTTGAGCAGGATGATCTTGGATTTCACCATGAGCTGCTCGAAGAGCGGCACTATCTTCAGGAACTCCCGCGCTTGCTCTTCGGTGCAGAAGCCCATGACACGCTCCACGCCCGCGCGGTTGTACCAGCTGCGGTCGAAGATCACGACCTCGCCCGCGGCCGGAAGGTGCGGCAGGTACCGCTGCGCATACATCTGGCTCTTCTCACGCTCGGTCGGCGCCGGCAGGGCGATGACGCGGAAGACCCGCGGGCTGACGCGCTCGGTGATCGCCTTGATCGCGCCGCCCTTGCCCGCGCCGTCGCGGCCCTCGAACACGATGCAGATCTTTAGGCCCTTGTGCTTGACCCACTCCTGGAGCTTCACGAGCTCGACGTGGAGCTTTCTCAGTTCCTTCTCGTATTCCTTGTTGGAGAGCTTTTCCCCGGCATCGGCGTCGTGCGCGTCCTTCCTTGCCTTCGCCTTGGGTCCGTGGTCCGATGCAGAGTCTGCCTTACCTTTCTTTCGCTTCTTCTTTGCCATCATTGTCTCCGTGAGTGCTTCGATCGATTGGCCCGATGTTACTTCGACGCCTGGCGCCGCGCATCATTTCGAGCCCCGGGGCGAAACTGCGCCCGGCGCGTTCTTCGAGTCCGTGGTTATGTCGAAGAAGCTCGCAGGGCGTCGCCGTCGATTAAGAGGCATGCCTCGACCCGATCGCACGCTCGGCGTTCAGCCACCAGGCACGGGACGAGCGAGACCTTGCTGCAGCACGGCAGGGTTGACGACGTTGATGGGCTTGCCTGCCGCATAGGCCGTGATCTGGGCGAAGATGTCCGCGAACTGGATTTCGTACTCGTCGCGCGTGACGTAGCCGATGTGTGGGGTGCAGACGACGGTCGGCATGTTGAGCAGCGGATGCGCCGGGTCGCGCAGCGGCTCCTGCTCGAAGACGTCCAGAGCGGCCATTCCAGGGCGGCCCGCCCGCAGCGCAGCGATGAGCGCACCAGGCTGGATGAGCGGAGCGCGGCTGGTGTTGACGAGCAGCGCGGACGGCTTCATGCACGCGAGGTCCGCGGCGCTCACGATTCCACGCGTCGCGTCGACGAGACGCATGTGCAGCGAGAGCACGTCGCTCTCGGCGAAGAATTGCGCCTTGCTCGCGGCGGTGGCATAACCGTCCGCACGCGCCCGCTCGAGAGACGCTTCGCGCGCCCAGACGAGGACGTTCATGCCGAACGCGCGGCCATAACCGGCCACCACCGCGCCGATCCTTCCGTAGCCGAAGATGCCCAGGGTCTTTCCACGCAGGGTGTGCCACACGCCCGTCTGCCACACGCCGGCCTTCAGTGCCGCCACCTGCTGCGGAATCTGTCGCATCGCGGCCAGCACGAGGGCCCAGGTCAGCTCCGCGGCAGCATAAGACGGCGTGTCGGAGTGCATGTTCGACGACACGATGATTCCGTGCTTGGTGCAGGCATCGACGTCGATGTGCGGGTAGACGCTGCGCTGACTGATCAGCCGCAGCTTCGGCAGCCGCTCGATGAGGGACGCGCGGATCTGCGTCCGCTCGCGGATCAGCACGAGGGCTTCCGTATCGCGAAGCCGATCGGCCAGCGCGTCAACTTCCTGCACGTGATCGTTCCAGATCGTGACGTGGTGCCCGGCGAGCTCGCGGAAGCACTCGAGCGTGCGCAAGGTGTCGAAATAGTCGTCGAGGATGGTTACTTCCATGAGTGGGCCGGAGTTGCAATATCGGCGACATTTCACGGAGTCGTCGCCCGGTGGCGCTGAGTATACGGCTGCCCAGTAATCGGGCTCGGCAGCGAGGTGCCGAGTGTGAGTAGCCTCGTGCCACTTCTTATTC
>DASVFM010000188.1:0-3341 GCA_036380055.1 Casimicrobiaceae bacterium
GATTCGTTCTGGTTACCCGCGCCTTCCGCGACGTATCGTGACGGAGTTTTCTCCATCGTTTAAGCAAGCTATTTCTTGCCAGGTGAAGGCGAGCTCACGGGCGTAGCGCGTTTCGCCTGTATCTTCGCAGCAATCCTGGTGCGGGCTTGTTGCAAGTCCGCCGTGGCGCGCTCCTGTTCGATCTTGGCAAGCTCGGCCCGGCGGCTCGCGGTGACGGTTATCGGCGGCAGGCGGTATACCGGAACGCCGTCCACGGATTCGCCCGTTGCGATCGCGACGATCGGCGCCTGACTCGTCATCGTGGGCGACGCCTTCGATGCGTCGATTTCCGCAGCCGACGCGAGCGTGAGAGTTGCGGACAACGCAGTGGCAACGGTGGCGGCAGACACCCGACGAGCGAAGAAGTAGCGAACACGGTTCGTGGCTTGCATGGCGGTCCTCCGTGAAAGTGATGGAAGCGACGATGCCAATGTCCGCCCGCGCCGGCTCTTTGGTCCTTGTGGACGCCTTAAACCTCCCTGAAACGTGTCTTAAGCCCATCGCGCGGGGCCCGCGCAGCTATAGACTGTCGGAAAAGACCCCGAAGATCGTGCGTATCTGCAAATGAGCAAAGACGCGCCTGCCACCCGCTACCGCTTCGGCCGCTTCGAATTGCAGCCGAGCGAGCGACGTCTCTTGAGCGACGACCAACCCGTCGCCGTGGGCCCGCGCGCGTTCGATCTGCTCGTGACGCTGGTGGAGCGTGCCGGGGAGCTGGTGACCAAGGACGAGCTGTTGGCTCGGGTCTGGCCGAGACTGGTCGTCGAGGAAAACAACGTGCAAGTCCAAGCCTCCGCGCTACGAAGGATCCTCGGGCCGAAGGCGATCGCGACCGTTGTCGGCCGAGGATACCGCTTCACGCCGAGTGTCGAGCCGATCGTTGCGGAGCACGGACATCCCAGGGCTCGCCCGCACGACTTGCCCCAACCGCTCACCAGCTTCGTCGGCCGCGAAAAAGACCTGGCGGAGTATGCGAACCTTCTCGAACGGACGCGCCTCTTGACGCTGACCGGCGTCGGCGGCTGCGGCAAGACGCGGCTCGCGATCAAGCTTTCCGAGATGGTGCTGCCCTCCTTCCGCGATGGCGTGCGCTTCATCGATCTGGCGCCCGTCGACGGACCCGACCGCATGGCCCTGACGGTTGCCACCGCGTTCCGCCTCGAACAGCGGGCCGACCACCCGATCGAGCAGACGCTCGAGCGCCACGTCGCCGATCAACAGTTGCTGCTGGTGCTCGACAACTGCGAGCACTTGCTCGGCGCCTGCGCGGCGCTCGTCGAGCGCCTGCTTGCGGCAGCTCCGGGGTTGCGCGTGCTGGTCACCAGTCGCGAGGGACTGGGCAGCGTGGGTGAACGTGTCGTTCCGGTGCGCTCGCTTTCGTTGCCACCCCCAAACGAACAGGACGAACTCGCCTTGCACACCTCCGAGGCCGTGCGGCTGTTTGTCGATCGCGCCAGGCTCGTCATGCCGGATTTTGCGCTTAGCCCGCGCAATGCCGGTGCGATCGTCGAAATCTGCCGCCGTCTCGATGGCATTCCGCTGGCGATCGAGCTCGCCGCGGCGCGCATGAAGGTGCTCAAGGTGGAGGAGATCCGTGCTCGCCTCGATCACCGCTTCCGGTTATTGACGGGAACCGACCGCGCCTTGCCGCGCCACCAGACTTTGCTTACGACCATCCAATGGAGTCACGATCACTTGACGCCTCGCGAGCAAGGCTTGTTCCGGCGGCTCAGCGTGTTCGCCGGTGGATGGACGCTGGCCGCGGCGACAGCCGTCGCGGGCGAGGATGCGGACGAATTCGAGGTGCTCGATACGCTGGGCCTCCTCGTGAGCAAGTCGCTCATCGCGGTGGATCGCGAGGCCGAGGAAGAGTCGCGATACACGATGCTGGAGACGGTCAGGCACTACGCGCACGACCGGCTCGAGGACACCGGGGAACTGCAGGACGCGCGGGTGCGGCACGCGAAATTCTTTGTCGCCCTCGTCACGGAAATGTATGCAGTGGCGAGCGAGGCCGGTCGCTTCGACGGCTGGATCGAGCGCATGACGCCGGACCATGAGAACGTGCTCGCCGCCCATGCCGCCTGCGGGTTCCACGACGATCTCGTCGGCCACGGCGTCCAACTTGTGGGCGGCATGGCACGCTACTGGGAAGAGAAAGGCATGTTCGATCTCGGACATCGGTTGACCGTGGAGGCGCTGGGCCGCGCCGGGGCCGATGCGCCGAGCGGCGCGCGTTGCGATGCGCTCAACCGTTTGGGGCAGATCGACTTGTTTCTGGGACGTTACGACGAGAGCACTCAGCGGTCCCTGGAGGCGCTGGCCATCGCGCGAGCGTTGGACGACAAGCGGAGGATCGTGGAAGTGCTCCAGGTTCTGGGCTGCATCGACAACGCTCGGGGTGCGCTCCGCGACGCGCGCGGCTACCTTGAGGAAAGCCTCCGGCTTGCCAAGGGACTTCGCTGGATGCACCTGGACAGGTCTCGACACATGATGGGCGAGCTGCTGCGTCGTGAAGGCGACCTGGCGGGAGCGGAGCAGCTCTATGCCGAGAACCTGGCGGAATCGCGCGCCCGGGGGCGGCGAGCCGGCGTGCATATCGGTCTTGTCAACCTGGGGATGGTCGCGGCCCAGCGCGAGAGCGCGCCTGAGTTGCGCCGCTATCTCAGTGAAGCGCTGCAGATCACTGAAGTCGCCATCGAGCACCGTGCAGGCATTGTCTGCCTCGAAGTCTGCGCGGCGCTGGCGAGCCTCCTCGCGGCGTGGGAGCTCGCGGCACGGTTCCACGGTGCGGCCGAGGCGCTCGCCTCTCGCATAGACCTGCACCACGAGCCGGTCGACAGCATGGTGATCGATCCGTTCGTCGAACGCGCGCGCGTGGCGCTAGGTGAAGCATCATTTGCGGCTGCGCTGAAAGGGGGCCGCGGACTCAGCCCGCAGCAAGTGCGCGCGGAGGTGAGCGCATGGCTAGCCTCCATGAACTGATGCGTCACGCTACCAATCTTCCTTTCACACAGCGTGAGCGCGTACCACTGACATGTGCTCGTCCGCGCGCCCGCGATGGCCAGACCGACATTGGTTTTCGTGTGACGCGTGGTTGCTACTTCCAGGTGGTTGATGAGGTGTCGGTGCAGCAGGTGCGGCCCGATCGCCTCGTTCTGAAGATACAGAACTCCCGCTCGAGGAATGTCGGCTAGCGAGAAGCTCGAATTGCCGTTTCGGGTCGGAAGCGCCAGTTCGCTTCGCCATCAGCAACGGCTGCAATCGGTCTGAAGATTCTATGGTCTATGTCAATGGATTCG
>DASVFM010000189.1:0-26105 GCA_036380055.1 Casimicrobiaceae bacterium
ACCGCAACCGCTTCGTCGGGGTTGACGTCCTTGCGCGGCTCCTTGCCGAAGAACGCCTTCACCGTTTCCTGCACCTTCGGCATGCGGGTCATCCCGCCCACGAGAATCACATCGCTGATATCGGAGAGCTTCACCCCCGCATCCTTGATCGCGATACGGCAGGGCTCGACCGTCTTCTCGATGAGATCTTCGACCAGGGACTCGAGCTTCGCCCGCGTGATCTTCATCGACAGGTGCTTCGGGCCGGACTGGTCCGCCGTGATGTACGGCAGATTGATCTCGGTCTGCTGCGAGGATGAAAGCTCGATCTTCGCCTTCTCGGCCGATTCCTTGAGCCGCTGCAGCGCAAGCACGTCGTTCTTGAGATCGACGCCCTGGTCCTTCTTGAACTCGGTGACGATGTAGTCAATGATGCGCTGGTCGAAGTCCTCACCGCCGAGGAACGTGTCACCGTTCGTCGAGAGAACCTCGAACTGGTGCTCGCCTTCGACCGCTGCGATCTCGATGATCGAGATGTCGAACGTGCCCCCACCCAAGTCGTAGACCGCGATCTTGCGGTCGCCTTCCTTCTTGTCGAGGCCGAAAGCGAGCGCTGCCGCAGTCGGCTCGTTGATGATGCGCTTGACGTCGAGGCCCGCGATCCTGCCCGCGTCCTTGGTCGCCTGCCGCTGTGAGTCGTTGAAGTACGCGGGCACCGTGATAACGGCCTCGCTTACTTCTTCGCCGAGGTAGTCTTCCGCCGTCTTCTTCATCTTGCGCAGAACCTCGGCCGATACCTGCTGCGGCGCGACCTTCTTGCCGCGAATCTCCACCCAGGCATCGCCGTTGTCGGCCTTCACGATCTTGTAGGGCATCAGCCCGATGTCCTTCTGCACTTCCTTCTCTTCGAAGCGGCGGCCGATCAGGCGCTTGACCGCGAAGATGGTGTTCCTTGCGTTGGTGACAGCCTGCCGCTTGGCGGGCGCGCCGACGAGAATCTCTCCGTCCTCCTGATAGGCGACGATCGAAGGCGTCGTGCGCGCGCCCTCCGAGTTCTCAATGACCTTGGGCTGGCCGCCTTCCATGATGGCCACGCAGCTGTTGGTCGTGCCGAGGTCGATGCCGATGATCTTGGCCATGCTTGAGTTCCTTCCTAACGAATTTGCTTGAGCTGCGACTTAAAGTGGGGGTTTTTGCGATCCGATTCAAGCCACTAGCGGCCGAAGCTCCTCATTGCGGGGTCTTCCCGGCGGGCCCGCCTGCCGGCTCCCGCGCCTTTGCCACGGCGACCAGTGCCGGGCGCAGCACGCGGTCGTTCAAGAGGTAACCCTTCTGGAACACCTGCGCGACCGTGCCCGGGGGCTCGCTCGATTCGATCATCGTCATCGCCTGATGGCGGTGCGGGTCGTACTTCTCGCCCGCCGGATCGATCTCGACGACACGAGCCTTGTCGAATGCAGCCCTGAGGTTCTTGAGCGTGAGCTCGACACCGTCCTTCAGCGCCTCGGTCGTGGTGCCCGGTGTGGCGAGGGCGAGCTCCAGCGCGTCCTTCACCGTCAGCAGGTCCTGCGCGAAGCGCTCGACGGCGTACTTGTGCGCCTTGGCGACATCGGTCTGGGCCTGCTTGCGAACGTTATCGGTTTCGGCCTTGGCGCGCAGCCAGGCATCCCTGAGCTCCGCGGCCTCTGTCTCGGCCTTCTTCAGCAGCTCGCCGAGGTCAGGTGCCGGCTCGCCTGGGGTGCCCGGCGGCGCAGCCTCCCCTCCGAGGGGGCTCTCCACGGGAACCGGAGCCAGCGCCTCGGGCTCCGAAACCTGAGTGTTTCGATCGGAATTCTTGCTCATCCTGCTCCCTTGCCTGCGCATCTACCTTTCTATCATTGGGGCCACGACGCGATTTCCAAAGGGGAAAATGAGGGGCATCGGCACCGCTCGACTCAGTGAGCCGCGCCGAGGCCCTGAGCCCGCAGTCGAGTCTGCTCGCGGGCGGCTGCGTCCGGCGGGGGCTCGAGCCAACCGCCGAGGTTGCGCAGCACGAGTCCAGCCATCGCGGCGATCCACGCCGGGTGCTCGTTGAGGCACGGGATCACGCGCAGCTCTCCTCCGCCGCCGTCGAGGAAGCTCTTCTTCGCCTCGAGTCCTATCTCCTCGAGCGTTTCGAGACAATCGCTCACGAACCCTGGACAGGCCACGTCGACGCGCCGCACCCCCTTCTGCGCCAACTCGACAATGGTAGAGAGTGTGTACGGCCTCAGCCACTGGCCGCGGCCGAAGCGCGATTGAAAGCTCACCAGGTACTGATCCGTCTTGAGGCCAAGCGCCTGGACGAGCAGCCTCGCGGTCTTCTGACAATGGCAATGGTACGGGTCCCCAAGATCAAGGCTGCGTCGCGGCACGCCGTGAAACGACAGCACGAGCTTGTCCGGGCGTCCGTTGCGAGCCCAGTAGTCATTGATGCTCTGCGCGAGCGCGCCGATGTAGCCGGCATCGTCGTGGTACGCATCGACGACGCGCAAGGCAGGGACGCGCCGCAGCCGGGCCGCGGCGGCGGACAACGCATCGAGCGCGGATCCGGTCGTGCTTGCCGCGTACTGCGGATAAAGCGGCAGCACGACGATGCGATCGCAGCCCGCGTCATGCAGGCGATACAGAGCATCGGCGATGGAGGGAGTTCCGTAGCGCATTCCCAGCTCGACGACGGCATGGTCGGCGGGCAAGCCGAGCGTCTTGAGCCGCTGGCCGAGGAAGCCGCTGAGCAGCACTCTTTGCCTCTGGCTGTGCACGAGGAGCGGCGAGCCGTCCTTCGTCCAGATCGCCGCGTAGCGCTCGGCTGAACGAGCCGGCCTCACGCGCAGGATCACGCCGTGCAGAAGCGGACGCCACGCAACTCGCGGAATCTCCACCACGCGCGGGTCGGCCAGGAACTCCGCGAGATAGCGTCGCACGGCTGCCGCAGTCGGCGCGTCCGGCGTGCCCAGGTTGATCAGCAGCACGCCCAGGCGCGGCTGGCGATCGTGGGCAAACTGCACTCCGGTGCGATAGCGGGACATTTCTCTCAGCCCGCCCGTGAGCGCGCATAGGCGTCGAGCGCCTTTGCCGCCTGCGCGCGAATCGCCGCCCTCGCGGGCGGCAGCCAACCGAGCAGCACCCCTTTCGCTCCTAGCGCCATCGCTGCCCAGCGCCACAGGCTGAAACGATCCTCGTGGTGTGTGATCAGTCCGTCGCGAAAGGCGAAGCTCGCGCGAATGCGATTCACGACGCGGCGACCGGTCGACGAGTAGGTATAGGTCGCGACCCATCGCGCGCGTCCGGTTGCACCATCGGCCTCGATGTCGGAAACCACCACGCGCAGATCCTTGCCGCGCGCACAGAGCATGCGCCACATGGTCCGCACCCCCGCCGCGTCGAGCGCAGGGAACACGGGGTCCGAGAAACCGGCTCCCGGCCCGTAGCATGCGACCATCGTTTCGGCATCGTGCCGATCGAGCGCCGCGTAGAAGCGCTCGATGAGCGCCGCATTCGACTTTGCGGCTTCGGCTTCCGCCGCGCCGGCGCCGGACGCGCTCAAGCGTCGCTCAGATGCTGCGTGAGCGCGTTGGACAGCAGCTTCGCCGTCACGTCAACGATCGGGATCACGCGCTCATAGGCCATTCGCGTCGGGCCGATCACGCCGAGCGTCCCGATCACCCGCCCGTCGACTTCGTAGGGAGCAGCGATTACGCTGCACTCGTCGAGCGGCGCCAGACCGGTTTCGCCCCCGATGAACAAGTGAACACCGTGCGCGCGCTGGCTGACGTCGAGCAGGTGCAGCAACGATGTCTTCTGCTCGAACACCGCAAAAAGCTGCCGCAGGCGATCCATGTCCGAGGCGAGGTCGGCGTCGTGCAGCAGGTTGCGCTCGCCCGAAACCACGAGATCCTCGGCCGTCTCCGCCAGCGCGGCGTCTCCGGCCTCGACGGCAGCCGTCATCAAGCCGACGATATCTTCGCGCAGCTGCCGCAACTCGTCGGACAGCAGCACCCGGACGGCATGGAACGGTTGTCCCGCGTAGTGCTGGTTCAGGAAATTCGCCGCTTCGAGAAGCTGGGGCTGGCTGAACACCCGGTCCGTGTGCAGGATGCGATTCTGCACGTCGCCCTGAGCGGACACGATGATCAGCAGCACGCGCCGCTCCGAGAGGCGCAGGAACTCGATATGCCGGAAAGAGGTCTCGCGTCGGCGCGGCGTTGCCACCACGCCCGCGTAATGCGTGAGCTGTGACAGCATCTGAGCCGCCGCGCTGACGAGGGCCTGCGGGCGGTCAGCTTGCAGCTGTCCCTGCAGCTCGCTGATCTCCACTTCTTCCAGTGGCTTGATCACCAGCAGACTGTCCACGAAGAGCCGATAGCCCTTGGGGGTGGGGACGCGACCGGCCGAGGTGTGCGGGCTGGCGATGAAGCCCATTTCCTCGAGGTCGGCCATGACGTTGCGGATCGTCGCCGGCGAAAGCTCCAGCCCCGATTGCCGCGAAAGAACACGCGAGCCCACCGGTTGACCGTCGGCGATATACCGCTCGATCAGCGTTTTGAGCAGGTGCTGTGCGCGGGGTTCCAGCATGACGGCTATTGTACTGCCGCCCAGTGCCTTCCGCTGCGGCGCTGGTGCGATTGCGCTCGGACGATGCGAGAGGTCGCGAAGAACTCGCGCGCTCGGCGCTTGGTCCGCTGCAATGCTTGTGTTCTAATCGCGGCCATGCGGCCCAGGGGAGAGCCTTTCGCGACGATCGCGGTGGTTGGGCGCCAGGCGAGCCCGGACATCCGCGAGCCCCTGAAGCGGCTCACGGATTTTCTTGCTGTCCGCGGTCATCGCGTCCTGCTCGATGCCGAGACTGCTCGCTTCGTTTCGCTGCCGGACCTGCCCGTGGCTACCTTGCCCGAGATCGGCGAACAGTCGCAACTCGCGATCGTCGTCGGGGGTGACGGAACGATGCTCTCCGCGGCGCGGCGGCTCGCTCCTTACGAAGTGCCGCTCATCGGTGTCAATCAGGGGCGGCTCGGTTTTCTCACCGACATCTCGCTCGCCGACATGGAGACCGCGCTCGCAGCGATGCTTGGCGGGGAATACGTCGAGGAAACGCGCACGCTGCTCGAGGCCTCGCTCACGCGCGCCGGCGGCACCGGCGAGCGATCCCTTGCGCTCAACGAGGTCGTGATCAATCGCGGCGCACTGGGCGGAATGATCGACTGCGCGGTGACGATCGACGGACGCTTCGTTTACGCCATGCGCGCCGACGGGCTGATCGTCGCCACGCCCACCGGCTCCACCGCTTATGCCCTCTCGGCCCAGGGACCGATCGTCGATCCCGCGATAGCGGCATTCCTGCTCATTCCGGTGGCGCCGCATGCGCTCACCTACCGGCCGATCGCAGTGCGCGACTCGATGGTGATCGAGATCTCGCTCCTGCGCGGCCGCGAGGCAGGCCTGCACTGTGACGGACAGTCGGATTTCTCGATGGCGGAGGGCGACTCGGTCGTAGTGCGCCGGGCCGAGCATCGCGTGCGCCTCCTGCACCCGAGAGACCACGATCACTTCGCGATGCTGCGGCAGAAACTGCACTGGAGCGAGGCGCCCGAGCGCGTGCTCAAGTCGGGAACGCAGTCCGGCTCCTGATCCGCAACCGGGGCCGGCCCGATGCTGCGCAGGCTGTCTATCCGCAACTTCGCCGTCGTCGAAGCACTCGAGGTCGAATTCGACTCGGGATTCTCGGTGCTGACCGGCGAGACCGGCGCCGGCAAATCGATATTGCTCGACGCGCTCTCGTTGCTTTTGGGCGATCGCTTCGAGGCGCGGCAGCTGCGCCCCGGCGCGGAGCGCGCGGAGATCGTCGCAGAATTCGACATCGCGGACGCGACAGCGGCGCGCGCCTACCTCCTCGAACAGGATCTTCTCGACGACGAAGCGCTGCTCCTGCGCCGCACGCTCGATGCGCAAGGACGAAGCCGGGCCTGGATCAACGGCCGGCCTGCGACCCTGGCGCAGCTTGCGAGCGCGGGAGAGAGTCTCGTCGACCTGCACGGCCAGCATGCCCACGAGGCCTTCGGCCGCGCGGACACCCAACGGCAGATGCTCGACAGCTTCGGCGGATTCAGCGCGCTGGCACGCGAGGCAGCGACCGCGTGGCGCGCGTGGCGCGACGCCCGGGAGCTGCGCGAGCGCAGCGAGCGCGATTCGGCGACGCTCGCCTCCGAGCGAGCCGAGCTCGCGGCCCGCCATGCCGAACTGTCGGCGCTCGGCGCTACGGCGACGGAATGGGAGGAGCTCAGCGCGGCGCAGTCGCGGCTCGCCCACGCCGCCAGTCTTCTCGAGGCGGCGAGCGTCGGCGAAGCCGAGCTGAGCGAAGGCGAGGCGGCTTTGCGCTCCCGCCTGGCCGCAGTGATTCATCGCCTGCGTCAGGCCGCGCTCCACGATCGCTCGCTCGAGTCGCTGGTGGCACTCGTCGACGAAGCACGCATTCGCACCGACGAGGCGGCGCGCGCACTGCGCTCCTACCGCGAGCGCCTCGACCTCGATCCGGCCGAGCTCACGCGGATCGAGGAGCGCCTGAGCGCAATCCATGCGGCTGCCCGCAAGTACCGCGTCACGCCGGGCGCGCTGCAGGGTCTCGCCGAGGAGACCGCGGCCAGGCTGGCGACGCTCTCGACCGAGACCGATGCCGCCGCTCTGTCGCGCGCAGAAGCTTCTGCGCTGGCTGCGTACAACGCCCTCGCACGCCAGCTCTCGGCGAAGCGCCGCCTCGCGGCGGCGGAGCTCGCGCACCGCGTGACGGCGTCCATGGAGGCCCTCGCCATGACCGGCGGGCGCTTCGATGTCACGCTCTCGCCCGAGCCGACGCCGAAGAGTCACGGCCTCGAGTCAGTAGAGTTCGTGGTCGCCACGCATCCCAAGCAGGAGCCGGGTCCCATGGCGCGGGTCGCGTCCGGTGGCGAGCTGTCCCGCCTCGCGCTTGCGCTGCAAGTGGTGCTCGCGGATGTCGGTCGCGTGCCCACTCTCATCTTCGACGAAGTCGACGTCGGCATCGGCGGCGCAGTGGCAGCCAGCGTGGGTCGCTCGCTGCGCGAGCTCGGTGGGCGACGGCAGGTCCTGTGCGTGACGCATTTGCCGCAGGTCGCGGCTTGCGCGGATCGCCACTACCGCGTTACCAAGCTCGGCAATCGGGAGCGTGTGGCGACCGAGCTCGCACTGCTCGATGGGAGCGCGCGCGTCGAAGAGTTGGCGCGCATGCTCGGCGGGCGCGAGATTACTGCCAAGACGCGCGCGCACGCGAAGGAACTGCTGGCGCAGAACAAACCGCGCTGACGCGTCGCGCGGGCAAGTAGCTTGCAGGTTTGCTTCGCCGCCGCGCCCGCCTTGGCGAGCGTCCCGGGGCCTTACCGCACGGGCGCCAGACTGCCGCTCACGCGCTTCGTTCCAGCCGTGCGCCGCTGCGGTTTCGCCGAGGGAAGAGTTTCGCCGGTCTCGAGCCAATGCTTGACGCGATTGGCGTCGCCGATGCGCGTCAGACGCCCGTAGGAATCCAGCAGCACGATCACGACCGGTCGGCTCGCGATGTTGGCGAGCATGACCAGGCACTTGCCGGCCTCGCGGATGAAGCCGGTCTTGCTGACCGTGATGTCCCACTGGCCGGCGCGGACCAGCGAGTTGGTGTTGTTGAAACCGAGCAACCGGCCCGACGGCTGCACCTCGACGTAATGGCTCGCCGTCGTCGTGTACGCGCGGATCTCCTCGTACTCGGCGGCGGCCTTCACCATCTTCGACAGATCGCTCGCCGTCGAGACGTTGCTGCTCGACAACCCGGTCGGGTCATCGAAGTGGGTGTTCGTCATGCCCAGGCTCGCCGCCTTGCGGTTCATCGCTGCGATGCAAGCGGTGAGGCCGCCGGGGTAGTGCCGCGCCAGGCTCGACGCGGCGCGATTCTCGGAAGCCATCAGCGCGAGGCGCAGCATCTCGCCGCGCGGCAGCGCGCTGCCAAGACCCAGTCGGGAGTGGCTGCCCTTGATGACGTCGATGTCGGCGATGTCCACGTCGATCGCCTCGTCGAGCGACTGGTTCGCATCGAGCACGACCATCGCCGTCATCAGCTTCGTCACCGATGCGATCGGCGTAACGTTGTCCACGCCCTTGCCGTAGAGCAGCCGATTCGCTTCCGCGTCGAGCACCAGCGCGTTGGTCGACGCGAGCTTGAGCTTGCTGACGTCGCGCGGCAGTGTCGACGCAGCGGCGGCAGGCGTCCCTCCCGAGGTCGCCCCGACCGCGACCTGGAACGGCAAGATTAGGCCAAAAAAAACAATGACTAGGCGAAGCTTCATTAACCGCCTTCGAGAAATTCAGCCGGCTTTATACCACAAGAGCAAGGGGCATGCCAAACTTTCCGCTGAAACAACGGCTTAGTCGAGGACCCGGATCGCACGCGGGCGCCGCGCGGTTAGTCGTCCACCGTCACTGCCGCTTCGCTCGCCTCCTGTGCCTGCTCTTGCTGCTGCAGGGCCCACATCCGCGCATACGCGCCGTCACGCGCCAGCAACTCGGCGTGCGTTCCGCGCTCGACGATCCTGCCGTGCTCGAGCACCAGAATCTGGTCCGCGCCGATAATCGTGGACAGCCGGTGCGCGATCGTGAGCGTCGTTCGGTCCGTGGAAATCTGCTCCAGCTCAGCCTGGATCAGCTTCTCCGCCCGAGAATCGAGCGCCGACGTCGCTTCGTCGAATATCAGGATGCGCGGATTCTTCAGAATCGCGCGCGCGATCGCGACGCGCTGCTTCTCGCCGCCGGAGAGCTTGAGGCCGCGTTCGCCCACGGTCGTGCCGTAGCCGTCGGGCAAGCTCGTCACGAAGTCGTGGATCTGCGCGAGTCGCGCGGCGGCCACGATCTCCTCGTGCGTCGCGCCCGGACGGCCGTATCCGATGTTGTATTCGATCGAGTCGTTGAACAGCACGGTGTCCTGCGGCACGATGCCGATCGCGGCGCGCAGACTCGTCTGCTGCACGGCGCGCAGGTCCTGGCCGTCCACCGTGATTCGGCCCCCGGTCACGTCGTAGAAGCGATACAGCAGCCGCGCCAGAGTCGACTTGCCCGACCCGCTCGGGCCCACGACCGCCACGGTGCGCCCGGCGGGAATCCGGAACGACACGCCGAACAGGATCTGCCGCTTCGGCTCGTAGGAGAAGTCGACCTGCTCGAAGCGCACGTCCCCCGTCGCGACGTCCAGAGCAGGAGCCCCCGGCGCATCCTTGATCTCCGCGTGCTCCTCGATCAGGTGGAACATCCGCTCCATGTCGGCGAGCGCCTGCTTCATCTCGCGGTAGATCACGCCGAGGAAGTTGAGCGGGATGTAGAGCTGGATCATGAACGCGTTGACGAGGACGAGATCGCCGATCGTCATCGTGTGATTGACCACGCCGAGGGTGGCGCGCCAGATGATGAGGGTCACCGCGACGGCGATGATTGCACTCTGTCCGATGTTGAGCAGCGAGAGCGAGGTCTGGCTCTTCACGGCCGCGGTCTCCCAGCGCTGGAGGCTTTCGTCGTAGCGGTTCGCCTCGAACTCCTCGTTGTTGAAGTACTTGACCGTCTCGTAGTTGAGAAGGCTGTCGATCGCCCGCGTGTTGGCGCGCGAGTCGAGCTCGTTCATCGTCCGGCGGAAGCTCGTCCGCCACTCGGTGATCGTGATGGTGTAGGTGATGTATAGCACCAGCGCGCAGAGCGTGATGCCGATGAACCAGATGTCGTATCGCGCGATAAGGATCGCCGACACGAGTCCGATCTCGACCAGCGTGGGCAGGATGGAGAACAACGTGAAGCTGATCAGCGTCGAGATGCCCCGGGTGCCGCGCTCCACATCGCGCGTGAGCCCGCCAGTCTGCCGACTCAGATGAAACCTGAGCGAGAGTGCGTGCAGATGACGAAAGACCCTTAGCGCAATCGTGCGCACCGCGCGCTGGGTCACCTTGGCGAACAGGTACTCCCGCAGCTCGGTAAAGACGGTCGTCGACAGGCGCGCCGCCCCGTAGGCCGCTAGCAAGGCCAGAGGCAGCACCAGGATCTGCGGCCCCGTGAGATCGTCGACGATGCGCTTGAGCACGAGCGGCACGGTCACGTTGGCCACCTTGGCGCCGATGAGACAGGCCAGCGCGATGAGCACGCGGCCCCTGTACGCGAGAAGGTAGGGCAAGAGCGTGAGCACGGTCTTCCAATCGCCGCGCAGGGCGGGATCGGGAGGGGGATGCGTTCTTGCGCGAAAGCGTTGCATCGGCCTGCAGCCTCGGCCTTTCGAATAGCGAACGGTTTAGTTTAGCAAACGGGGCGATGCCGCCCCGGGAGTCAGCGGCGTCGCGGAAACCATTCCTCTCCGCCGTAGCCAACGAAGCCCATCGCCAGCCGCACGATGCCATAAGCGATCCAGATCGCCGCCTTGTACAAGCTCGGGCGGCCCTTCCAGTCCTCCGCAGCCACCGGCCGCGCCCCGTGCTCGATCATCTCCGTGAGCGCCGCCTTCAGCTCGGCGGTGAAGCCGCGATCGCGCACGATGACGTTCGCCTCGCGCGCCATCAGGAGGCTGTAGGGATCGATGTTGGACGAGCCCACGGTGGCCCAGCGATCGTCCATAACTGCGACTTTGGCGTGCAGCATGCTGCGGTGGTACTCCTGGATGACGACGCCGGCGTGCAACAGCTGCCCGTAGAGAGCGCGGCTCGCGAAGTGCAGCAGGACGTACTCGACCTTCGCCTGCAGCAGGAGGGTGACCGAGACGCCACGCTGTACGGCCTCCATCAGCTCGCGCCGGAAACGGATGCCCGGGAAGAAGTAGGAGCTGGCGATGATGATCTCGCGCTTTGCGGTCCTGATCGCCGCGAGGTAAGCGTGCTCGATGTCGCGGCGGTGGCGCAGATTGTCGCGGATCACGAACCTGGCGGTCTGTTGCCCGACTCGCTCGCTGCGTGCCGCCTCCGGAAAAAGCTCCAGGTCGCTGCTTCCGAACTGCACCAGCTCGACCAGCGCCCGGACCCGCTGCATCGTCTGCGCGATGGCCGGTAGCAGCGACCCCTCGATGCTGACCGCGAAGTCGGCGCGTGGCGGTTTGGCTCCGGGAGTGTTCATGTCGTCGATGATGTTGATCCCGCCGACGAACGCAAGGCGGCCATCGACGTGGCAGAGCTTGCGGTGCAGCCGCCGCAGGCGATGGGACCGAAACTGCCAGGCGGACACTTCCGGGCGATACTTGAGGAGCTCGACGCCGGAGTCGCGCAGGAGACGCTCCAGAGTCTCGGTCAGATAGTACTTGGCGCCCCAGCCGTCGACGAGGAGCCGGACTTTCACGCCCCGTTCTGCGGCGCGCACCAGCGCCTGGGCGATGCGCCGGCCAGACGGGTCGTCCGCGAATAAATACGCCTCGAGCCACACTTCGCGAGCAGCGCCGTCGATGGCGCGCTCGAGCGCAGGAAAGTATTCCGCCCCGTTGCGCAGCAGGGTAATGCGGTTGCCCGCACTGAAGCGGGTCGATGGCTCAATGCCCAGCGCCATGAGGGCTTCGCTCCAGCTCGAGGGTCGCTCCGAGCGCGGCGTGATCCGACAGACGTGCGAGAGGATAGGCGTAATGCACGTCGGTGCGCACGACGCGCAGCCCGCGCGCGTAGATGCGATCCAAACGGAAGACGGGAAGCACTGCCGGGAAGGTGCGGGCGGGGCGGCCGCGCGCGGTCTCGAAGACCTCGAACACGCCGAGCTCCTTCTGCAGCGTGCGGCCGGCCTTGCGCCGCCAGTCGTTGAAATCGCCGGCGAGGATCAGCGGCGCATCCATCGGCACGGCCTCGCGGATTCGCTCGCACAACGCATGCACCTGCCACCGACGGCCGCGTTCGAACAGGCCGAGGTGCACGTTCACGCAATGCAGCGCAGGCATGCCTCGCTTCGGCTGCAGGATGCAGTGGAGCATGCCGCGGCGCTCGAAGGCGTGGGCCGATATGTCGAGATTCGCCTGGGTCACGATCGGGAAGCGGGAAAGCACCGCGTTGCCATGGTGGCCCTGCCGATAGACCGCGTTGCGCCCATAGGCGACCTCATGCCACACGGTGTCGGCAATGAACTCATGCTGGGGTTTCCCTGGCCAATTGCGGTAACGGCGGGCATGTCGGCCGTGCGCACCCTGGACCTCCTGCAGGAACAGTATGTCGGCCGCGAGACCGTGCAGCCTCTCCCTGAGCTCGTGGATGACGACGCGGCGGGTGAGATGCGAGAAACCCTTGTGAATGTTGTAGGTGGCGATCGAGAAGCGCATGGGTGGATGTGGGTGGAATTGCGGGGCTCGGCAGCAATGTTAGCGGCAATTGGCTGGCGGGCGCCTGCCCGGCGCAAGATCTGCTGCTTGCAGCGTCCCTGCTTGCGGATGCCGGCGTGGAGCCTGTAAGGTGGCAGTGCCCGGCACGACCAAGGGGCCAGATGGGCGCTCTGCCCGTCGTCGAGAATGCGTTCCAAATCAGCAAAGGAGACATCATGAAGAGTTCCACCGCCCTGCAAGCCGCGATCGCGGGCGTTCTCGCTCTCGGACTGACTGCCGGGTTGTCGGCGCAGCCGGTCAAGCCGGACCTCAGCAAGGACAAGTGTTACGGCATCTCCAAGGCCGGTCAGGCGGACTGCGCCACGGCCAAGCACGCCTGCGCCGGGCAGAGCAAGGTCGACAACGATCCCATGGACTGGAAATACGTCACCAAGGGCTCGTGCGAGAAGATGGGCGGGAAGCTGGCCCCCCCGAAAGCGTAAACGGTTGCCGGCGGCACGTCGCCGGCTCGCGAACATTCCAGACGTCGATGCCCGCTGCGAGCGCACTCGGCGCGACTGCGGGCATCGGTCTGCGGGCGCCGCACGTCGCGCGAGTCCGCCGGGAGCGCCCCGCGGCGGGCTGGCTCGAAATCCACAGCGAGAACTATTTCGTCGACGGCGGGCCGGCGCTCGCCGCGCTCGAGGCGATTCGCGCCGACTATCCGGTGTCGCTGCACGGCGTGGGCCTCTCCCTCGGCTCCGCCGATGCGCTCGACGCCGAACACCTCGCCAAGGTGAAGCGGCTGGCGGCCAGGATCGAGCCCGCGCTCATTTCCGAGCACCTCTGCTGGGGTCGTATCGACGGCAGGCACATGAACGATCTGCTGCCCCTGCCCTTCACCGGCGATGCGCTCAGGCTGTGCTGCGATCGCATCAATGCGGCGCAGGCCGCGCTGGGGCGACCGCTGCTCATCGAGAACATATCGGCGTACATGCGCTTCGATTCCGACGCCATGTCTGAGTGGGAATTCCTCGCCTCCGTCGCCAAGCGCACGGGTTGCCTGCTGCTGCTCGACGTGAACAACATCTACGTCAATGCGTTCAATCACGGATTCGATCCTCATGACTACCTGGCCGAGATCCCGAGCGAGGCGGTGGCCGAGATTCATCTCGCGGGGTTCGAGGACAACGGCGCATGCCTGATCGACACCCACGGCGCGCGTGTCGCTCCCGAGGTATGGAGCCTCTACCGAGCTGCGATTGCGCGCTTCGGGCCGAAGCCGACGCTCATCGAGTGGGATACCGACCTGCCGGCGCTGGAGGTGCTGCTCGACGAGGCAGCCACGGCGCAAGCCATTCTGGAGCGATCCGATGCGCTCGTTGCCTGAGCTGCAGCGAGATTTCGTGGCGGCGGCGCTTTTCGGCGACCGGGCGGCGTTGCGCGCGCTGGGCGTGGTCTCAGGGCGGCTCGACGCGGCCGCGAGAATCGAGATCTACCGCAACAACGTGCTCGGCAACTATCGCAAGGCGCTCGGCGCGACCTATCCGGTCGTGCGCGGTCTGCTCGGGACGCCGTTCTTCAACTCGGCCGTCGATGCGTTCGTTCGCGCTTACCCGTCGCGCCACGGCGACGTGAACCGCTACGGCGGCGAATTGGCGCGCTTTCTGGCCGCCTATGCGCCGGCACGCGAACTCGCCTATCTGCCCGACGTTGCGCGGCTCGAGTGGGCGATCGATCAGGCGAACATCGCCGCCGACGCGCCGCCTCTCGACCTCGAGGCATTGGCGCGCGTTCCCGACGAGACGCGCGGGGAACTGCGCTTCGGGCTGCATCCATCGGTCGGCTTGGTTGCATCGCGCCATCCTATCTTCCGCATCTGGCAGGTCAACCAACTGGAATTCCACGGCGACGAGACGGTAGATCCCACTGCCGGTGGCGATCGGCTGCTGGTGCTGCGCAGCACGCAAGGAATCACCATCGAGCGCCTCGGGAGGGGCGAACATGCGCTGCTTGCAGCGCTCGGGTGCGGGGCCAATCTGAGTGACGCTGCAGACATCGCCGCGGCAGCCGAGCCGGCGTTCGACCTCGCCCACCATCTGAAGCACCACGTCGCCGCGCAGACCATCGTCTCTTTTCGGGTGCGCGCACCCGCGAACAGGGGAAATTGAAGGTGAACTCCGTTCAGCCGCCCTCGCTCCTCAGCCGCTTCCCCGGCGTTTACTGTGCCGTGAGCAGGCTCCTCGACCGGTTGCAGCCTCTGCTGCTCCTAGGCTTCCGCCTCTATGTCGCACAGGTTTTCTTCATGTCCGGGCTGACCAAGACGCGCGACTGGAGCAGCACGGTGGCGCTCTTCACCGACGAATATCACGTCCCGCTGCTAGCGCCGCCGGTCGCCGCGGCGCTGGGCGCGGCCACCGAGCTGTCGATGCCGGTCTTCCTTGCACTCGGCCTCGGTTCGCGACTCGCCGCCGGCGTGCTGTTCGTGTTCAACATCATCGCCGTGCTGTCCTACTACGAGACGCTGACGCAAACCGGTGGCGTGAAGGACCATGTTCTCTGGGGCACGATGCTGCTCGTACTCACGATCTTCGGCCCGGGCAAGATCGCCCTCGACACGTTGCTCGAAAGGCGATTCGGGCGCTAGCTCGCGATGCTGAAGAGTCGGATAGCAGCGCGGGCCCGTACGGATCGGAAGGAGCGCACCATGCCCGGATCGTCGACGAACACCTCCGCAAAGGTCGGCGGAGCGCGCGGGAAGCATTCGTCGCTGCCCGGGCAGGTTGTGCTGGTGCTGCAGGGCGGCGGCGCGCTCGGCGCCTACCAGGTCGGCGTCTACGAGGCCTTGCACGAGGCTGGCATCGAGCCCGATTGGGTGATCGGCACGTCGATCGGCGCCATCAACGGCGCGATCATCGCCGGCAACGCGCCGCGGCACCGCGCCGAGCGCCTGCGCGCCTTCTGGGCGAGCGTCGAGCAGCGCGCCGGCGACGGGTGGCCCGATCTCGTTCCCGGGCTGGGGAACGCCTTCGCCAATCTCGTGACCATGGCGCACGGGGTGCCGACGTTCTTCACGCCGAATCCTGTGGCGTGGTTCGGGCAGCACACGCCGCTGGGCATCGAAGGCGCGGCCTACTACACGACCGAGCCCTTGCGGGAAACACTCGCCCAGCTTGTCGATTTCGGCTACATCAACGGCAAGCACGTGCGGTTGACAGTGGGTGCGGTCAACGTGAACAACGGCGAGATGCGCTACTTCGACAGCCGTGACGAGGAGATCTATCTGGAGCACGTCATGGCGTCGGGCGCGCTGCCGCCGGCTTTTCCTGCGGTTCGCGTCGACGGCGCGCCCTACTGGGACGGCGGCATCTACTCGAACACGCCGATCGAGGCGGTGCTCGACGACAAGCCGCGCAAGGATTCGGTGATATTCGCGGTGCAGATGTGGAATCCAGAGGGCACGGAACCGTCGACGCTATGGGAGATCGCGGGCCGGCAGAAGGACATCCAGTACTCGAGTCGCGCGAAGAGCCACATCGCGCGGCAGAAGCAGATCCACCACCTTCGCCACATCATCCGCGAGCTCGCGAAGCACGTCCCCCAAGCGGCGCGCGACTCCGCGGTGGTCAAGGAGCTCGCCTCCTGGGGCTGCGGCACGACGATGCATGTTGCTCGGCTCAACGCCCCGCGGCTCGACGGCGAGGATCAGCTGAAGGACATCGATTTCACGCCCGCCGGAATCCGCGCCCGCTGGCAGGCGGGCTACAGCGAGACGCGCCGCATGGTGGCGCTGGCGCCATGGCGGCGGCCCGTCGATCCGATCGAAGGCGTCATCATTCACGAGCTTGCCGCGGCGCCCGGGCACGAGCTGGCCGCCGGGGTCGACGGCTTCCGCGGCAAGACGAAGTAGCATAAGCGCCTGGCCGCGGTCGTCCGGTCGGCCCGCCACGTCGGCCTGGAGGAGGACCGCATGAGCGAGAACTACGACGCCATCGTCATCGGCACCGGGCAGGCCGGGCCGGCACTTGCCGTGCGCCTTGGCAAGGCAGGTCGCAGGACCGCGATCATCGAGCGCAAGCTCGTGGGCGGAACCTGCGTCAACAACGGTTGCATCCCGACCAAGACGCTGATCGCGAGCGCGCGTGCGGCTCACGTCGCTCGGCGGAGTGCGGACTTCGGAGTAGTCATCGACGCTCCGATTCGTATCGACATGGCGCGCGTGAAAGCGCGCAAGGACGCAATCGTCGCGCAGTCCAACGCCGGCGTGACCAACTGGCTCAAGGGCACGCCTAACGTTACCTTGATCGAAGGGCATGCGCGCTTCGACGGGCCGCACAGCGTACGCGTCAACGACACGGTCCTGGAAGCGCAAGAAATATTCATCAACGTCGGTGGGCGTGCGAACGTTCCGGACATGCCGGGCATTGACGACGTCCCCTACCTCACCAACAGCAGCATGATGGGCGTCGACTTCCTGCCCGAGCACTTGATCGTGATCGGCGGCAGCTATATCGGGCTCGAGTTCGCGCAGATGTACCGCCGCTTCGGCAGCCGCGTGACGGTCGTCGAAATGGCGCCGCGGCTCATCGCGCGCGAGGACGAGGAGGTCTCCTCGGCGATCAAGGCGATCCTCGAAGCCGAGGGCATCGCGATCCGGCTCAACGCCGAATGCCTGACTGCAGCCCGGCGCGGCAACGGAGTGGCTGTCACACTTTCGTGCGAGAAAGAACCGCGCGAGATCGTCGGCTCGCACCTGCTGCTCGCGATCGGCCGCGTGCCCAACACCCACGACCTCGGGCTCGACAAGGCCGGAATCAGGACCGACGCACGCGGCTTCATCGAGGTCGACGACCAGCTTCGCACGAATGTCCCCGGCATCTGGGCCCTGGGCGACGTCAACGGGCGTGGGGCTTTCACGCACACCTCGTATAACGATTACGAGATCGTCGCCGCGAATCTTCTCGACGGCGATCCGCGCCGCGTCAGCGACCGCATCACGACGTACGCGCTGTTCATCGACCCGCCTTTGGGCCGGGTAGGCATGACGGAGCGTGAAGTCAGAGCCTCAGGAAAGAAGGCGCTGGTGGGCAAGCTGATGATGGCGCGTGTCGGTCGCGCGCGCGAGCGCAGCGAGACGCAGGGCTTCATGCAGGTGCTCGTCGACGCCGAAAGCAAGCGCATCCTCGGCGCCGCGCTGCTCGGAACCGAGGGTGACGAGGCGGTTCACTGCATCCTCGACGTGATGGCTGCCGGCGCCCCCTACACGGCGCTCCAGCGCACGATGCACATCCACCCCACCGTGTCGGAGCTGATACCGACGCTGCTCGGCGACCTCAAGCCGCTTGACTGACGGACCTCACTACCCGATGCCCGATTTCGCGGCCGAGCGTACGAGCGACTTCTCGGCAAGAAGGGCGATGCCGATCACGACGCACATCGTGGCGAACGCGAGCCACGCATAGGGCCATAGCAGCGGCATGCCGAGCAAGATCAGGCCGTCATTGCCGCCTGGAATGAGGAGGCTGCCCCAGCCCATCAGCATCCCGCCGACGAAGCATTTCAGGAGCTGAGATCTGGAAACCGGAGTGCTCCGAAGGCGGCCTGCGGTCCAGCCACCGATCAGCGCGCCGACGAACAGTGCCACCAGCAGGAGGCCGCGCGCGAGGAGGCTGCTGGTCATTCCCCGAGCGAGCTCCGCCAGCACGTCCGTGTAAGCCCACGCACCGACGAGCAGGAGCGCGAAGAAGAAGGTGATTCCGATTACCGTCGTCGCGACATGCGGAGACCACACCCTCGCGGCAATGCGCCCGCTCCAGCGGCGCCACCACGGAACACCGGGCGCATCCGGTGCGCCCTTCACCAGCAGCGCGACGAACCGCCACAGCATCAAGCAGCCGAACGCGAGCGCGATCCAGGATGACGCTTGCAGAACGGGCGAATCGTGGTCAAGCTTCCCGGACATGCCGGGGAAGACGTGCTCGGCGGCGAGGCAGCCCGCGTAGAAGCCCACCGGCGTGACCACGTAGGCCCATTCGCCCGAGCCAAGGCGAGCGATCGCACCGAATACGCAAGCGCGGTTCACGTAGGCGCCGAGTCCCAGGAGCGCCGCTCCCAGCACGGTGAGATAGCTCACCGCGTACCCGGCGGGCATGGGACCCGGGAGATTGAGCGTCTGGGAGATCAGCAATCCGCCGACCACCCACAGCGACGCCTCGACCATGCTCGCCAACCGGCCGAAGCGACGCCTGCTCACCACTTCCTCAACTGCCGCGACAGTGCAGGTCGCGCCGCGTTGGATTGCGAAGCCCATCACGCCGACGGCGATGGCCGCGAACAGGTATGCGGCGTTGGTCAGCATGATGTTCATGGCCACGTGATCCTACCGCGCCCGTCACATCTTGGGCATCATCGTGTCGGGTTTCTTGTCGTTGACGATATCGGCGATTGTCAGCACGACCGTGACGTTGCCTTCATTCTTCCACCAGTGCGTGAGGCCGTTCGATTCCTTGGCAATCTCACCGGCCTTGTGCAGCAGCGGCACCGTGCACTGGCTGCTGTACTCGTAGATTTGGCCCTGGTTGACGATGATGAGCGCCGGCCGGTCCGCGTGGCTGTGCAAGGGCACGACTCCACCGGGCGCGATCTCCATGTGCCGGAACCGCAACCGGCGATCCGGCAGGTTCACCTTCTCCTTCGAGAGATCGATCGAGATCAACTCCATCTCGGTCACGCCCACCGGGGCGCTGGCTGCGCCGGGAAGGGCATTGGCTCCTGCTTTGCCGGGCGCGCATTCGGCCGCCTGCGCGACAGTGGCGCCGGCGAGCGAGAGCAGCCCGACGAGCGCTGCGGACAGCGCGGTCCTGCGATAACGCGTAAGACGCTTTATGGCCTTTCTCCTCAAGTCGATTTAGGTTGTCGGTCCGGCGCGTCCGGCCACCGGCTCGGTCGCGATTCCGCCCGAGCAAGTAGTCGATGGGGCCGGCAGTCCCTTACGCCGCACGCGATCAACGGCGGCATCGAAGACAATCCGTGCGCCGACACCGGGCGGCTTCGGCGCGGCGGCGGCCGGCGAAATCGGCTAAGCTTCGCGCTTCATCGCGCGAGCATGGGCAGCGGCCTTCGCTGACGGCATCGCCGACCGCCCGGGAAGGTCCGATGAGCCAGTCCGCACACGTCATACCGGAGCTGCCGTGGATAGTGCGCCTGAGCGCATTGCAGCGCCTGGCCATCGCCGTTCCGATCGCCGTCGTCGCGTCGCTGCTTCTCGTCCCGTGGTTCTCTGCGCGAACGTTGCTGCTCACGAGCTGGAACATCGGCGCCCTGTGCTACCTCTGCATGGCGTGGATGGTCGTCGCGCGAACCGACGAGACGCTCACGCGCATGCGCGCGCAGCGCTACGATCCGAGCGGACGCGTGATCTTCCTGCTGATCGTCACCGCGGCCAGCGCGGGCATCGTGGCGATAGGCTTCATGGTCGGCGACATCAAGCAGCTCAGCTTTTGGCCGCGGGTCGAGCGGCTGACCCTGTCGGTGGCAGCGCTGCTTGTTTCCTGGCTGCTCATCCACACCGTGTTCGCCTTCCATTACGCGCACCTGTACTACTGGCAGCCCAAGGGACAGGAGTCGCACCACGGCGGGCTGCGCTTCCCCGACGACGACGATCCCGACTACCTCGACTTTGCCTACTACTCGTTCGTCGTCGGCATGACCTCGCAGGTATCCGACGTCGTCGTGCTCTCGCGGCCGATGCGGCGCCTCACGCTCATCCACGGCGTGCTGTCCTTCATCTACAACATTGCCGTGCTCGCGATGAGCATCGGCATCATCGGGGGGGCGCTCTAGCGGACGCCGAGCCTTTAGGGGCGGCCGCCGCTCGGCGCGACCACGTCGGTCGCCGCGTCGAAGTCGCTCAGCGCCGAATTGAGCAGCGAGAGCGCCATCGAGCTCCTGCCTGCAGCGAGATGGTCCCGCGCCTCCGCGATCAGCTGCCGCAATCTCTGTTCGTAGGCTTCGGCTTTCTCGAGCTCGGCGACGAGGCTGTCGATCTCCGCGCTCGAGCCTTTCGGCTCGCGGCGGGCGGACGCCGCCTTCTTCGAAGGCTCACTCTTCGAGCAGCGGTTCTGCGCGCGCATGCGAAAGAGTGTACGCCTTGTTGTCCTCGCTCGCCGCTCTCCGGCAAAATGCCGAACATGCAGCAGGTCAAAGAGGGCGAGTAGAAATGGCCGACAGCGCGCCGAGCTGCGCCATCGTGCACCACCGCAGCCCCGGCATGTCAGCCGACGCGTCGCTGCTCGCCGCCGCCATCCGCGCTTCGTTCCCTGACGCCCGCATCGTATCGTGGGCATTGCCGGGACGCCTCGTGAAGAACTACAAGACTCCGGTCGAGATCGGGGACGAGGCGCGCAACGCCCTGCCCTTCGATTTCCTCTTCCTGCTCGAGCACGCTCACGGCAACCCGCCGTTTCTCGATCCCGGATTCGCCCGGCACGTGGTTTATGTGCCCAACGTCGAGTGGCTCGGTCCTCTCGACATCGAGGTCATCGCATCGGGAGCGATTCACACGGTGCTGCTCAAGTCTCGCTACTCCGGCGTCGTGTTCTCACGCTTGGCCTGTGCAGATCGGGTGAGCAACGGCCCGCTGTTCACGGGCTGGACATCGCCCGACGTCGGCGCGGCGTCAGGCGCAGAGCGCGACTGGAATCGCCTGCTCCATGTATGCGGCAAGTCGCGGCAGAAGAACGGCGACGCGATCATGTCGCTGTGGATGCGCCGGCCCGACTTCCCGGGCATGACGATCGTCGCCGGGGCCGAGACCGCTGTCAGCCTGCCGATGCCGCTTCGCGCCGCAGAGAACCTGCACGTGCTCGTAAACAAGTTGAGCGAACCGTCGCTGAGAGCGCTGCAGCGCCAGGCGGGGATCCATGTCTGTCCCAGCATCGCCGAGGGATTCGGCCACACACTAAACGAAGCGCGCGCCGCCGCGGCCGTGCTGATCACGACCGGCGCCCCACCGATGGACGAAATGGTCGAGGACGGATCGAGCGGCATCCTCGTACCGGTGCGCCCGGAGAATCACGAGCCGTTCCATCTCTCCACCGGCTTTCGGGTGACCGAAGATGACCTCGAGGCAGCGGTGCAGCGCGCGCTGGAGATGACTCCCGCGCAGCGCGGAGAGATGGGCCTCAGGGCGCGGCGCCTCTTTGAGCAGGAACGCGACCGGTTTCACGCCAACCTGCGCGAATTCATCGCGAGCTGACGCGAGCTGCTCCACCGGAGCGGTCAATCGCCTTCCGCATCGCGGGGCGCGCGACGCACTGCGCGCAGAAACCGCCGGAGAAACGGTGTGAAGCAGGCAGCGCAAATGGCAATATAGGCCATCCAGCCGGAAACGCGCAGCGGCGAGAGCCACTCCGCGACGCCGTTCAGGATTGCGCTGTCGGCCTCGCTGAAGGCAAGAAACAGCCCCATCCAGACCGCGGCCCCCGCAAGCAGGACGGAGAAGGTGATCAGGAACGCCATGATCGGACCCGTCGCGCGGGCCTTGCGTCCGAGCTAGAAGGCGACGTAAGGCCCCGTACCGCCCGGCGTGCTGCGTCCTTCTATCGCTATGAAGACCGTGCGCCCGAAGAAGAAAGGCAGCCCCCAATCGAAGGTCGATCGATCACCGCTCGGCGCAGCGAGGTTGGGGAAGGCAAAGAAGGACGGATTGGCAGCCACCACCTGGTCCGCGTTCGCCACGCTGAAGTTGACATTGGCGTTGACCGCATTGACTCCCTGCAGCGTCGCGCCGAGATTCTGTGTCGTTGCCGGGCAATACAGGCCGCCTGCCGCCCCTGTACAGAGTGGAAACGCGCTCACTTCGAAGAACAGCAAGCTCGAGCCGGCATCGATATAGCTGTTGGGATACGCGCGGCCGTTGTAGCTGGTCACGAAATTGCCCGAGTTGGCATCCACCATGAGCACCTGCGCTCCGCCCAAGCCGTTGTCGGCCTGAGTACCGATCCCGATGGTCAGCGAGCCGGTTACGCTCGCCAGCCCCGTGGACGGGACGGCCGGGAACTGAAGGACGACTCCGTTGTTGTCGGTGGCGAACAGTGCCACGGGATTCTGCAGCTGCTTGGCGAGCGCGGTCTGGGTCGGGACACAGCCACCTGCGGCGCAACTGTAGTAGGTACCGGGGATGGCGCTCTGCACACAGGCCGGGCCGCAGTCCTGCACGAAGACGCCGATCCCGAGCAATCCATTGGCACCGAAGGTCGCAACCGTGTTCTCCGGCGGACCGCTGTTCGAGCATGAAGCAGGGATCGTCGGGAAACTCGGATCGCCGATCAGCTGGATCGGGACCGAGCTCGCCTGCTCGCCCGCAAGGCGAATATCCGCGATCCTGACCGATCCCCAGCTGAAGCCGTCGACGAACTGCGCGCATTCGGCGAGGGCGTTGCCTGCGGAGTCGGTCTGCTGAGGAAGCGCCAATGCAGGCGAGAGCACCGACGCGATGATGCGCAGTCCCGAGGAACCGGTGTCGACCTGGATGTGGTCGATCGTCTGGCAATTCGTGCCCGACCCCGGTGAGCAGATCGTGACGCTGACGAAACCGAGATTGGCAAATTTTTCCGGCCCCCCGTCGACCGTCATCGGCAGCGTGTTCTGGACTGCAGGAGGCGGCGAGGATGAGGAGCTTCCGCCGCCTCCTCCGCCTCCACATCCGGACAGACAAAGCAACGCAGCGAGAAGCGGCGCGAGGGGCGGCGCCCCCCGCCACAAAGCGCGCATCACTGAATGTCCTCCGCGGCGACACCCGGAGGAATCGCCTCGGGTATGTAGGCGTTGCCGGTGAACGCACGCATATGCCCGGTCGAGTGGACCGTCAAACCAGGAAGCTCGAGCAGGACCGGACCGCGCCGGAAGCGCCTCGCCGCAACCGCCTCGGCATAGCGATCGAACTGGGCTCCGAGCAACTGCCGCAGGTCGGGCATCGAAGGTCCGTCCCACGCCACGGCGAAGACCAGCCCTGTCGGCGCGACATACTCGCGAATCGCCGTGCCCGAAGCGACCTTCAGCTCGTGCACCGTGAATCGCGCGCCGGTCATGGTCCGCAGCGTTGCTCGAAGCTGCATCTGGTCGGCCGGCACGCTTGCTTCGATTTCGCCGAGGGCGGCAGTGGCCGGCGCTGCAACACTGAGCGCACCGATCAGGAGCGCCGCGAACCTTGCTGCAAGCTTTCGTTGTCGACGTAAGAGCACGACCATCGCGTCCCTCGGAGCACAGCCCAACCCTCTGAACCGGCCGCCCGCAGAAAGTTCACGGATGAGCATGCCGATCGGCGCTGTGCAACCACACGCGCCAAGCGACCGCGGCCCGGCTAAGCGGCTGGAATACTTCCAGGAGGGGTGGGGTGGCTGATGGGATTCGAACCCACGACAACCGGAATCACAATCAAGAAAAGCGACGGTTGGCGTCGAGTAAGCGGTTGAATAAGAAAGCAGCTCGATGATACCTCTTTGCCGAAAGTCGCTACAAGGCGACACAAAGCCGGACACACCGAGCACAACACCGGAACATATTAGCCACGCATTCTACGTACGCGGGTTCGCTGGGCGCTCCAGTCGCATCAACTAATCGAACCTCCAGCGCCAACGTACTGCTGTAATGCTTGCATCGCAAGCGATAAGAGGTTGGCCGTCAACTCCTGATTAAGGTAATCGGCAAGCTGCTATTGGGCGCCAACTACTTGGATTCGTGCCCAAACGCGCCCGGGAAGAAGCTGCCGTACGTCTGACGGCCTCAGTCCGAGGCCATTCTGGGAGTTACGAATGAGCAAAGACAGCCACCTGCGGGAGCTCGAGACGGCGACCGTAGTCATTACCTGCGAAGCGCAGTCCATCAAGCACAGCTTGCGGGATGCAGCTCTCGCTTACGCCGCGCAAGGGTTCGCCGTCTTCCCGCTGCACAACCCGCTCCCTAACGGAAGCTGCAGCTGCGGAAAGAGCGGCTGCGGGAGCATCGGCAAACACCCGCGCACGTCGAATGGGCTCAAAGCGGCGACTACAGATTCTGAGCAGATCAGGCAGTGGTGGATTAGCTGGCCAGAGGCGAACATCGGCATCGCGACGGGGGCGGTAAGCAACCTCCTGGTTGTCGACGTCGATGGAACCGAGGGTGAAGAGTCACTCAGGCGGATGACAGAGAGTCGCGGTCCACTGCCAGCGACGCGGATGGCAAAGACCGGACGCGGCCGGCACCTGTACTTCAGGCACCCGGGTGGGAAGATCAAGTCGAAGGCGCCGATCTGCGCTGATCACCCGCACGTCGACAGCCGCGGCGACGGCGGATATGTCGTGGCACCCCCGAGCCTTCACTCGAGCGGTGTCCGCTACGCGGGCGATCAGACCATGCCATCAGAGCTGGCCGATCCTCCAAGATGGCTGGTTGATCTAATCAGCGGTCAGGGCTGCGAGCACGCCACCCCCGCGGGGGTTGCCTCCAACGACGCGCTTGTAGAGGGCTCTCGGAACGACGGGTTGACCAGCCTGGCCGGTACGATGCGTCGTCGTGGAATGAGTCCCGCGGCGATCGAAGCCGCCCTGATCGCGGAGAACGGGCAGCGTTGCAGCCCGCCCTTGCCGGAGGACGAGGTGCAGGCCATCGCGTGCAGCATCTCGAATTACGCACCAGGTTCTCCGACGGACGTGCTTCGGACCTTGAACGACGCTGGCAACGCGGAGCGCTACGCGAAGCAGTGGGGCTATGGCGTGCGCTACGTGCCGGAACTCGGGAAGTGGCTCGTTTGGAACGATCCCCACTGGCAGCTCGATACCGTCGGCGAGACCATGGAATTTGCCAAGAAGACCGCATATGAGATTTACGCGGAAGGGAATCAGATCAACGACACCCAAGTGCGCGATCTGATCGTGCGCCACTCCAAGACAAGCCAACAAGCGCCGAGGCTAAACGCGATGCTTGAGCTGGCGAAGAGTATCCCGAGCTTGGTATTACCAATCGCCGAACTCGATGCCGATCCCTGGTTGCTCGGCGTAGAGAACGGCACTGTTGACCTGCGTTCTGGCAGATTGCTGGAGGCGGTGCCCGAGCAATACATCGCCAAAATGGCGCCCGTAGCGTTTGACGCAACCGCTGAATGCCCCGCGTTCCTGCAGTTCCTCAGCGACATTATGGGCGGCGACCAGGAGCTAGTCGGCTACCTCCAGCGGCTTCTCGGCTACATGCTGACTGGAGACGCCTCCGAGCAGCGTCTGTTCTTTCTCTATGGGACGGGCGCAAACGGCAAGAGCACCCTGCTCAACATATGCAAGGGAATTCTGGGCGCAGATCTTTGTCGCCAGACACCGGTCGAGACGATCATGGCGCGCGCGGGCAAGGCGGGCCCCACGCCCGAGCTGGCCTGCCTAGTTGGCGCCCGCGCGGTCATGACGACTGAGATCGACGAAGGCAGTTTCCTCAGCGAGTCACTGGTGAAACAGATGACGGGCGGCGACCCCCTCTCGGCGCGACCGCTTTACGGCGCGCCATTCGAGTTCGTGCCGCAGTTCAAGCTCTTCGTTGCAGGCAATCACAAGCCAGTAATTCGTGGCGGCGACGACGGCATCTGGCGGCGCATTGACATGATCCCGTTCGAAGTCACGATCCCGCCGGACCGACGTGATCCGGAGCTTGCTGCGAAGCTCCGACGAGAGCTTCCGGGTATCCTGAACTGGGCCCTTGCCGGTTGTCGTGCATGGATAAAGCGGCGTCTGGATCCACCGCCAGCGGTCGTCAATGCGGTTGCCGAATACAGAGAGGATATGGACATCCTCGGACAGTGGATCGCGGAGCGATGCGA
>DASVFM010000190.1:0-15999 GCA_036380055.1 Casimicrobiaceae bacterium
GATCACGTTGTAAGGCGACAGACGCTCGTCGCGGATCACGCCGATGACGTAATTGCACCCCTCCACGAGCTTCTCTCGAAGCTGGACGCGCTGCTGCTCGTCCCAGCGGGCGTACAGCCAGTCGTAGGCGACGGCGAGCGGCTTCAGCTGGTCGTGGCCGCGCCAGGTGAACTTGAGTGCCATGAGCCGTTGATGCAGTGCGCGCAGATCGACGCTGCCAGGCTCGAGCACCTCCTGCAGCGCGGCTGCTTCGATATCGCCGGCACCACCGGCAGCGCGGCGCTGTGTCTCGCGAGCGAAATCGCGATCGCCGCGCTGAATCGCTAGCAGATCCGCCGTGCTAGGGCTGGGTAGCCGCGGGTGGCCGTATCTGAACCCGGGCAGGCTGACCGGCGGTAGCTGTTCCGGCTCCGGCAGCTTTGGAAGCCGGCTCTCGTCGACGCGCGTTTCCTGCGGATGGTGCCCGAGCGCGAGCCCGCCGGCCCCGGTGGCCGCCGCCACGGCGAAAGCGCTCACGACCGCCCAGGTCCCTCGGGTGCCGCGTCGCGATGAAGGCACGTAGGCGCGCCGTTCCTCTCCCGCCATTGCTGGGCGGACCGGGATCGACCAGAACAGAAACCACGTGCCAGCCGCCAGCATCACGACGGTAAAGTCCCCGAAGCGCCCGGGACGGTATTGCTGGAACCACTCCAGTCCGAAGGTAAGAAGCGCGATCGCCGCGAGGCCGATCCATTCAGCTCTCTTGTGAATCTCGGGCGGTGTCGCGAGTCGGGCGAGGACGGCCAGTGCCGCGGCCGGCCAGATCTCCTCGAGAATGGAAGCGATGCCGATCAAGGGATTCTCGAGATGCCCCGCGAACGGAATCCAGTTGAAAGGGTGAACGCTCCCGGCGCCGCTCGCCATTTCTGCGATGGTGAAGCCGCCCACGATGAACAGCATGCTTGTCGCGGCGACGGTCCGTTGCCTCAGCGCGAGGAACGGAAGCGTGAGGACCAGCGCGGCAACCGCGCCAAGGATTGCTTCCAGTGACAGCTGCCGCGTGACGATGACGACTTTGCAGAGCAGGACGGCGGCGACGAAGGCAAAGAAGCGAGCAAACGCGCCCTGGCCGGGAGCGCCAAGCGTCACCGCAAGGAGTGCCAGGCCCGCTATGTAGAGCTCGTAGGTCGCCCACTGAGCAAAGTTGAAGCTGCTCGGATGCTGCAGCGTCTGCCAGAGCGGCGAGAGGCCATGGCGCAGATTGCCCAGGTCGAGCGAAGGCACGAGCGGCGTAAGCTGGGACAACGTCCACAGTGCGATCGCCATCAGCCCAAGATCGACCAGTCGGCCCGGCAGGAACCACCGCTGGCGCCGTTCCATGACGATCGCCCAGGGCAGGCTGTCTCTGCGCGTGACAGTGGCGAATATCGCCCCGACGATCGTGCCGATCGTGTTGGCGACGATATCGCCGACTGACGCCACCCGCGCGGGGAGAAACTGCTGCAGTGACTCCATGGCGAAGCTGAGCAGCACGCCCATCAGGGCGGAAAACGCGATGGCACTTCCCGCAGTCTGGCCGCGGTCGTTGCACCAGCGTTCGAGCAACAACCCGAACGGCATGTACGCGAGAACGTTGGTGACGACGTCCGCCCGGGAAAGGTGGCTGGGCCAGCGCGGCGTGAGGAAAGCGAAGGGAGTGACATCCGCCGCGGTCCAGCCGCTGAACGGATACAGGCTGCCGTACACGATCAGCGCCGTGTAGGCAATGACGGCGAGCCCCCAGCGACCGCGGGGCGGTGATGGCTGACGACTCATGTTGATTCCGAAGCCGCCGTCTCAGATCGAATCGACGACGACGCGTCTTTCAGGGTACGTTGTCACACTGCGAAACTTACGAGAACTCGACCAGCGGAGCAACGTCTATCCGATGTACGCGCTCCTGCGAAGAACGCGTGAGCAATCCGTAGAATTTGTTACAAACCGACCGCGGTTCCGGGCTCGAAAAGCCTGCGGGTCGTCTCGCCGCTCCACGCCTCCCGGCCCGCGCGGGCGAGATGCCGTTCGAGTTGCTCGGCCAGGACGCGGACTGTCGGCTCCCTGACCATCGCGCCATGCCCCGCCTCGATCAAACATATCTCGAGTCCTCCCGCTACCAGGTTCTTCCATCCGAGGCTGGGGCTACGCGAGTCGTCCATGTGTGAAGCCCGGAACAGGATCGCGTGCCCACGGTAAGGCTGCGGACGATAGGCCAGCAGAGCCCAGAAATGAGCTTCGGTCACCGTGCGAAACTTGCGCAGGTGACCGAGCCCGAGATTCTGCAGTACGAACCGATACAGACGCTGCTGCACAATCCTCATGTTCCTGAGCCGTAGGAAATCCCACGCGGTCTGTGCGAACTCGAGCAGGTGGAACCCGGGAGCGAGACTGTCGCACAGGGCGAGCAGATCGACCACCTCGCCCCGAGTCCGAAGCTGCTGCGCCATCTCGAAGGCAATGAGCGCGCCGCTGCAGTAGCCGGCGAGCAGGTATGGGCCTTTGGGCTGCACCTGCTTCATGGCGTCGATGCAATGCGCCGCCATGGCATCGAGGCGGGAATCGGGCGGCGTCCTGCCGTCGAATCCGCGCGCCGGCAACCCGTACAACGGCTGGTCCTGGTGTAGATGACGCGCGAGATTGTCGTAGAAGAAGAGATGACCGCCGACGATGTGTGGACAGAAGAGCGGCCTGCGCTTTCCGCTGGCCTTGAGGGCGACTGGGCCCGACCAAACGGGCGGGGCGCCGTGGTCGAGAAGCGCTTGTGCGAGCGATTCGATCGTGCCATCGCCGTACCAAAGCACGTCCGGCGGAAGCTCCCGGCCGAAGAGTTGCTCGATACGGTCGACCACCCGCACGGCAGCAAGCGAATCGCCTCCAAGTGCGAAGAAGTTGTCCTGCATGCCAATGTGCGAAACGTCGAGGATTCGCTCCCAAATGCGCATCAGCTGTACTTCGACCGCATTGCGGGGATCGATGCGTTCCTGGACGCCCGGTTCGGCCTGTGGCATCGCCGCGAGTGCTGCTCGGTCGATCTTCCCGCTGGTCCCGAGCGGCATGACCTCGAGGAACTCGAAGCTCGCCGGCACCATGTACTCGGGCAGCTTGCTCAGGAGAAACCGACGCAGGTCTCGCGCGGACACCGTTCGGCCAGGCGTCGGGACAGTATAGGCGACGAGCCGCCGGGTGCCGCGTCGGTCTTCCCGCGCCAGGACGACCGCCTCGTGTATGGCCTCGTGCTGTCGCAGGGCCGCATCGATCTCTGCGAGTTCGATGCGAAACCCGCCGATCTTCACCTGCCGGTCGTCGCGCCCCAGAAAATCGAGGCTGCCGTCCGCAGTGCGGCGCACGCGGTCGCCGGTGCGGTAGAGGCGCGCCTTCGGGCTGGAGCCGGAGGGCTCGGCCACGAAGCGCTCCTCAGTGAGCTCCGGGCGATTGAGATACCCGCGGGCTACGCCGTCGCCGCCGATCCACAACTCTCCGGGAACGCCTACCGGTACCAGCTGCCCGGCACGATCGAGAACCATGGTGCGAGTGTTGGCGATTGGTATTCCGATTGGAACGCTGGCCGAGTCAATCTCCGGCCGGTAGCGGCAGTACGTCGACGAGATAGTGGTCTCCGTCGGACCGTAGAGATTGACGAGCTCCGCGCTCGACTGTTCGCGCAGGCGCCGCGCGAGATCGGTCGGCAGCACGTCCGCGCCGCAGAGGACCAGGCGCAGAGAATCGCATGCGCGGAAGCCGTCTTGGTCAAGAAGTGCCCCGAGGAGACTAGGGACGACCTGCAGCACACTGATTCGCTCCTCGCGCAGCGCCGCGATCATCTCGGTGACCGACCGGTGCGTCTTCGCGCCAGCGATCACTACCGCCGCCCCGTTCACGAGCGGAAAGAAGATTTCCTCCGCGGCTGCATCGAAGCTTATTGGCGTCTTGTGGAGCACACGATCGCTGGGCTCGAGAGGGAAGATGCGCCCGATCCACGTGAGGTAATTCACGACCGAGCGATGCTCGACCATCACGCCCTTGGGCTGTCCGGTGGACCCCGAGGTATAGATGACGTAGGCAAGGTTCTCGGCGGTGACGCTTCGCGGCGGGTCGACCTCGGGTAAGCTTGCCAGCGACTCGGCCAGCGCATCCAAATAGACGGTATATGCACCGTGGGCAGGCAGCCGCTCCCGCAGCCGCTCGTGGGTCAGCAGCACTAGCGCGCGCGCGTCCATGAGCATGAAGCCGAGCCGCTCGGACGGATAGGTCGGATCCAGCGGAACGTAGGCACCGCCAGCCTTCAGAATCGCGAGCAGGCCGATTAGCAACTCGGGCGAGCGCTCCACCGCGATTGCCACCGGCTTCTCCGGGCCCACACCGAGGGTGCGGAGGTAGTGCGCCAGCCGATTGGTCCGTGCATTCAGCTCCGCATAGCTCATCCGCTCGTTCTCGAACACCAGAGCAGTGGCCTCCGGAGTGCGCCGCACTTGGGCCTCGAACAGTTCGTGCAGGCAGCCATCGCGCGGGTACTCGGCTGCCGTGGCGTTCCATCGCTCGAGCTGGGCGACCTCCGCATCCGTGAGCAGCGGCAGCTGTGAAATATGCTCCTGTGGATCGGCCGCGATGGACTCGAGCAGCACCTGCCAGTGGCCCGCCATTCGCTCGATCGTCGCGGCATCAAACAGATCGGTGGCGTACTCAATGGTCACATCGACCTTGCCTTCACGCTCAGCGATAGCGAAATCGAGATCGAACTTTGCGGTTCCGCTCGAGATGCCCAGGACAGGTGTGATCTCGATTCCAGGCAGCTCCAACTCGCCTACCGCGAGGTTGTCCTGCGCGAAAGAAACTTGGAACAACGGATTGCGCGAAGCATCCCGTCTCGGTGCGAGCTCCTCGACGAGGCTTGCGAAGGGAAGCTCCTGGTGCGAGTACGCTGCCAGTGCGCGCTCCCGCACCTGCCGCAGGTACTCCCTGAAGGACGGCACAGCTGACAGGTCGCCACGCAGCACGAGCATGTTCACGAAATATCCGATCAGCCCCTCCGCTTCGGGATGAGCGCGCCCGACGATGGGAACCCCGACCGCTACGTCGTCCTGGCCGCAGTAGCGGGAGAGCATCACATGCACCGCGGCGAGCAGCGTCATGAACAACGTGGCACCTTCCTGGCGTCCTAGCTCTTTCAAGCTGCGGACGAGCTCGTCCTCGAGGGTGACGACGACGCGCGCCCCGCGATAGCTCGGGAACGCCGGCCGCGGTCGGTCGGTCGGCAGCTCGAGCGCCGGTAAATCGGCCAACGCGCCCTTCCAGAAGGCGAGCTGCTGCGCGAGAAATTCTCCCTGCAGCCGCTCGCGTTGCCAGACGGCGTAGTCGGCGTACTGCACCGGCAATTCCGGGAGTGCCGGCGCTTCGCCTCGAAGATACGACGCGTAGAGGGCGGACAGTTCTTTCCACAGCACGCGCAGTGACCAGCCGTCGGTCACGATGTGGTGCAGTGTGAGTTGCAGCCAGTGCTCGGCGTCCCCGAGACGAAGCACTGAAGCCCGGAGCAAGGGCCCGCGGGCGAGATCGAATGGCTGTCGCGCCGCCGCGCGAGCTCGCTCCCCTGCTTCGCGCTCCGGCGCCGGCAACGTGCTCAGATCGTCCACTTTGAGAGCGAGGTCGCCCTCCGGCGCGATGAGTTGGACGGGCAGGCCATTCCGCACATCGAAGCGCGTGCGCAGCACTTCGTGCCGCTGCACGAGCTTCTGCAGCGCCTGACGCAGCGCATCCACGTCGAGTCGACCGTTCAGGCGTACGTGCGACGAGACGTTGTAGACCGACCCGTTCGGCAGCAGCTGGTCGAGCAGCCAGAGCTGCTGCTGAGCGAAGGACTGCGGAAAGACGTACTCGACCTCTTCGTTGGGTGCGCCAGGCCGGTCGACGCTCCCGGGAGCACGCGTAGGGGAGATCGCTGAATGGAAAGGTTCGCTTCGCATGGAGTTGACCGACCGGCGCATCAGGTCCTCGACGTCGCGCGTCTCGGATTGCGCCTGATAGGCATGTGCGCGGGCATCGCTGGGCCAGCACCGTTAGCGTTCGCGTGCGCCGCGATCGCGCGCGCGAGCTGCGTGATCGTGGGGGAAACAAAGAAGTCTTGGACGTGGACCGACACGCAGAAAGCGGTGTTCACCCGGGAGATCAGCTGCACAGCGAGGAGCGAGTCACCTCCGAGTTCAAAGAAATCCGCGTCAACGCCAACCCGGTCGAGACCGAGCGCCTCGGCGAAGATCTCCTCCAGCCGCTTTTCGACAGCGTCCCGAGGCGGGACATAATGCGCTGCGCCGGCAACCAGGCTTTCTAGCCCGGGCGCCGGCAGCCGCTTGCGGTCGACCTTTCCGTTACGGGTGAGCGGAAGGGCGGCGAGCCCTACAAAGCTCGATGGAATCATGTATCGGGGCAGCTTCCGCGCGAGAAGCCGCTGGAAGTCGATGGCCGAAGCAGTCGATTCGCTGGCGGGGACAAAATAAGCCACGATGCGCTTGTCTCCAGGGCGATCCTCGCGAACCGTCGCGACGACAGCCTTCACGTCGTAACACTCGGCGAGCGCCTTTTCGATCTCGCCCAGCTCGATGCGAAAACCTCGGATCTTTACCTGCTCGTCGCGCCTCCCGAGGAACTGAAGATTCCCATCCGGGAGATGGCGCACGAAGTCACCGGTTCGATACATCCGCCCAGAGCCGTCCGCGCCGAAGGGATCGGGCAGGAAGCGTTCCGCGGTAAGTTCCGGGCGGCGCCAGTAACCGCGCGAGACGCCATCACCTGCGATATAGAGCTCGCCGGCGACTCCGATCGGCACCGGCTCCATACCGGGCCCAAGCACATACAGACGCGTGTTTGCAATAGGCCGTCCAATGGGAATCACGCCTCCTGCCGGAGGCATGTCACGGACGGAATGGGCGCAGCAGCCGACCGTTGTCTCGGTCGGCCCGTACTCGTTCACGATCAGGGACGACGGTGCGTGCTTGCGCCAAAAGGCCACCGTCTCCGCGCGCAGCTGCTCGCCGCCGACAACGAACACGCGGCTTCGGCCGTCCACCGACTCGGGGGACAACTGGGCGGCGAGCAGCTCGAGATGCGCCGGCGTGAGTTTCACCAAACTGTACCCATGCGTTGTGCTCAGCTTGGTGGCAAGCGCGTCCATGCCGGAGGAATCGGGGAGCAGGTCTACAGTACGACCCGCGAGGAGCGGACCGAACAGGCTCGTAACCGTCAAGTCGAACGCGATGGAGGACTGGACCGGCGCGCCGCTCCCTTCGCTTATCGTGTATTCGTTGATTGCCCAACACAGGTAGTTCACCAAGCCGCGATGCGGAATGCATACGCCCTTGGGCTGCCCGGTGGAACCAGAAGTGTAGATGACGTACGCGAGGGTCTCCGCACTCGCTGTAGGCGGGGGATTGGTATCGGGCCCCTGTTCGATTCGCCCCCACTCGCGGTCGACGCAGAGCGTACGCCCCGAGTGGGGCGGCAGGCTGCTGCACAGGTGCTCCTGGGTGAGCAGAACGCTCGCCTGTGTATCGGCGAGCATGAAGGCGAGTCGCTCAGCCGGATAGCTCGGGTCGAGCGGCACGTAGGCGCCGCCGGCCTTGAGTATCCCCAGGACCCCGACGAGCAACTCCAGCGAACGCCTCATGGCGATGCCGACCAGCGCCTCTCGACCCACGCCCAGCGCCCGCAGGTGATGCGCTAGTTGATTCGCCCGCGCATTGAGCTGCGCGTAAGTAAGCGACTCATTCCCGAACAAAGCGGCGATGGCCTGCGGCGTGCGCTGCGCCTGGGCCTCGAACAACTCGTGGACGCATCGGTCGCGCGGATAGTCGATCGCCGTCGCGTTCCACCGCACGAGGAGCCGCTCGCGCTCGGTTGGGGTGAGCAGCGGCAGGCGCGAGATGCGTTGCTCAGGATCAGCCACGATGCTCTCGAGCAGCACCTGCCAGTGCCCGGCCATGCGCTCGATGGTCGCGGGATCGAACAAATCGGTGGCGTATTCGATGACCACGTCGACCCTGCCGCCGTGCTCCGTGACTGAGAACTCCAGATCGAACTTCGCGGTCTCGGTGCCGGCCGTGGCGATCCTCTCCACCGCCAGACCCGCGAGCTCCGGCGTCTCACCGGCCTCGGTTCCCTTGACCATCGATACCTGGAAGAGCGGGTTGCGCGATGCGTCGCGCCTCGGAGCGAGCTCCTCGATGAGCTTCGCGAAGGGCAGCTCCTGGTGCGCATACGCCGCCTGCGTGCGGGCCTTCACCCGAGCGAGGTATTCGGCGAAGGTTGGCTCGCCGGACAGGTCGCCGCGCAGCACGAGCACGTTGGTGAAGTAGCCGATCGAGCGCGCGAACTCAGGCCGGACGCGGCCTGCGACCGCCACCCCGACTGCAAGGTCGTCCTGGCCGGTGTAACGATAGAGAAGCACCTGCAACGCCGCTAGCAGCGTCGTGAACAGTGTCGTCTGCTCGCGTCGGCGCAGTTCCTTCAGCCTGCCAGTGAGTGTCGCGTCGAGCGCAAACGCGTGGCGGGCGCCACGGTAGCTTGCCGCCGGAGGTCGTGGACGGTCCGAGGGCAGGTCGATGATCGGCAGGTCGGCAAGTTCTCCCTTCCAGTAAGAAAGCAGCTCTTCGAGCAATTCTCCCTGGAGGCGCTGTCGCTGCCACGCGGTGTAGTCTGGGTATTGACTCGGTAGCGCTGCTAGCTCCGGGGCCTGACCTGCACACAGGGCGCCGTAGAGCCGGGAGAGTTCGTGCGCGAAGATCACCATCGATGATCCATCGCGGATCAGGTGATGGGCGGTGACCAGCAGCCAATGCTCGTCGTCGGCCAGGCACAGCAACCGCACGCGCAGCAGCGGCCCGTGCTCCAAATCTAGCGGATCCCGCGCTTCCTTCCAGGCGCAGCGCCGCGCCCCGGTTTCGCGCTCGGACGCGGGTAGCGCGCGAAGGTCTGTTACCTCAACCGCGATGCGTCGCTGCGCGGCGACCACCTGGACCGGCTCGCCGTCTTGAACGCGAAAGGTCGTCCGCAGCGCGTCATGGCGACGCACGATCTCGTTCACCGCCTCGGACAGGGCTTTGACGTCGAGTGCTCCCCTGAGGCGGAAGGCATCGGCCTCGTTGTACACGGAATCATCCGGCAGGATCTGTCCGAGCACCCAGAGTGCGCGCTGCGCAAAGCTTGTCGGCAACACGCGAGCACCCGTGCCCGCCTCGCCTGCGAGGGCGTCGCGGTCGACGACAGCTCGATCGGCGAAGGCGGGGTCCACGATTGATCTGATTTGTCCCAACTCCTGTCAGCGAACGACGGCGCAGGCGGTGGTCCGCAGCGTCGACCGCGCGCAAAGAGCCGGTTAAGTATGCATGATTCAGCCGTGCCCAGAAGCGTGATTACATTGCGAGCGACGTCTTGTTGAGAACAGGAGCATGCTATTCGACTCTCTCGGATTCGCCGCGAAGCGCCTTGACAGCCAGGTGTTGCACGAGCAGCAGCGGCGGCATGCGCAGCCAATGCGCTCGCACGTAGAGCGAGCCACGGGCCATCGAGGCGAGGCGTTCGTTTGTAGCATTGGCCTGCAGCGTCCGCAGGAACAGCGCGTCCATCAACGAGCGCGTTACGTACAGCGGCCGGCCGCTTTCCGCAGCGCCAAGCACGCCTCGAGGCACCGGCGTGCCGAGGATTTGCACGGCGTACCTCAGGGCGTAGTAGAGCGGCCTCGCCAGGCCGAGTTCGACCGCCCGGGAGGTCAGTTCCGGCCAGAAGGTCCCCTCCTGCGCGAACGAGCGCAACAGGCTGTCCACATCGACCAGATCGCGGAGGTTGTTGCCGACGTCCTCGTTGCAGAACAAGTGCGTCGCGCTGTGCAGGACCATGTCGGTTGGCGCGAGCACGCGCAGCCGCGGCTCGCCCTTGAGCGGCCGCGCGGCCGCCAGCAGCTTGCGCGAATCGGGCTTCAGCCGCGCAGTCGTGGGCAGTATCGCGTGATGCACATCGAGGATCGTCTGCCGGCTGTTGTGTTTGAGCGGCGGGAGCTCGTGCATCCAGCGACGGTAATAGCGTTGGTCGTAGGGATCCGTTTTGCTCGTCTGCCAGCCGTGGAGCATGAGCGTGCCCTCCACGTTGGCGAGCGCCGAGCGGGGCACCAGAATGTCGATGTCGGAGAACAGGCGACCGCGCGCCGCCGGCAACTCGGCGAGGAGATACGCCGCGCCCTTAAGCAGGACGATGGGAAACCCCGTTGCGGCGAGCGCCCGGTCGATGTAGGCGACTTCCCGGCGAACGGAGTCAGCCTGCGCTTGCGCCAGCGTCCGTGCTGCCTCGAGGTGAGTGCGCGGGGCCTGAGGAATCCGTGGCAGAAGGCCGGCCTCGGCGATGGTGAGCGCGACGCGAGACAAGAGATTCGCGCGCCGCGCGTCGCGGATCAGGGCTTCCCACTGCGGCAGGCTCCACGCAATGACCGTTGCGGGGCTGCGCAACGCGATGACGACCGGGTCGGTGCCGAGGCGCCTCATGCACCCGATGCGAGACGGTTGAACACAGCGATCGCTTCGCGCAGCACGCCGTACTCGAATGCGAAGCAGTCGGCATCCGAAACTACCTGCGCGAGCAGCTCGAAGCCCTTGCGTCCATGCACGTCGTAGTTGAACGCGTGATCGGCCAGGTGGATGAACGTGCGCGCTCTCGACAGAGGATGCAGGCGGGCCGGTGCAGCGCTCTGGTATTGTGGAAACGCGATCCAGCGCGCCTGCGCGGTGTCGGCCGCGTGGTGCACGCTCTCCGTAGGCGGCTTCATGTGCGCGACCGATCCCTTGGCCGTATCGTGAACCGGGGCGCTCAGCCGGGCTTCGGGAGCAAATCGTCGGACGGCATCGATCGATGCGTTCTTGAGACTGATGGGGCGGGGCAGCGGCACCACGCGTCCGGTTGCAAGCTCGAGCAGCGTCAGCTCGTCGGAAAGAAGCCTCCAGCCGCGGCTTACGAGCCCGGCGCACAGCGTGCTCTTGCCCGAGCCTGGATCCCCCGGCAGCAGCAGCGCTTGACCAGCCTTCGCCACGCTCGCCGCGTGCACGATCAGGAACTGATGGCAATGGCTGCTCACGCACCAGTTGAGCCCCCACTCGAGCATGGCGAAGGCCTGATTCGCGGGCAGCGGAAGAAAGGGACTCGCCCCATCGAACAGGAAGCGAACCTGCGGCGCGATCCAGCGACGGGCATTCGTCGGCGGGGCGACCCGGACATGAAAATCGGCGAAGCCCCCGTCGTCCTCGACAACGTGGTCGGCGTAGTGCAGCGCGATGCCGTCGAGCACGCTCGGGAGTCGCGACTGGATCCGGTTCACGACGGGCCCGGTGCGCAGGCGCAGGCCGCCGTCGGAAAGTCGCTCCGCCAGCGCGCCGCGCGAGAGATCACCGACGATCATGCCGGTGCGGGCTCCGCCAGGCCGAGCCGGCCGAACTCGCCGAGCACGGCATCGATCTCCGCTGCCGCGCCAAGCAAGTCTTTCGTTGCCGCGGCGAATCGCTGCTCGACGTCTGCACCGCTGAGCGGTCGATCGGCGGCTACCAGCACCTTGAGCACCTGTCCCGCGAGCGCACCGAGCAGATGGGTGCTTCCGGTGCGCTCGTTGCGCACGACGAACTCGCCGTCCCACTCGCGCCAAGCGATCGCCTCGCTCGGTACGCTGCGCCAGCGGAGCGCGGGTGGTGTCGACATACAGATTCACGCCGAGGACGAGGGGCCGGCCGCCGCGGCGCCGGCCGGTCTACACCGGCATGGTGGTTAGGAGATAGGCGATGATCTCGTCGGCGTTCCAGTGCGCGCCTGACTGTGGCGAGAAGAAGCCAGTGGTGATGAACTCGCTCCAGATATCCTTGACGGCGGATACGGTGAGCACCGGCGTCAGGCCCGCCTGGGCGTTGAGCAGCGCGGCCACGATGTCGCGCGCCACATTGTTGGGCGGCCCGCCGCCGAGGCCAAGCACATCGAGCAGTGTCTTGCCGTTGTACGGATTGTAGGCGGGATTGTTGAACACGGCGTTGAACAGCGTCGTCGGCAGGTAGGGCGCCGGCCACTGGCTGGCCGAGGCGTTCTTCCAGAATCCCTGCGTGCGCCCGAGGCACGTGACGCCCCGTCCCGCAGTACTCGCGTTGGCAGATACGAAGCCTGAGGGCGTTGTGCACACGAAGCCCCCTGTTCGCTGTCCAAGGACCGGCCGGCTGACGAGCGTCATCAGCACCGGCCCGGCGGCCAGTCCGCCACGAAGCAAGCGCCGCCGCGCCGGCACCGGGTCGGGCGAGGGTGGGACAGCTGTCGTATTAGCCGGTTGCTTCGGGTCGGACATTCCGTTGCCGTTCGCGTGATGAGAGCATAGCTCAAACGGCCGGGCGCCGGCGATCGGAGCCCAGCCGACCATGTGCGAGCACTTCCTGTGCCAATGGGTGGAATCGCATGATTCTTATGGCAGAAGAGGCGCACTCGCGAGCCCTGTCCGGCTCGGGTGTAAAGGGGCCCGACACAAATCTGACAGCCATTGCCCATCTGCCGCATGCTGCTGTCGGTTACAAGCCGCGCACCTTACCGCTACACGGCGCAGATCCGCCGCCGGTCTCGAACGGGATTGCACACACGCGGCCGCTGGTGTTCAATGCCCGCGACAGGCAGAGCCTCACTCATGGCCAGCAAATGCGCAGCCTGCGGCAGCCTAAACGTGCGCCGCTCGACACTCCGCCCTTCCGAGCTGTCCGACCGACCTCGGTTCCGCTCCCCCTATCGTTGTCGCGACTGCGGCGAGCGCTTCTGGGTGCTGAGCAGGCGCACCAACTATCTCGCCTGGCTTGGCGCGATCGCGATCGCCGTCGGAGCGATTGCGTGGAACGTCCGCGACGCGCCAGGCACCGCGACCAAGGAGCCTGAACGCTCCACGGTGAGCGAAGCGAGCTTCCGTGAGGCGATGCGTCGCGCGGAGCGCAACGACCCTGCGGCGGAGTTCGAGCTGTATCGCCTGTACGGACACGGCGTCGGCGTCGAGCGGAGCAAGCAGGAGGCCTTTCGCTGGCTCGAGCGCGCGGCGCTGCACGGCAATACCGACGCCCAGTTCGAGCTGGGCAACGCCTTGCGCCAAGGCACAGGCGTGGTTCAGGACTACCGGCTGGCTGCGAAGTGGCTCGAGCTGGCCGCCGAGAACGGAAACGCCGACGCGCAGTACGCGCTCGGTCAGATGTATCGCAGCGGCGTCGGCATCGCGCCCGACACCGCCAAGGCCTATATCTGGTTCAACCTCGCAGCGGCGCAGGACGTGGCCGGCGCGGCGCTCCAGCGCGATGCCGCCATGCGCACGCTCGCCCCGGATCAGATCGTCGAAGCGCAGGCCGAGGCGCGCCGCCTTAGCGAAGCAACCGCAGCGAAACAGGCGGCGGCGGGCCACTGAAGTGCTGCGCTCGCTCATCTGGGTAGGGCGTCTCGGAGGGATCGCTGGCGTCGCTCTGTGTGCGATCGCCGTGCTTGCGCGAGCGCGCGGCCTGTATTCGCTGGCAGGATTCCAGGTCGGCACGCTGCTCCTCGCGGGCATCGGGGCCATGGTCCTCGGCTGCCTCGCGTATGCGGCCGTAATCGCCGAGCGGGCGAGCCGCTAGGCGACCGCCGGCACGCGGGCCGAGCATGGCCTCCGGCGCTGTCGATAAATCTTACAGACGGCCGGTTCCCGGTTCCTGCGGAATCGGGCTTCTGCCGTGTTTCTACCGGTAAATCATGGGCTTTCGGAACGGGCTCCAACCGCGGCACGGTTCGTGCATAAAGTGGCCGGAAGCAATTGGCGCCCCTACAGAGGAGAGACCATGATCAGAATTAGAGCGCTCATCAGCGTACTGCTTGGCGGACTGGGCCTGCTGGCAGCGGTTGCCGCGCAAGCGAATACCGTGCAGCCCTGCGTAAGCAATGCATCGAGCGGAAGCGGCTCGCCGTTTATCAGCTTCTTGCCGATCGTCGGCCCCGGGCAGACGTATTGCCAGAGCGCCTTCGGCTGGTCCGACACCTGGTTCGCGACGAGCAACCCGACGTCCTACGATCAGCACCAGGACGTCCTGTCCGGCGACAACGCACCGACGCTGTCCTACATAAACGCCCAAGGCGTGCTGGTCGGGGCCGGCAACCAAACGGTTACGATTCCAGGAACAGGGGCGGTCACGTCGAACGCCTACAACTTCATCTCGCCCTGGCTTGACGGCGGCAAGCTCAACTCCGAGAACATCGGCAGCGCCTGGGAAGTGCTGAGCGACATCAACGTCGTCGGCAACGTCGGAACCTCCGAGATCTGCCTCGGATGCACTGCGAACCCAGCCGGTGGATTCAACAAGGACGGCCTGATCGTCGACATCACGACGACCGTGTCGGGTACGGAGGTCACCGAGCAGTTCGTGATCACGAACGACACCGGAGCGGCCATCTCGCAGCTGAACTTCGACGACTACTTCAACTTCCACCCGAACGGCAGCCTCCCGGGGGATCTCGGCTGCGCGACGACGACGTTCAACCCCGCGGGGAACGGGACGGTGCTCACGACCGGCTCGAACGGCGCTGGCTGCAGCGCCATCGTCAGCGCCGGCCAGATGACCGGCTCGCAGCCCCCGGCCGCCTGGGAGCTCGGGCTGACGCCGACCGTCCTCACCGCGATGGCGGGCGGCACATATAACGACGCACTCGGACCGTGCGTCGGCGACTGCGCCGTGGACGTGCTTTGGAATCTCGGCGCGCTTGCGAACGGCGCCTCGACGACGTTCACGATCTTCAAGCCGTTCGTCCTGCGCGCACCCGAGCCGGGCTCGCTCGGACTGCTCGGACTGGGGTTGGTTGCGCTGCGCCTCTTCCGGCGTCGCGCGCACTAAGCTGCGATAACACCTCCCCGGCCGGACGGTCTTCCGGCCGGGGAGCGGCAAGGGGGGCTACACGGCCGCTGTCACGTGACAGCGGCCGTTTCGTTTTGGGTGACGCGCTAGCCCGGACGCCGCGCGAATCGCGCGCTGCTGCGTTCTGGCACCCAGGCCCTAGCCTACGATTTCCCTTGCTTCGACGCGGCGCCGTTGCTGCTCGCTACGGCCGCCCGGAAGCCTGCAGGTCGCGCGAGGCGAAGGTGTTGCACTGGCGGATGTCGCCGCTGCTGAGCCCCACCTTGAACCACTGCGCGCGCTGCGCGGACGAGCCGTGCGTGAATGCCTCGGGGACGACGTAGCCCTGCGAGCGCTTCTGCAGCCGGTCGTCGCCGACGGCCATCGCCGCGCCGATGCCCGATTCGACATCGCTCGCATCGATGAGGCCGCGCTTCGCCGCGGAAGCGCCCCACACGCCGGCCAGGCAATCGGCCTGCAGCTCCTGCCGCACGGAGACTTCGTTGCGCACGCGCTCGGATGCGTTCGCTGTTCTGCGCTGCACTTCGTCCATCAGCCCGAGCTGGTTCTGCACGTGATGCCCGATCTCATGCGCGATCACATACGCGCGCGCGAAATCGCCGGGCGCGCGGAAACGCTGCGTCAGCTCCTGGAAGAAGCTGAGGTCGAGATAGACGATGCGGTCCCCCGGGCAGTAGAACGGCCCCATCGCGGCGCTGCCGAGCCCGCACGCCGACCCGACCTGGCCGTGGTAGAGAACGAGCTTCGGAGGAGCGTAGCTCGTGCCGAGTTGCTGGAACGTCGAGCCCCAGACGTCCTCCGTGTCGCCCAGCACACGCGCGACGAACTCGCGCTGCGGATCGGCCTGGACGCTGCCGCCCCCGGGAGCGGGGCCGGGCGGCAGCGACTGCGTCTGAACCGTCGGGCCGCCGTCGCCGCTGAGAAGCGCCAGCATGTCGAGCGGATTCTTCCCGAGCAGCAGGCTGATCACCACGATCACGATGATGGCGCCGCCGCCAAGCTTCATCCCGGAACCACCGAAGCCGATCGGCGAGCCGCCGGAGCGCTCCTCGACGTTTTCGCTTTCGCGCAT
>DASVFM010000191.1:0-7740 GCA_036380055.1 Casimicrobiaceae bacterium
TCGCACGCAGCGTCGCTTTCGCCACACCCCGCGTGGCCGAGGGCGAGGCGCCGAGCGACTGGGCGCGCAGCATCGCCACGGCGGACGCCGGAGCCATCTACATGGGCGTCGGCCAGGCGGAGCAGATCTCCGCAGCGCTCATCGCGGCGGGCAAGCCGCCGGCGACACCCATCGCCATCGTCGAGAACGCCTCGCTCGCGGAATCCCGTAAGGTCTTTGCCACCCTCGCCTCGCTGTCGAGCCTCGCAAGGCGCTTCTCAGGGCCAGCGGTCATTCTGATCGGCCCGCAGTACCGTGCGCGTGCACAAGCCGTGCAGGACAATGCGCCGGTGCCAGACTTCGTGCCCACCTCGCGCGGGCGAGCGGGCAGCGCGAGCGATTGATCCCGCTCCAGAGCGCCTCTCGATCTCGAGCTACCCCGAATCACCGTAAGTAACCCTACCCAGCGGGAACCCGCTTGACCCAGGAACCCGATAATGTATAGTTTGTGGACACACTTACTAAACATTAATGAAGTTCTCGAAGAAAAGCGAATACGCCCTCCGGGCCCTGATCGAGCTGACCAGGAACTACGGCCGTCCGGTCACGCGGCAGGAGATCGGCGAGCGTCAGAACGTACCGGTGGTATTCCTCGGCCAGATTCTCCTGCGTCTCAAGCACGCGGGCCTCGTCGCCAGCACCCGCGGCGCGGAGGGAGGCTATGCCCTGATCAAGGCGCCATCGCAGGTGACGCTTGGGCACGTCATCCGCATCCTCGACGGGCCGCTGGCGCCCATCGGGTGCGTGAGCAAGACCGCGTACCAGAAGTGTCGGGACTGTCCCTACGCGACCAAGGCCAACTGCCCCTTGCAGCGCGTCATGGGCGGAGTGAGAAACGCGATCGCCGATATCCTGGATAACTACAGCCTCGAAGACTTCACGTCCGGGATGAGCGGCTCACGCCGATCGCCTAAGCATCGTACGTCGGCTCGGCGCCGAGCGGAGACTTGAGATGATTTCCATCGACACCACCGTGCTCGTTCTTGCCGGGATCACCTTGCTGGCCGCCTTCGTCAACGGCGCGCTCGGCTATGGCTTCTCCTCGCTGACCGTGCCGGTTGCGCTCGTCTTCTACACGAACCGCCTCCTGAATCCTGCGCTCGTAATAATCGAGGTCTTCATCAACCTGTACGTTCTCTTCATCAATCGCCAGAGTGTTCCAGCAGTGTGGAAGCGTGTTTTTCCCATTCTCATCGGGCTGCTGCCGGGCATCGCGGTGGGGAGCTATCTCCTTGCCTCGCTACATCCGGCCTGGATCAAGTTCGTCACCTACGCAGTTCTTCTTCCGCTCATCCTGATCCAGGCGGCGGGCTTGAGAAGGCCGATCCGCTCGGAGCGTCTGCTGGGGCTGCCTTTCGGCGTGGGGCTCGGGTTTCTGTATTCCGTCACCACCGTCTCCGGACCGCCGCTGGCTATCCTGTTCAACAACCAGGGGCTAATCAAAAAAGAGTTTCGGGCGGGCCTGGGATTGATTCGCGTCGCGGAGTCGACGCTAACCGCAATCGCGTACTACTACCTCGGTTTGTTCGTGACGGAGAGCAAGAGCGTGCTCTGGACGATTGTTCCTAGCGTTCTTATTGGGATACCTCTGGGAACGTACTTCATCCGACGCCTCGACGCCGAAACGTTCCGGCGCGTCTGCATGAGTTTCGACGCCTGGGTCGTCGGATTCGGTCTCTCACGGGTGTTGATCGAGCTGAAATTGATGCACAGTCCCTGGGCTTACAGCGTCATGGCGGTCGCGATTTTGGTTGACTGCTATCTCCTGTACGTCTTCTTCAAGGTGAAGCGACCAGCCGCGTTGGCCTCGGATGCACTGCGCTCGCCGCTGCCGGCGCGCGGATCGGGTGGGCCGTAATCTGCCCTGACATCGGCCGGCCGCGCCGGCTCCGGTTCGCCCGGTCGCCTGCTGTATCATCGGGCTGCCTTCATCGCCCGCGGTGGGGGCCTTGCGTCGTCCTTCCATGACCCTCGAGCTGTTTGATCTGCCGCCGGGCGCGCAGCAGGTGTGGCTTCGCGATCGCCTCGGGCGGCCTGCGCCGCCGGAAGCACGCGACTTGTCCGATGGCTTCCGTCTTCCGGGTCGCGAAGGCGATCCGACGCCCGCAGCCGTGCTCGTGCCGCTCGTCAATCGCGAGGCGGGGCTCACGGTCTTGTTCACCGAACGCAGCGCAGCGCTTCCCGACCATCCGGGACAGATCAGTTTCCCCGGCGGCAGGATGGAGCCCGAAGACGCGAGTGCTCAGCTCGCCGCATTGCGCGAGGCGGAGGAAGAGGTCGGCCTCCCCCGCAATCGCGTAACGCTGCTCGGCCGGCTCGCGGAGTACGAGACGGTAACCGGCTACCGTGTGACGCCGGTGGTCGGTTGGGTGGAGCCGCCTCTTTCCCTCCGACCCGATCCCGTCGAGGTCGCCGACGTGTTCGAGGTGCCGCTCGCTTTCCTTCTCGATCCCGCCAATCAGCAGCGCCACTTTCGCATGCTGGGTGCAATCCGCCGCGACTACTTCGCGATTCCGTACGCAGACCGCTACATCTGGGGCGCAACGGCGGCCATGCTGCTGATTCTCGATCGCACGCTGCGTGCGGCCTGAAATGCAGGATCTCGCATCCGATCAGGAGATCGCGATCCTGCTGCCGGGCGGGGGCGCCCGCGCGGCGTATCAAGTGGGTGCCCTGCGCGGCATCGCCGAGATCGTCGGGCGCGCCCGCGGCCCCCTGTTTCGCATCATCTGCGGGACGTCGGCCGGCGCGATCAACGCGGCAACCCTTGCCGTGCACGCGGACAGTTTTCGTCGCGGAGTCGCCCGGCTGCTGCGCTGGTGGCGCGGCATGAACGTCGGCGAGGTGTACCACGCCGATCTCGCTCGCGTCGCGACGCACGGGATGCGCTGGTTCGCTTCCGTGCTCGTCGGCGTCGGCGGCCCGAAGCAGGCCGCGTCGATGCTGGACAACACACCGCTGCGCGGTCTGCTCGAGCGGCACCTCGATCTGCGCGAGCTCGGCGGCCAGATCCGGTCCGGCAGGCTGCGTGCGCTGGCGATCAACGCCACCAGCTACACGACTGGGAACGCCGTGACCTTCTACCAGGGCGATCCGGCGATCGCTCCGTGGCGGCGGACGCGCCGGCGCGGCGAGCCGGCGACGATCACGATCGATCATTTGCTCGCGTCGACCGCGATTCCCTTCGTGTTTCCGGCGGCGAAGGTCGGCGGCGAGTACTTCGCCGACGGCTCGGTGCGGCAGATCGCGCCCCTGTCGCCGGCGCTGCACCTCGGAGCAAGGCGAATCGTGGTGATCGCCGTGGGCCAGTTCACCGGCCAGCGAGCGCCCATGGGTCCCGACGGTCAGACCCGTTATCCGTCGTTCGCCCAGGTCGCGGGCCACGCGCTCGCTTCGATATTCCTGGACAACCTCGGTGCCGATCTCGAGAGGCTGCAGCGTCTCAACCATGTGCTCACGCTGGTTCCGCAGGAGCAACAGGCCTCGCACCCCGAGGTCGCGCACATCGATGCGCTCGTGCTCAGCCCGAGCCGCGACCTCGGCGCCCTAGCGGTTCCCTACGCGGACCTGCTGCCGACCGGGGCTCGATACCTGCTGCACGGCCTCGGCAGCACGGAAGGCACCGGCGCGGGCCTGCTCTCGTACCTGCTCTTCGATCGTCACTACACGCGGGCGCTGCTCGAGCTCGGCTTTCAGGATGCGCTGGCGCGACGCGACGAGATCGAGGCGTTTCTCTCAGCGGACGGCGTGCGCTACCAGCCGCTCTTCCCTTCCGAACTTGCCTGAGGTGATCGATGCTGCAGCCGCGACAGCACTTCGTCAGCAGTCTGAGCCCGCACGGTTTTCATCGCCTCGCTTATCGTGAGTGGGGTCACCCTGGAAGCTCGCGCACCGTCGTATGCGTGCACGGGCTCACGCGCAACGGACGCGACTTCGACGCGCTCGCGGCCGCGCTGAGCGACCGCTTCCGCATCCTCTGTCCCGACATGCCTGGGCGTGGCGACAGCGACTGGCTGCGCGATCCCAACGACTACGTCTTTCCGACCTACCTCACGGCCCTCACCACCATGCTGGCGCACGCCGACGTGGAGCGCGTTGCCTGGGTCGGTACTTCGATGGGCGGTCTGCTCGGGATGATTCTCGCGGCGCAGCCCGCGACTCCGATCGAGCGCCTTGTTGTGAACGACATCGGACCGACGATCGAGCCGGCGGCGTTGCTGCGCATCGCCGGTTATGTTGGCCTCGATCCCGCTTTCGAAAGCTTCTCCGCGCTCGAGGCGCATGTGCGAGAGGTCTCTGCTCCCTTTGGCAAGCTTACCGACGCGCAGTGGGCCGACCTCGCGAGCTCGACCGCGCGACAGACGCAGGATGGCAAGTGGCGACTCAAGTACGACCCGGGCATCGCGGTGCCGTTTCGCGCAGCTGCCGCCCCTTCCGGCGATCTCTGGGCGGTGTGGGACGCGATCCGTTGTCCGACACTGTTGTTGCGCGGTGCCGAGTCCGACCTGCTCTCCGAGCAAACCGCCTCCGCTATGCGCACGCGAGGTCCCAAGCCGCGTTGCGTCGAGTTCGCTGGCATCGGTCACGCACCGATGCTCCTCGTTCCGGAGCAGATTTCCCCGGTGACCACTTTCCTCGACGGCACCCAGCCTCGATAGGGTTTCAAAGACGGCCGCATCGTCTACAATCGCCACGTTTCGTGCGAAATGCCAACGTCATGGCGCTTGCCCTGAGCCTGCCCCAGATCCAGGAACGTCCAGCGCACCCGCCGGAGACGCGGCCGGCGCGCGTGCAGCCCTGGCTCGAGGAAACGCTCAAGCGCAGCCCGATCGAAGCCGCCGGGGTCATTGGCGACGCGCTCGCCGCGACCAATCGTGTCGCAATATCCGCCGCGCGGCGCCTCGAGCTCGCGGAGAAGTACTACGCTACCGCGCTGACGCTGTGGCCGAGTCTCGAGCGCCACTTTGCACGAGCGACGCATCCGCTCTCCGGCGACGCGCTCGCCGCGGCGAAAGCCGCCCTCACGCTTTCGACCGAGCTCGCGACGGCATACAAGCACCTGCTCTCGGACGAATCCGAGAAGCGCATCCTGCTGTCGGGCAACCGCCTTCTGGTAGCGCTGATTCATCGCTGCCTGCAGTGCACCGCGCGCATCCTCGTCAACAGCTACATGTCGTACGCACCGGTTCCTGCGCGAACCTGGCACGATGCGCACGCCATCTACGTGTTCGCGCACCAGCGCAACCTGCAGCAGACTCCGATTGCCAGCGACAGCGCGGAGAACACGCCCGAGCGGATCTACGTGCAGGCCCTGCTGGTCGCGCTCGCCAATCCCTATGGGTTTCTGCCCGGTCAGCTGAATCAGGTCGTCGCTTACCTGCAGGAGCATTCGCACTGGGCACGCATTACGGATGTGGCGCCCGTGCATCGGCTCGCCAAGGCTGTCGCGATCATCCCCGTCGGTCACGACTTTCCCCCCTTCTCCGCAAACAAGGGCGGCAACGTCGACGGCAACAAGCTGTTCCTGCTGACCTTCGACCTCGCATTTCAGATCCAGGAACAACTACGCGTGCTCGAGGGCGGCGGGGTCACTCCTCCAACCGTCGGCCGCGAGCAGGCGCCGAGGGCCGAATACATCGCACTGCTCCGGCGTCTGCTGAGGCAATGGGCGATCCCGCCCGCGCGGCAGTTCAATCGCCTGCCATCTCGCGCGCGAGTCGTGATGTGCGCGGGCCTGTCCGGCGTCTGGCAGTACAGCCGCGGCGCGCATGCACAGGGCGCCGCGATGCCGCAGGGCCTACCCGCGATGCATGCCTGTCAGGTCGTGAACCATACGCCTGGCGGGTACGCGCTGCGGCAGATCGACAGCGCACATTCGCCGCTGCGGGTCGGCGAGCTTATCGCGCTGCGCGTCGAGGGCCGCAACACGCTTCAGGTCGCGCTGGTGCGCTGGTTCCGCAACACGCTGCGCGGGAGCGGTCTGGAGTTCGGCTGCGAGCTGCTCTCGGATCAGCCTCAGGCAGCGGCCGCCTCCGCGGAGGGCGGGCCGGAAGGCGCTCTGCAGCCCGCCGTCGTGCTGCCCGACGACGGCCAGGAGGGCTCGCCGTCGATGGTTCTGGTTCCCTCGGGAGCCTTCCAGCTCGAGCATGCCGTCTCGCTCACGCGTGGCGACGCCACTGGGACGGCGGTACTCACCAAGCTGGTCGAGCAAGGTCCCGGCTTCGAGCTCTACGAATTCGTCGCGGTCAGCTGACGCTGCGCCGCTCAGCCACGTCCGGGGTTACCGCGGCTGTTCAGCTCGCGGGGGAGCGGGAACACGATCTTCTCCACCACGCCGTCGAGTTCTCGCACATCGCCGGCGGCCATCTCCCTCAGGCGCGCGACTACCGCCTGCACCAGCGCCTCGGGCGCGGAAGCGCCCGCCGTCACTCCGACGATCTTTTTCCCCGTAAGCCACTCCGACCGGAGCTCGTTCGCGCCGTCCACCATGTACGCCTGCGTGCCGCGCCGGCTCGCCACTTCGCGCAAACGGTTCGAGTTCGAGCTGTTGGGACTGCCGACGACGATGACGACGTCGCAGCGGGCCGCCATGGCCTTCACCGCATCCTGCCGGTTCTGCGTCGCATAGCAGATGTCGTCCCTCCTCGGTCCGACGATCTGGGGAAAGCGCCGCTTGAGCGCGGCGACGATCTCGGCGGCGTCGTCGATCGATAGCGTCGTCTGGGTGACGTAGGCGAGGCTTGCCGGGTCGCGCACCTGCAGCGCTTCCACTGCGCCGACGGACTCCACAAGGTACATTCCGCCTTCGGACTGTCCCATCGTGCCCTCGACCTCGGGGTGTCCCGCGTGGCCGATCATGATTACTTCGCGTCCCTGCGAGCGCATCTTGGCGAGCTCGACGTGCACTTTCGTAACCAGCGGGCAGGTGGCGTCGAAGACCTTCAGGCCGCGTGCCCTGGCCTCGTCGCGCACGGCTCGCGATACGCCGTGGGCGCTGAACACGACCGTGCTTCCACGCGGGATCTCGGCGAGATCCTCGACGAAGACCGCCCCTTTGGCCCGCAGTCCTTCGACCACCGATCGGTTGTGAACGACCTCGTGACGGACGTAGATCGGCGCACCGAACTGCGCCAAGGCCTGCTCGACGATTGCGATCGCGCGATCGACGCCGGCGCAGAAGCCTCGGGGGTTGGCGAGAACGACGTCCATGAATCTCACTCCCGGGCACGACGCTGGGCAAATGCGTCAAGCAGCAGCAGCGCGGCGCCTACGGTTATCGCGCTGTCGGCGACATTGAAGGCCGGATAGTACCAGCGCTGCCAGTGGAAGAGCAGGAAGTCGGTGACCTGGCCAAGCGCGAGCCGGTCGAGGAGGTTGCCGAGGGCTCCGCCCAGAATCAACGCCAACCCCAAGCAATACCAGCGATCCCCGCCGCGGCGAAGCAGCCAGACGATGAACACCGCCGCCCCGAAAGCCACGGCGGAAAAGAGGTAGCGCTGCCAACCGGCCGCATCGCGCAGGAAGCTGAAAGCTGCGCCGCTGTTGAACGCCAGCACAACGCTGAAGAAGCCCGTCACCACGACCTCGTCACCCGGGCGCAACAGCGCCCGCACGGCGACTGTGGTCGCCTGGTCGGCAGTCACCACCGCCGCGCTCAGCAGGAGCCACAGCCACCAGCCGCGCGCATGGCTCATCGCCTGC
>DASVFM010000192.1:0-3379 GCA_036380055.1 Casimicrobiaceae bacterium
CCTTACAACGTCGGACCGGATGCACTGCTCGTGAACTTCAAGAGCGTGCGCTTCGTGTTCACGCCGAATCCGACCGGCGACGAAGTGGCCGTCCACGCCGAGCCTCCTCTGGGCAACGTGGGGATGCACGGCGCGCCGCGCGCTGCGCCAGGCGAGTGTGTCGACTGGAGGGCCAGCCTGACTGCGACCTTTCTCAATCGGGGCAACCGGGCCGACGCGACTTTCGGTGGGGCGTATCCGATCGCCTGCGGCGAGCGCGACTGGTATGTCGCCCTGCTCGATCAGGCGGATTACACGCTGGCGATGTTCCAGCATTACTGGGTCGACGCAGGGGGCAGCTTCGCAGGGAAAGTGCGCAACGCCCGCACGCCGCCGGGAGCGAAGCTGCTTGCGACCCTTCAGTCGCCGCCGCTCTACGACGCGGTACGCGACATCAACAAGCTGTCGAACAACGTGATGGCGCGGCAACTCTTCCTCACGCTCGCGACGACCGCCTACCCGCCTCCGGCGACGCTCCCGCACGCGGCCGCCGCTGTGCGGCGCTGGCTCGTCGCGCGCAAGCTCTCCTTTCCCGAGCTCGTGCTGGACAACGGCTCCGGCCTTTCCCGGCGCGAACGCATCTCGGCGCAGAGCATGGCACGAGTGCTGCTCGCCGCGGACGCGAGCAAGGTGCGCTCCGACTACGTGAGTTCGCTCGCCGTGTCCGCGACCGATGGCACCGTCCGCAAGCGCTTCGTCGACGAGAATCTCGCCGATCGGGCTTTTCTGAAGACGGGGAGCCTCGAGGGAGTGCGCGCGATCGCCGGGTTCGTGCTTGGCCCGAGCGGCAGGCGCTTCGTCGTCGTTTGCTTCGTGAACCACGCCGACGCAGCGCGCGCGCAGCATGCGCTCGACCTGCTCGTCGAGAGCGCGTATGGGGCCGCGAGCGGAGAATCGGGACGATGAGCACGCCGAGGTTGCTGGACGCGCTCGCGGAGGCGCGCATCGAGGAGGCGGTCGCGGCCGGGGCATTCGATGATCTGCCCGGCGCGGGCCGCCCGCTCGAGCTCGACGATGACCGGTTTGTTCCCGAGGAGTTGCGCGCAGCGTACCGCATCCTCAAGCGAGCCGGATTCGTTCCGCCCGAGGTTGAGGCGCGCCGGGAGCTCGCTGTCCTGTCGGCCCTGCTCGCGACGCTCGACGATGCGGGCGAACGGAGGCGCGCTCTCGTGAAGCTGGCCTTGATCAACGCCCGGATGGAGCTTCGCGCGACCACCTTGGGCCGTCGCCGCTAAACGGACGACCGAGCGCCGGTCGCAGCCTCGATTCGCAATTCCCCGTCGATCCCCGCTCGCTGAGCGAGCGGGGCGTCCGGCGAGGCGGAGCGAGGCTCCGCGAGTGATAGCGAGTGGAGGCGACCCGAGCCGGACGCAAGGGCCGACGCTCAAGCACCGCCGGTTCACGCCACGGCTCCGGAGGCCCCTCGCCGGGTGGCTCGCGCAGCTACATCCCCGGCACGGCTTTGCTGTCCTTGAACAGCAGATAGCCGCGGATGAGCCGGTAGATCACCCAGATTGACGTGGCGATCCAGATCACGGGTCCGATGATCAGCCCGATCAGCAGCAAGGCAAGTAGCACGAAGACGACGGCGCCGATGATTCCCCACATCAGGGAAAACCAGAAGGTCCTGATCAGCCAGCGATAGTGCGATGCAAGCCAGCTTCCCGCGGCTTCGCCGCGCTTCACGTACGCCAAGATGATTCCGATCAGGCCAGCGATCCCGCCGAGCGGCGCGACCGGCGGAAAGCCGTGCGAGAGGATGGCGACCACGGCGCCCAGGCCGAACAGCCCATAGACGATCAGCGTTGCGGTGATGAGTGATGGCGTCGGAGATGCCGACGCTTGCGTGTCGCTCATTTGAAGGCCTCCCTGTCGTTTATCCGTGCTGCCCGCGCGTGGGCTCAGGTCCCGTAGCGGCGGCCGTCCTTGTGCGCCGCGTACACACCTTTGCCGTCGTCGCACCACATGAGGTCGTCGTCCGGATAGAAGGCGTTGTCGCCGTCGGTCCGGTTGCCGATCTCGAGGTACGTCGCCGGCCCGGCGCCGCGGTTGATGAAATGATGCGCATCGCGGCTGCCTGCGGGATAGCCCGCGCAGCTGCCCGGCGTGAGGAGCTGTTCACCGGCGTCGGTCACCAGCGTGAGCTCGCCCGAAAGAACGTACACGAATTCGTCTTCGAGCGTGTGCCAGTGGCGCAGCGCGGACTGCCCTCCGGGTCCGAGCGTCACCAGATTCACGCCGAAGCGCGTAAGCCCGCAGGCGTCCCCCAGGCGGCGCTTCACGCGATCGCCCATGCGCGAGCGGAAGGGTTCCGGATATCCGCTGCCGCGCACCTCGGGCACGCTGCTCGGATCGACGGCAGGGAGTTTCAGATCGTGCATGGGGTTGGACTCCGCGGGAAGCCGGCGCGATGGGCGCGGGCAAAGGCAGGGCTATAATACGCCAAGCGTGAGTCCGGCCTGGAAGCGGTGCAGTGGCAAAACACGCGCGCGACACCGGGCTTGCCGCCTTCCCGAAGGAGATGCATATGACTGCCGCAAGATTCGAGCGCAGCCGCGAAGCTCTGGTCAAGGATTTCGCCGACGTCCTCACCGAGGCCGACACCCTGCTCAAGCAGGCGGCCAAGGAATCCGGGGATCGAGCCACGGACCTGCGCTCACAGGTCGAGGCAAAGCTGCGCACGGCCAAGCTCAAGCTTCAGGATTTGCAGGACGACACCGTCGATCGCGCCAAGGCAGCCGCGCGCGCCACCGACGAATACGTTCGCGACAACCCCTGGCAGGCGATCGGCATCGGCGCCGCGATCGGTTTTCTGTTCGGCCTCGTGCTGGGCCGCCGCTGAGCCGCTCGTAGCGCCCGCCGAAAGCCTGGGAATCGATGCCCGATTCCGCTGAGGAGCCCCGCGCCGGCGGCCTGTCCAGCTCGCTCGTGCAGCTGGCGGCGAGCATTCTGGCGCTCGTGCGCAGCCGACTCGAGCTCGTAACGATCGAGTTCGAGGAGCAGCGCGAGCGGACCAAGGACATGCTCGTGCTCGCGGTCGTCGCCGCGGTGTTCCTGTCGTTCGCGGTGATCGTCCTGTCCGCGTTGATCCTCGCGCTCTTCTGGGAAACGCATCCTGTTATCGCCACCCTCTGCGTGGCGGCGGCTTATGCAGCGATCGGCCTGATCGCCGTAGCGCTGCTCAAGAACAGGCAGCGCCAGCGGCCGTTCGCTGCGACGATCGCCGAGCTCGAGCGGGATGTCGAGGCCTTGAGAGGCAGGCGATGAGCGCGCGCCTCGACGAGCTCGCGGAGCGCAAGCAGCTGCTTCTCGCCCAGCTGCAGCTGCAGCGCATGGAGGC
>DASVFM010000193.1:0-33522 GCA_036380055.1 Casimicrobiaceae bacterium
TTTACGTGGCCTGATGCGATGTGTGGTGCCGGCAGTAGGAATTGAACCCACGACCAACGGTTTACAAAACCGCTGCTCTACCAACTGAGCTATGCCGGCCCCGGCGCTCCCTGCGCAGCGCGGCTATTTTACAACTTGGAGGTGCTTGGGCCGCTTGGGTTTGTCCGAGGGCGTCGAACCGGCCGACGCCGGCTCGGGTGCCGTTGCCGCGTCGAGCGAAGCGACGGGATCGGCGCTGACCGTGAAGGCAAAGCCGTAGCCCGTCTCCTTGGCGAAGATGCCCGCGACCGCGCTCATGGGAACGGAGACTTCCTGCGACACGCCGTTGAAGCGCGCCGTGAACTGCACGCGCTCGCCGTCGATGGTGAGGCGCCGGGTTGCGCCCGCGCTGATGTTGAGCACGATCTCGCCGTTCTTGACGAAAGCGGCGGGTACGCGCGTCTGGCGGTCGACCTTGACCGCCAGGTAAGGGGTCAGGCTGTTGTCGGCGCACCACTCGCAGATGGCGCGCAGCAGATACGGTTTGGCGGACTGCTCGGACATGCGCTTAGGATACTACAGTCCCTTCGCGGCCCGCCGCGCCGACCGGGATGCCTCAACGTCCGCGCGTCGGCGAGCTTCGCGCTGCGTCGCCGCCGGATGTCCGTCCGTCAGTACGCTGCTACCTCCCTGCACCGTTCTCGAGTACGTTCCGTAGCGCGTCGGCCGCCTGCGCCGACTCGCCTCGCGCGATCCCCGCGCTGAAGCGGGGCGGACGGCGAGGCGGAGCGAGGCTCCGCGAGCGACAGCGAGTGGAGGCGACCCGAGCCGGCCGCAGAGGGCCGACGACTCAACGCAAGACTTCTCGCGACCGTGGTGGAGGCCCCTCGCCGCGGGCTCGCGGCCGCGGCCTCCTTGTATGACCACCGGTCAGTGCTACGTAGCGCGTCGGCCGCCTGCGCCGACTCGCCTCGCGCGATCCCCGCGCTTCGCACGGGGCCCCTCGCCGCGGGCTCGCGGCGCTACTTCCGCATCCCCCGCTCGGCGGAGGTGAGCGCCTCGATGAACGCGGGACGCGAGAAAAGGCGCTCGGCGTACTTCATCAGCGGCGCCGCGGGCTTCGGCAGCGAGATGCCGTAATAGTCGAGCCGCCACAGGAGCGGAGTGATGGCGACATCGAGCATGGAAAACTCCTCGCCCAGCATGTACTTGTGCTTGGCGAAGACCGGCGCAATCTGCATCAGGCTGTCGCGGACCAACCCGCGCGCCTTGTCGAGCTGCTTCTGGTTGTTCCCCTCGAGCGTGTCGATGTGCGAGAAGAGTTCCTTTTCGAAGCGATGCAGGAAAAGCCGCGCGCGCGCACGCATCAGAGGATCGGCCGGCATCAGCTGCGGATGAGGGAAGCGCTCGTCGATGTACTCGTTGATGATGTTCGATTCGTGCAGAACGAGGTCGCGCTCGACCAGAACCGGCACCTGGTTGTACGGGTTCATCACCGCGAGGTCCTCGGGCTTGTGGTCCAGGTCGACGTCGATGATCTGAAAATCCATGCCCTTCTCGTGCAGCACGATGCGGCAGCGCTGGCTGAACGGGTCGGTGGTCCCGGAGTAAAGGGTCATCATGATTGTGGTCTCCCGCGCGCCCTATGTTGGGGCGTCGCGCCTTGTTTCAATCTGTTGCGGCTCCTGCTGCAGAGTGCTTCGAGGCAGGCAGGACCCGGGGATCAGTGGACTTCTTTCCAGTAGTCGCGCTTGAGCGAGTAGACGAGCACGAAAAGCACACCCATGAAGATCAGCACGACGATGCCCATGTTGATGCGCTCGTGCTTGACCGGCTCGCCCATGAAGTCGAGATAGTTGACCAGGTCGGCGACGAAGGCCTCGTACTGCGGCGCCGAGAGCGATCCCGGCGTGTCCAGCGCCAGCGTCCTGACCACGAACTTGCCGCCCGCCGCGGGCTCCACTGCCGCCAGTCCTTTGGCGGCGATCGCTGCGGCCTCCGCTTTCTCGCCGTCGGCATACTCGGTGTCGACGAGCTTCTGCGACCCCGACAGATTCCACAAGACGTGCGGCATGGCGACGTTCGGGAACACGAGATTGTTCCAGCCGCTGACCGAATCTTCGTCGCGATAGAAGGCGAGCAGGTAACTGTAGAGCCAGTCCTTGCCGCGCACCCGCGCGATCACCGAGAGATCCGGCGGCGGAGCGCCGAACCAGGCCTTGCCGTCGGCTTCGCTCATCGCCACGGTCATGGTGTTCCCGATCTTGTCGGAGGCAAACATCAGGTTGTCGTTGATCATCGCCTCGGTCAGACCGAGGTCGGTGAGGCGCGAGTAGCGCATGAACCGCGCGCCGTGGCAGCTCAGGCAGTAGTTGGCGAAGTTGCGCGCGCCTCTTTGCAGCGACGCCTCGCGCGCGAACCAGCTCTCCGAGGGCGCGGTGAGCAGCCGCGGGCCGCCTTCCGCGGCGAGCGCAGTACCGCTCGAGGCGAGCAGGAGCGAAGCGAGAAGACGCGCTGCGATCGCACGCATCATTGCACCCTCTCCGGCACGGGCTTGGTCTTGTCGCGCGCGGTATACCACGGCATGAGGACGAAGAAGAGGAAGTAGGCCACCGTCAGGATGCGCGCGACCCATGTCGCCTTGTCCTTCGTATCGAGGATCTCGGTCCAGCCGCCGCTGAACTGACCCCAGATCGTGACGGAAACCGTGCCGAGGTAGCCGAGCAGGATGAAGCAGAACACGAAGAGCGCGAGCCAGCTCTTGTAGAGCGTGCCGCGGTAGCGGATCGATTTGACGGCGCCCCGATCCAGCCACGGCAGGAAGCAGAAGATCAGCACCGCTGCCGCCATCGCGAGCACGCCGTAGAACTGCGTGGGCGGGACGAATGGCAGCATCTTCGACGGCACAGCGCGCAGGATCGCGTAGTAAGGCGTGAAGTACCACACCGGGGCGATGTGCTCCGGCGTCTTCAGCGGATCGGCGGGGATGAAGTTGTTAGCTTCGAGGAAGTAGCCGCCGACGTCTGGAATGAAGAAGACCACGATGAAGAACACCGCCAGGAAGAAGACCACCCCCACCAGGTCCTTGATCGTGTAGTACGGGTGCGAGTAGATGCCGTCGAGGTAGATGCCGGTCTTCGCATCCTTGGGCTGTTTCTTGATCTCGATGCCGTCCGGGTTGTTCGACCCGACCTCGTGCAGGGCCATCAGGTGCACCGCTACCAGGAGCAGCAGTATGAGGGGCACGGCGACGACGTGAAGTGAAAAGAAGCGGTTGAGCGTGACGTCGGAGATCGTGAAGTCTCCGCGGATCCAGGTGCCCAAGCCTTCGCCGATGAAGGGAACGGTCGAGAACAGGTTGACGATCACCTGCGCGCCCCAGTACGACATCTGCCCCCACGGCAGCAGGTAGCCGAAGAACCCCTCCGCCATCAAGGCGAAGTAGATGAGGCAGCCGATGATCCACAGCAGCTCGCGCGGCGTGCGGTAGCTGCCGTACATCAGCCCCCGGAACATGTGCAGGTAGATGACGATGAAGAACGCCGAGGCTCCCGTCGAGTGCATGTAGCGGATGAACCAGCCGCCCGATACGTCGCGCATCATGTACTCGATCGACTCGAAGGCCTTCATCGCGTCGGGCTTATAGGTCATCGCGAGGAAGATGCCCGTTACGATCTGCATGACGAGCACGAAGGCCGCGAGCGAACCGAAGTAGTACCAGAAGTTGAAGTTCTTCGGCGCAACGTACTTCCCCCACTGCTCCTCCCACAGCTTGGTCAGCGGGAAGCGGTCGTCGATCCAGGACAGGAGTTTCTGCATTGGCGGCTCGCGCTCGGTTCTTCCGGGACGGTTGCGGTTCGGCGGCTACGCAGCTTTGGCGTCCTCGCCGATGCGTATCTTCGTGTCGGAGAGGAACTTGTACGGCGGTATGACGAGGTTCTTGGGCGCGGGAACGCCTTTGTACACTCGACCGGCGAGGTCGAACTTCGACTGATGGCAGGGACAGAAGAAACCGCCCAGCCAATCGGGACCGAGGTCCGGCGGCGCCACTTGCGGACGATACGTCGGCGAACAACCGAGATGCGTGCAGATCCCGACGGCGACGAAAAGCTCCGGCTTGATCGAGCGATCCTCGTTCTGGCAGTACTTCGGCTGCTGATCGACCTCGGATTTCGGATCGGCGACGCGGTCGTCGAGCTTGGGCAGGCTCGCCAGCATCTCCTTGGTGCGGTTGATGACCCATACCGGCCTGCCCCGCCACTGCACCGTGATCTGCTGGCCGGGCTCGAGCTTCGAGATGTCGACTTCGACAGGGGCTCCGGCTGCCTTCGTGCGCTCGCTGGGCCAGAGGCTCATCGCGAAAGGCGTGGCGAGCGCGATGCCTCCTATGCTCCCCCACACAACTGATGCGCCGAGCAGGAACCGGCGCTTGCCCAGGTTTACGCTCCCATCCGCCGCCATTGCCCCGGTCCCCCAGCCGCAAACTTTGAAATTATAAAGGATTCACTCGGCGCGCCGGAAGCCTGGTCTGTGAATTCCCCTTGAAAGTCTTTCCAAAACAGCTGATTGCCCAGGTGCTGCCATGCGACTCGCGAAGCAATGGGCTCGCCGGGCGTCCGGCCAAACTCGCTATAATTCCCGCTTGCCGACCGCCAAATCACCCTTGCTGCGCCGCTTCTGGCTGCTTTTCGCCCAGGTCACCACGGTCTGCCTGGGAGCGCTGTTCGTCGTGGCGACGCTGCGCCCCGACCTGCTCGCGCGTATTTCGGGCCGCCAGAACATCGTCTTGGTCGAAGAGCATCCCGCCAGCATCGCCGCCCCGAAGATCGACAGCCTCGCGGATGCAGCGAAGAAGGCGATGCCCTCGGTAGTGAACATCTACACGAGCAAGGAAGCTCGCGTCCGCAACCCGCTCCTGAACGACCCGCTGCTGCGGCGCTTCTTCCCCGGCTTCCCGGACAGCGATACGCGGCGCACGCTCGGCTCCGGCGTCATCGTGAGCGCCGAGGGTTACGTGCTCACCAACAACCACGTCATTGATGGCGCCGACGACATCCAGATGGTGCTGGCCGACGGGCGGCGACTGCATGCGACGGTCCGCGGCAGCGATCCCGAGTCCGATCTCGCGGTGCTCAAGGCCGACGGCACCGACCTACCCGCGATAACGCTCGGCTCGCTCGACACCGTGCAGGTGGGCGACAGCGTGCTCGCTCTGGGCAACCCCTTCGGCTTCGGCAATACGGTGACCCACGGCATCGTGAGCGCGCTCGGGCGCAATCACCTCGGCGTCAACCGCTTCGAGGACTTCATCCAGACCGATGCAGCGGTGAACCCCGGCAATTCCGGAGGCGCGCTGGTCGACTCCCACGGGAATCTGATCGGGGTCAACAGCATCATCTTCTCGCAGAGCGGTGGCTCGCAGGGCATCGGTTTTGCAGTCCCTGTCTCGCTCGCCCGCACGGTGCTCGAGCAGATCATCCGCGACGGCGAGGTCACGCGCGGCTGGCTGGGCATCGAGCCGCAGGAGCTCACTCCCGAGGTCGCGGTTGCATTCCAGCTACAAAGCATCGATGGCGTGCTGATCCGCGGCGTGCTCAAGAACGGGCCCGCCGACCGGGCCGGCGTGCAGGTTCGGGACGTCGTGCTCGAGATCGACGGCAAGGCCACTCCCGACGGGCCGGCGCTCCTGTCGCAGATCGCGGCCCTCACCCCCGGCCAGCCGGCGAAGCTGAAGATCCTGCGCGACAAGAAGCCGCTCGAGCTGTCGGTGGTCGTCGGCAAGCGACCGAAGCCGGCCGGCTAGCCGGCAAAGCTTCCTACTTCGCGGGCTCGCTTCCTTCCGTTCTTCCCGTCTCGTCCTTGGCGGGGGAGACGAAACGCGCCGCGATCAGTCCGAGCTCGTAGAGCAGCCACAGCGGCACGGCCAGCATCACCTGCGACAGCACGTCGGGGGGAGTGAAGATCGCGCCGACGACGAAGGCGCCGACGATCACGTAGCCGCGGATCGAGCGCAGTTTCGCGAGATCGACCACGCCGAGCCGCACCAGCACGACGACGACCACCGGCACTTCGAAGGTGAGGCCAAAGGCGATGAACATCGTGAGCACGAACGACAGATACTTGTCGATGTCGGTCATCATGTGCACGCCCGCCGGCGTGTAGCCGGCGAAAAACCCGAACGCCACCGGAAACACGATGTAGTACGCGAACAGCATCCCGACCGCGAAGAAGAAGACGCTGGAGATGATCACCGGCACGGCCAGTCGCTTCTCGTGCTGATAGAGCCCGGGGGCGACGAAGGCCCACATCTGGTAGAGCACGTATGGGAGAGCCACCAGGAAGGCCACCATCAGCGTGAGCTTCAGCGGCACGAAGAAAGTCCCTGTGACGTCGGTAGCGATCATCGTGCTCCCGGCCGGCAGCGCCTTGAGGAGTGGCGCGGCGACCACGGCGTAGATCTGCTTCGCGAACGGAAACAGGCAGGCCAGGACGATGATCACGGCCACGATCGAGCGCAGCAGGCGACTGCGCAACTCGATCAGGTGCGAGATGAAGGTTTCCTGCGTGTCTTCCGGAGCGCTCAAGGTGTCGCGGGAGCGTCTGGCAGGGTTGTGGCAGCGCTAGATGCGCTCGAATCCGGGCAGCGCGGCCTGCTGCGGCCCGTCGCGCTTCGCGGCGTCGGCCGAAGCGCCGGGAGGCGGCTCCGCCGCTTTCGCCGCCGGAGCGACGCTCTCCCCGCCTTCGATGGCATTGAGCTCGCTCTCGACCGAGCGCGCGCCGCTCTCGACGCTCTGCGCGGCGGCCGTCACCGATTGCTCGATATCGCGCGCCGCATCCTGAACCTGCGTCTTGAGCTTGTGCAGCTCATCGAGCTCGATCTCGCGGTGGATGTCCGCCTTGACCTCGTTCACATAACGCTGCATGCGGCCGAACATATGGCCGAGCGTGCGCGCCACCTTAGGCAACCGCTCGGGGCCGATGACGACGAGCGCCACGACTCCGATGACGACGATCTCGGAGAAGCTGATGTCGAGCATGGATGCGATGCCGCGGCGTTCCTGCGGACCCCGGCAGATGACCGGCGGCGCGCGGGCGGCCGGCAGGGACTAGGACGTCTTTTCCTTCTTGACTTCGCCTTCGATCGTCTGGCCGGAGATCTGCTGAGTCGAATCGGACTGCGGCGGCGATTGTTCGCCTTCGGCGCCCTTCATGCCCTCCTTGAAGCCCTTGACCGCGCCGCCGAGGTCCTGCCCGATGTTGCGCAGCTTCTTGGTGCCGAAGATCAGCACCACGACCAGCAGCACGATCAGCCAGTGCCAGATGCTCAGTCCGCCCATGTTCGTCCTCCTCTCAAGCGCCCGGCCTGGGCAGCATGCGTCCCAGCGGCTCGGGACCGCCGACGATGTGCACGTGCAGGTGCATCACCTCCTGCCGGCCGATGCGTCCCGTGTTGATGATGGTGCGAAAGCCGTCCGGCAGCCCCTGCTCGCGTGCGAGGCGCGCCGACATCGTCAGCATCCGACCGAGCATTCCTGCATCGTCGGCGTTGGCGTCGGCGAGCGAGGTGATGTGCTTCTTCGGGATCATCATGAAGTGCACCGGCGCCTGCGGGTGAATGTCGTGGAAGGCGAGGATCTCCCCGTCCTCGTAGACCTTCTTCGAGGGAATCTCGCCGCGCGCAATCTTGCAGAATATGCAATCTTCCATGCTGTCCTGCGGCTCGTGCGCCCGGGTGCCGTCCCGGTGTCACAGCCGCGAAGCCCTTTCCCGCAAACCCGATACCCCCTCACGCCGCGCGAGCTCGGCGAAGACGTCCTCGGGCCCCAGCCCATTGCGCACCAGAACGACGACGCAGTGAAACCAGAGGTCGGCGATCTCCGCAGTCAGGCGCATCTTATCACCCTCCATAGCCGCCATGACCGCTTCGGTCGCTTCCTCGCCGATCTTCTTGACCATCGCCTCGTTGCCTTTGGCGAAGAGCGTTGCTACGTAGGAGGTCGCCGGGTCGGCACTCCGCCGCGCGGCGATCGTGCGCGCAAGCCGGCACAGAACTTCGCCATCGTCGGCGCGCTGTCGCGTGGTTCGGGCAGCTGTCTTCGCCGACGCGCCCGCCGAAACCGCGGTCCTCGCTCTGTCCATCACCTTATTCGCCATAAATCACCTTCGGGTCCTTGATCACCGGCTCGATGTCGCGCCAGTCGCCATTCTCGAGCCGTCGAAAGAAACAGTGATGCCGGCCCGTATGACAGGCAATGCCGCCCATTTGTTCGACCAGCAGCAGGATCGCGTCGCCGTCGCAGTCGAGCCGGATCTCGCGCACGCGCTGCACGTGGCCGGAAGTTTCTCCCTTGCGCCAGAGCCTGCCGCGGGAGCGCGACCAGTAGTGCGCTTCGAGCGTGGCCACAGTCCGCTCCAGCGCCTCGCGGTTCATCCACGCCTGCGTGAGCACGGTCCCCGAGCCCGCTTCCTGCGCGATCGCGGACACCAGTCCGGCGGAGTTCCACTTCACCGCATCGAGCCAGCTCATCTCAGGTTTCTGCAGTCGTGCTGAGAGACGAGCCGATTCTACGCTGAACGAGTCCGCGCTCAACGCACCTCGATCCCGGCTGCTGCCATCGCCACCTTGGCCTGAGCGACCGTGAACTCGCCATAGTGGAAGATCGACGCCGCGAGCACCGCGTCGGCGCCGCCGAGCACGATCCCGTCGACGAGATCCTGCAGCGTTCCCACGCCGCCTGAGGCTATCACCGGGACGTCGACGGCCTCGACGACGGCGCGGGTAAGCTCGATGTCGAATCCGCTCCTCGCCCCATCGCGGTCCATGCTCGTGAGCAGGATTTCGCCGGCACCGAGACGCGTGACGCGCTGCGCCCATTCGACCGCGTCGAGCCCGGTCTGCGTTCGCCCGCCGTGCGTATACACTTCCCAGCGTCCGGGAGCGGCCTGCCGCGCATCGATCGCGGCGACGATGCATTGCGAGCCGTAGCGGCCTGCCGCCTCGGCGACGAGCTCCGGCGAGGCCACTGCGGCGGTGTTGATGCTGACCTTGTCCGCGCCTGCGCTGAGCAGCGCGCGAATGTCGTCGACCCGCGACACCCCGCCGCCGACGGTAAGCGGTATGAACACCTGGTCCGCAACCGCCTCGATCATGTCGTAGAGCAGCGGCCGCGTTTCGACGCTGGCCTGGATGTCGAGAAAGGCGAGTTCATCGGCCCCCTGCTCGTCGTAGCGCCTCGCGACCTCCACCGGATCCCCGGCGTCGCGCAGGTTGACGAAGTTCACTCCCTTGACGACGCGCCCGTGTGCGATGTCGAGGCAGGGGATGATGCGTTTAGCTAGGCCCATGGCACCGGGGCTCGGCAGCGGCCTCTTTGCACAGTCGCGTGAGCCGCGCTGTCGAGTGTCGGCCGCGCGGCCACTCGCGGCCGCTCGACCCCACTCGCTTCACTCGCGGGGTCCCCTCTCGCTGCTCGGGCCGCTACTTCCCACCCTTCGCGGCTTTGAGCGCGGCCTTGAAGTCGAGCGTTCCCTCGTAGAGCGCGCGGCCGGCGATCGCACCGCACACGCCCTCGCTCTCGAATGCGGCGAGCTCCTTGATGTCCTTGAGCGAGCTGATTCCACCGCTCGCGATGACAGGTACCTTGAGCCCGCGCGCGAGCTTCACCGTCGCCTCGATGTTGACGCCGGTGAGCATGCCGTCGCGTCCGATGTCGGTGTACACGACGGCTTCCACGCCGTAATCCTCGAACTTCTTCGCCAGATCGACGACGTCGTGGCCGGTCATCTTCGACCAGCCGTCCGTCGCCACCTTGCCCTCTCGAGCATCGAGGCCGACGATGATGTGCCCCGGAAAGGCGTAGCAGGCATCGTGCAGGAAGCCGGGGTTCTTCACCGCCGCCGTGCCGATGATGACGTAGGTGATACCGTCGTCGAGGTAGCGCTCGATCGTGTCGAGGTCGCGTATGCCTCCGCCGAGCTGGACCGGGATCTCCTCCCCGATGACGCTCACCACCTCGCGGATCGCAAGCTCGTTGCGCGGCCTCCCCGACACGGCGCCGTTCAGGTCCACGAGGTGCAGCCGCTGCGCACCCTGCTCGAGCCAGTGTTGCGCCATGGCGGCGGGATCCTCGGAGAACACCGTGGCCGACTGCATCTCGCCCTGCTTCAGGCGTACGCAATTGCCGTCCTTGATGTCGATCGCGGGAATGATCTGCATGGCGGCAGGGTGGCGACAGGATGTCGCTGCCGTGGCAACGCGTCGCGGGACTGACTCTGGAAGCGCTTCAGGCGCGCCCGTTCCAGGCGACGAAATTGGCGAGCAACTGGAGACCGGCGCGGTGGCTCTTTTCCGGGTGAAACTGCACGGCGAAGATATTAGCGCGGGCAATCGCGCAAGTAAACGCTGCCGGATAGGCAACGGTCGCAGCGGTCAGGCCGATGTCTTCAGGCACCGGGTAGTAGCTGTGCGCGAAGTAGAAACGCGCGCCATCCTCGACGTCCTGCCACAGCGGATGCTCGCGCACGCGGTGCACGGGACTCCAGCCCATGTGCGGGACCTTGAGTCGGGCACCGTCGGCATCGGTCATCGCCGCGTCACGAAAGCGCACGACATGGCCTGCGAGAACGCCCAGGCCGGGAGTGGGTCCTTCCTCGCTGTCGTCGAAGAGCATCTGCAGGCCGAGACAGATGCCGAGGAAAGGGCGATCGCGGGCAGTCTCCTGTACGACGTCGCGCAACCCGCTCGCGTTCAAGCAGCGCATGCAGTCGGGCATTGCGCTCTGCCCGGGCAGCACCACCCGGTCAGCGTCCCGGATGATGGCCGGGTCCGAACTCACCACAATGGTGCGTTGCGGAGCGACAAAGCGCAGCGCCTTCGCTACCGAGCGCAGGTTGCCCATTCCGTAATCGACGACGGCGATGTCCGACATGAGGGGTAGCGGAGCCTTCCGTCAAAGCGTGCCCTTCGTCGACGGCACTCCGCTCGAGCGCGCCTCGCGCGCGACCGCCATGCGCAGCGCCCGAGCAAAGGCCTTGAACACCGTTTCGGCCTGGTGATGCGCATTCTCGCCGCGCAGGTTGTCCACGTGCAGAGTCACGAGCGCATGGTTGGCGAAGCCCTGGAAGAATTCGTGGGTGAGATCGACGTCGAAGCCCCCGATCATCGCCCGCGTGAAGGGAACGTGGAACTCGAGCCCGGGCCGCCCCGAAAGATCGATCACGACGCGCGACAGCGCCTCGTCGAGCGGCACGTAGGCGTGACCGTAGCGCACGAGGCCGGCCTTGTCGCCCAGCGCCTGCTTCACCGCCTGCCCCAGCGCAATCCCGACATCCTCGACGGTGTGATGCGCATCGATGTGCAGATCGCCCTTGGCCCGGATCGTCAGATCGATCATGCCGTGCCGCGCCACCTGATCGAGCATGTGATCGAGAAAGGGGACGCCGCTAGCCAGGTCGGCCCGACCCGTCCCATCGAGGTCGACGCTCACGCTGATCGTCGTTTCCTTGGTGCGGCGCTCGACCTGCGCCGTGCGCGCGACCGAGCGGGAATTCTTAGTCTTCATCGGCAAAGCTCCGCGCAAGCGGCGAGCAGTAGATCGTTCTCGGCCGGCGTCCCGACCGTGATGCGCAGGCAGCCATCGAGGAGCGGGTGCCAGCCGTGGAGGTTCTTGGCCAGAATGCGCCGCGCCTTAAGGCCTTCGAACACCCGCGCCGCATCGGCGACGCGTACCACGATGAAGTTCGCCTGCGTCGGATACACCGTCGTCGCCGGGAGGCGTCCTAGCGCGGCGCCGACGCGCTCCCGCTCGGCACGAATCGCGCCTGCCTGCTCCTCGATCCAGGAGCAATCGGCAGTCAGTTCGACGATCGCGACCTGAGTGAGCGCGTTGACATTATACGGCTGACGCACTTTGTTGAATTCCGCGATCCACTCCGGGGCGGCCACGGCGTAACCCAGCCTCAGGCCGGCCATGCCGACCTTCGAGACCGTGCGCAGCACCAGCAGGTTGCCGAATTCCGCGAGCCGCGGGAGAAAGCTCGCCTGCGCGAAGGCGTAGTAGGCTTCGTCGACGACCACGAGTCCGGGCGCCGCGCGAAGCACCGTCTCGACGTCGGACGCCGCAAAGAGATTGCCGGTCGGGTTGTTGGGATACGCCAGGTAGACGAGCGCCGGGCGCTCGCGCTCGATCGTCTCGAGCATCGCCGTCACATCGAGACTGAAATCGCGCCTGAGCGACACGCCGACATAGCGCATGCCGGAATAGAGCGCATTCGTCCGGTACATCACGAAGGAAGGCTCCGGCGCCAGCATCGCCGCGCCCGGCCGGGCAAGCGTTGCGGTGATGATCTGAATGAGCTCGTCGGATCCGTTGCCGAGCAGCACGCCCGCCGCATCGGGCAAGGCGAAGGCGCGGCGCAGCGCAGCGCGCACGTGGTCCGCGGCGCCGTCCGGATAGCGGTTGATCGGCACGCGCGCGAGGGCAGCCCCGAGCCTCGCCCTGACCGCCTGGGGAAGCGCGTAAGGGTTCTCCATCGCATCAAGCTTGATCATGCCCTCGGCCTTGGCTACCGCGTAGGCCGACAGCGCACGTATCTCTGGACGCACGAGCGCCGCGACGAACTCAGCGGCAGCGGATCCCCGGGTGCGGTCGTTCATGGCGCGTCGACCCGCAGGGTCGCGCTCTGCGCGTGCGCGGGGAGCCCCTCGCCCTGCGCCAGCGTCGCCGCGAGGCGGCCGAGCGTGCGCGCCCCCTCCCGCGACACCGCGATGATGCTGCTGCGCTTCTGGAAGTCGTAGACGCCGAGAGGGGAGGAGAAGCGCGCGCTGCGTCCGGTAGGCAGCACGTGGTTCGGGCCCGCGCAATAGTCGCCCACGGCCTCGGAGCTGAAGTGGCCGAGAAAGATCGCTCCCGCGTTGTTGATGCGGGCGAGCAGCAGCTCGGGATCCGCCACCGCGAGCTCCAGATGCTCCGGCGCGATGCGATCGGCGAGGACGCAAGCCTCGGCGAGATCGCGCACCTTGACGAGCGCGCCGCGGCGCGCGAGCGAGGCGGCGATCACCTCGCGCCTCGGCATCGTGTCCAAACCGCGCGCAATGCTCGCGGCGACGGCCTCGATCAGCGCCGCATCGGGCGTGAGCAGGATTGCCTGCGCCGACTCGTCGTGCTCGGCCTGCGCGAACAGGTCCATCGCCACCCAATCGGGCCGCGCGGTCGCGTCGGCGATGACGAGAATCTCCGAGGGCCCTGCGATCATGTCGATGCCCACGGCACCGAAGACCCTGCGCTTGGCCGCGGCCACGTACGCGTTGCCGGGTCCGACGATCTTGTCCACGGCGGGGATGGTCGCTGTGCCGTAGGCGAGCGCGGCAATCGCCTGCGCGCCGCCGATCGTGAAGGCGCGCGCAACGCCTGCGAGCCGCGCCGCGGCGAGCACCAGCGGATTTCTCACACCGTCGGGCGCGGGCACGACCATGACGATCTCGGCTACACCCGCGATGCGCGCCGGAATCGCGTTCATCAGCACAGAGGAGGGGTACGCCGCGCGGCCCCCAGGCACATACAACCCCACGCGCTGCAGCGCCATGATGCGCTGCCCGAGCCGCGTGCCGTCGGCTTCGGTGAGCGACCAGGAGCTCGTGAGCTGGCGCTCGTGGAACGCCCGGATGCGGGCCGCAGCGCGCTCGAGCGCCTCGCGATGGGTCGGCGCGAGCTGCGCGAGCGCGTTGTCGAGCGCGGCGGCCGACAGCTCCAGCGCCGCCACGCTCGGGGCGCTGACACGGTCGAAGCGCGCGGTGTACTCGAGCACCGCGGCGTCGCCGCGCGCGCGAACGTCCGCGACGATCGCGGCGACCGCGGCGTCCACTTTTTCGTCCAGCGCGGCGTCGAACGCCGTCAGCCGCGCGAGCGCTGCGTCGAAGCCGGGGGACGAGGAATCGAGGCGCGCGATCTCAGCCATGAGCGTGGACCGCGGCGGAGATAGCCTCGATGAGCGGCTGCATCTTCTCGCGCTTGAGCTTAAGCGCGGCCGGATTGACGATCAGTCGCGAGCTGATCGGCAGGATGTCTTCCACGGCCACGAGATCGTTGGCCTTGAGGGTGTTGCCGGTGCTCACGAGATCGACGATGGCGTCGGCGAGACCCATCAGCGGCGCGAGCTCCATCGAGCCGTAGAGGCGGATCAGGTCTACGTGCAGGCCCTTGCCGGCGAAGTGCTCGCGCGCCGTCGTCACATACTTGGTGGCGACCCTGAGTCGCCCGCCCCGTCTGAGCGCGCCGGCATAGTCGAAATCGCGTCTTGCGGCGACCACCATCGTGCAGCGGCCGATGCCCAGGTCGACGGGCTGGTAGAGTCCCTCGCCCCCGTGCTCGAGAAGCACGTCCTTGCCGGCAACGCCGAGATCGGCGGCGCCATATTGCACGTAGGTGGGAACGTCGGAGGAGCGCACGATGACGAAGCGAACGTCCGGCCGCGTGCTCTCGATGATGAGCTTGCGCGAGGCCTCCGGATCCTCGGCCGGGGCAATGCCCGCGCGTGCCAGCAACGGCAGCGTCTCGTCGAAGGTGCGCCCCTTGGCGAGGGCGATGGTCAGGAACTGCACGGTGCGTGCGGCACGGGTGTGAACGTTCACGTTCATTCTAGCAGCCCGATGCGCCCGCGCATTGCGGGCGAGGGCGTCGATGCGACCGACGCTCGCGCCGCAGCGATCTCTTCAGCGGCCCTTGGCCTTGCGCCAGGCCGCGAAATCGCGCTCTGTCTGCGGATCGGTCGCGGGATAGAGCCCGAGGATCGAGCGGCCCTTCATGACCTCCTCGGCGACGAAGTCCTCGAACGCGGTCATCTCCACCGCCTCGGCCGCGATCTCGTCCGCGAGATGCGCGGGAATCACCACGACGCCCTCTGCATCACCCACGACCACATCGCCGGGAAATACCGGCGCGTCGCCGCACGCGATCGGTACGTTGATGTCTATCGCCTGATGACGAGTCAGGTTCGTTGGCGCCGCCGGCCGCTGGTGATACGCGGGAATGCCGAGCCTCGCGATCTCCGGCGAATCGCGGAAGCCCCCGTCGGTGACGATGCCCGCGCAGCCGCGCTGCATCAGCCGCGCCACCAGGATCGCGCCCGCCGAGGCCGCGCGCGCGTCCTTGCGGCTGTCGATCACCATCACCGCTCCGGGCGGGCACTCCTCGATCGCCTTGCGCTGCGGGTGGCCGCGGTCCTTGAACACGCTGATCGGGTTGAGGTCCTCGCGCGCCGGGATGTAGCGCAGCGTGTACGCCTCTCCGACCATCGGGCGCGCGTCGGGGTTGAGCGGGCGCACATCCTGGATGTACTGGTTGCGCAAGCCGCGCTTGAAAAGCGCCGTGGAGATCGTTGCGACGCTGACGGTTTTCAGGCTCGCGCGAGTGCCCTCGTTCAATGCCATCGCTCGCTCCGGTCGAGATGGATCGGCTCAGTTACCGGGCAGATCGTAAATGACGGGCAGGTAATAGTCGGTCCATTTGGCCGGCATGGTCTTCAGCGTGCCGGATTTGTGCAGGTGCGCGGCGAACTTCATCGTGCCCTGCGGCGCAGCGATCCAGTCCATCATGCCCGGCTGCTTGAGCAGCTCCACCAGCTCGTCTGTGCTCGTCTTGTCGCCGGTGATCTCGCGGTAGATCTCCGACGCTGCGCGCGGGTCCTTCTTGATGAACTCGATCGCATCGAAAGTCGCGGCGCGGATCGCCTGAATCACCTTGGGATTCGCTTCCGCGAACTTGGTCGTGGTGAAGAATTGGGACTGGGTGAGCGGCCCGCCGATGATCTCCGGCGAAGTGATGACGACGTGCGCTCCCGGCACCTTCTTCAGCTCGTAGAACTGGAAGGGGGGCGCCGCGAAGTGGCTGGTTATCTCGTGCGTGGGGTTCGCGAGCGCAATGGCGGCATCAGGGTGGCCGAGCTGGACCATGTTGGCGTCCAGGTGGCCCATCTGGCCTTCACCCCAGATCTTCTCCGCGGCCATCTGCAGCAGGATCGCCTGCGTGGACACCTTGAGCGTGGGCACGGCGATGCGATCGTTCGGCCCGTAATCCCTGAGCGTCTTGATGTTGGGGTTGCGCGTGACCAGCGCGAGCGGCAGCGCCGAGTTGGCGATGATCCCCTTTACTTCGCCCTTGGTGCGGTCCCACAACAGCAGCAGGTTGCCGACACCGGTATTGACGATGTCGACGTTCCCGGAGAGCAGCGCGTCGGTCTGCACGCCGCCGCCCATCAGCATTGCCCATTTCACCTTGAGGCCGCGAACTCCAAGCTTCTCCGCCTCCTTCTCGATGAGCTGCTGCTTCTCCATCACGTGCGACGGCAGGTACAGGATGCCGGGCTGCCGCGTAATGGAGATTTCCGCCTTCTGCTGCGCGCCGGCCGGGAGCGGCGCGACGAGCAGGGTCGCGCAAACCGCGCAGAGGGTGGCAATGAAGATTTGGGGTTGCATCGTCGTTCCTCCGTAAAGGTCAGGCAACGCGCCGGATGCGTGCGCCAAGCGCGGAAAGCTTCCGCTCGATCGCCTCGTAGCCGCGATCGAGGTGGTAGATGCGATCGATCGTCGTGCGTCCTTCGGCGATCAGGCCCGCGATGACGAGGCAGGCTGAGGCCCGCAGGTCGGTCGCCATCACCGTGGCCGCAGTGAGCCGGGGGACGCCCCGCACGATCGCGGTGCTGCCTTCGACCTCGATGTCGGCGCCGAGGCGTTTGAGCTCCTGCACGTGCATCATCCGATTCTCGAAGATCGTCTCGGTGATCACCGACGTGCCCTCTGCGATGGTCATCAGCGCCATCAGCTGCGCCTGCATGTCGGTGGGAAAGCCCGGATAGGGGGCGGTGCGCACGTTCGCCGCCTTGAGTGGCTCGCGACGCGACAGGCGGATCGTGTCCTCGTCGGATTCGATCTCGGCCCCTGCCTCGGCGAGTTTCTCCAAGACCGCCTGCAGCGTGTCGGCGCGCGCGCCGCGAAGCGTGATCTCTCCCCCCGCAGCGGCGGCAGCAGTGAGATAGGTTCCGGTCTCGATGCGGTCGGGCATCACCGCATGCGTCGTCCCGGCGAGGCGGGTCACGCCCTCGATCACGATGCGATCGCTGCCTGCGCCGCTGATTCGCGCACCCATCGCGTTCAGGCACTCGGCGAGATCCACCACCTCGGGCTCGCGCGCGGCGTTCTCGAGCGTGGTGACACCGTCGGCCAGGGCGGCTGCCATCATCAGGTTCTCGGTGCCAGTCACCGTCACCATGTCGAAGACGAACGGTGCTCCGGTGAGCCGCTTCGCCTTCGCGTCGATATATCCGTGATCGAGATCGATCGCCGCGCCCATCGCCTGCAGCCCCTTGACGTGCTGATCGACCGGCCGCAGCCCGATGGCGCAGCCCCCGGGCAGCGAGACACGCGCTTCGCCGCAGCGCGCGAGCAGCGGTCCCAGCGCCAGGATCGACGCGCGCATCGTCTTCACGAGCTCATAAGGGGCGAGCGCCCGCTCCACGCGCGGCGCCCCAAGCGTGAGCACGCCCTCGCCCTGCTCGATTGTCACGCCCATCTGCGCGAGCAGCGCCTGCATCGTGCGCACGTCGTTGAGCCGTGGCACGTTGGTGATCCTCAGCGGTTCGGCCGTGAGCAGCGCGGCGCAGAGGATCGGCAGCGCAGCGTTCTTGGCTCCGGAGACACTGACTTCGCCTGCGAGAGCGACGCCGCCGTCGATGACGAGCCTGTCCATCTGCTGCCGCCTCCTACGTCCGTGCGCGCCAACGCGAGACTCTGCGTGTCGGCGGACGCGCGAATTCGCCTGGCTCGCCCCCAAAGGGGGTCCCCCTCGCTGGGCTCATCGCGCTACCCCTGCGCCGCCCACTCGGAGGGCGTCAGCGTGGTCATCGACAGCGCGTGAATCTCTTCGCGCATGCGTTCCCCGAGCGCGCCGTAGACGAGCTGGTGGCGCTTCACCCGGTTCAGGCCCTCGAAGCGGCTGCTGACGATCAGGGCTTCGAAGTGATGCCCGTCGCCCGCGACCTCGGCTCGCTCGCAGGGGAGCGCGGCCTCGATGGCACCCTTGATCGATTCGGGCGTAGTCACGGGAGATCGCTCGCGCGTCCCCGCTAGTGGCGCAGCTTGTAGCCGCGCTGCAGAAGCACGAGCGTCAACGCGGTCAGCGCAAGGCAGGATGCGGCCACGATGGAGAAGCTCACGGCCGGGGAGATGTCCGACAGGCCGAAGAAGCCGTAGCGGAAGCCATCGATCATATAGAAGAACGGATTGAAGTGCGACAGCGCCTGCCAGAACGGCGGCAGGGTATGAATCGAGTAGAAGACACCCGACAGGAAGGTGAGCGGCATGATGAGGAAATTCTGGAACGCCGCGAGCTGGTCGAATTTGTCGGCCCAGATGCCCGCGAGCAGCCCGAGCGTGCCGAGGATGGCGCTCCCCAGAAGAGCAAACGCCGCCACCCACAGCGGGTGCTCGAGCGACAGCGGTGCGAACCAGACAGTGACCAGGAGCACTCCCGCGCCCACCACGATTCCTCTCACCATCGCGCCGAGCACGTACGCCGCGTACATGTCGAGCGGCGACAGCGGCGGCAACAGCACGAAGATCAGATTGCCGGTGATTTTCGACTGGATGAGCGATGAGGAGCTGTTGGCGAACGCGTTCTGCAGCACCGACATCATCACGAGGCCGGGCACGAGGAACGCCGCGTAGCGCACGCGTCCGTCGAACACCGACACGTGCGACTCGAGGACGTGCGAGAAAATCAGAAGGTAGAGAAGAGCCGTCAGCACGGGGGCGAGAATGGTCTGGAAGCTCACCTTCCAGAAGCGCAGCAGCTCCTTGTAGAGCAGCGTGACCCATCCCCTGCCGAAATTGGGCGTCATGGCGTCGCGTCGTCAGTGAGTCCGCGCCATGATGCGCAGGAAGACCTGCTCGAGATCGGCTTCCTGCAGCGAGAGCTCGGTCACGGCGATGGCGCGCTCGCGCAGCGCAGCCAGCAGGCGTTCGAGCTCCGCGTAGTCCGCGAGCGACAGCAGATAGCTGCGCCCCTCCTCACGGAGCACACGGGGGCGCCAGTCGTCGGGCAGCCGGTCCGCGGTGAGCCGCACGGTCAGCCCCGCGAACGAGGACAGCAGATTCTGCTTGCTGTCGAGGGCGACGATCCTGCCCGTCTTGAGCATCGCGATGCGTCCGCACAGGGCCTCGGCCTCCTCGAGATAGTGCGTGGTGAGGATGATGGTATGCCCCTCGGTGTTGAGCTTGCGGATGAACGCCCAGAGGCTTTGGCGCAGCTCGACGTCCACGCCCGCCGTCGGCTCGTCGAGCACGATCACCGGCGGCTTGTGCACCAGCGCCTGGCCGACGAGAACGCGCCGCTTCATCCCGCCCGAGAGGGCGCGCATGTTGAAGTCGGCGCGCGCGGTCAGATCCAGATGGTGCAGGAGCTCGTCGATCCAGGCTCGCGCGTCGCGCAGCCCGAAGTAGCCGGCCTGGATCTCGAGCGTCTCGCGCACCGTGAAGAAGGGGTCGAAGACGAGCTCCTGCGGCACCACGCCCAGCGATCGCCGCGCGTTCCGATAGTCGGTCACGACGTCGTGTCCGAGGACGCGCGCCGTGCCGGAGTCGGCGTGAACGAGCCCGGCGAGGATCGATATGAGCGTGGTCTTGCCCGCGCCGTTCGGCCCCAGCAGGCCGAAGAATTCGCCCGGTTGAACGACGAGATCGATGCCGGCGAGCGCCTGAACGCTGCCGAATCGGCGCGCGACCCCGGTGATCTCGACGGCGGGCGTCACGCGGCCGGAGCCCGCGAGCTTTCGGCCTCGGCAGAGATCAGCTGCTCGACGCCGTAGAGCTGCGCCAGAGCGGCGAGATTCGACGGCACGCCGGCAAAAACGAGGGACTTGCTCTCCTGCAGCGCGCGGCGCCTCCAGGCGAGCAGGACGGCCACCGCCGCCGAGTCGACACGGCCCAGACCGGCGAGCGAGGCAACTCCCGAGGCCGGCAGCTCCGTCGCACGACTCGCCGCCAGCACCTGCGCGGCGCCGTCGATGGTCAGGGCGCCGCTCAGGCTCCAGCGTCCGCCCTCGACGGAAAGCAAGGCAGGTCCTTCGCTCGTTGCGTTCACTTGGCCGCTACGCCCTTGTTCTTGTCGGTCAGCGTCTTGATCAGGCCGTCCACACCCGAGCTCTTCACGATGTCGTTGAACTCGTCGCGATAGTTGGTCACGAGACTCACCCCCGCGACCACGACGTCGTAGCATTTCCAGCCGCCCGGCGTCTTTTCCATGCTGTAGTCGATCGGGATCGGCGCCTGGCCCGTGCGCGTAACCTCCGTGCGCACCACGACGTCCTCGTCGCCGGGGTTCGTGCGCAACGGCCTGTAGGTCATCGTGTTGTCGCGATAGTTCGTCAGCGCGTTCGAGTAGGTGCGGATCAGCAGCGTCTTGAATTGCTCGCTCAGCGCCTTCTGCTGCTCGGCGCTCGCCGCGCGCCAGTTGCGGCCCATCGCAAGCGCGGTCATGCGCGTGGTATCGAAGTACGGAACGAGCTTGGTTTCGATCAGCTCCTTGACTTTGGCCGGACTGCCCGCCTGGAGCTCCTTGTCGGCGCGGATCGCCGTGAGCGCGTCCTCTGCCACGCGCTTGACCAGCACGTCCGGCGCTTCCTGCGCCTGCGCGAACGCCGAGCTCAGCCACAGGGCGGCAATCAAAGACGAGACGAACTGGCGCAGCATGGCGATCCTCACTTGGGCGCGGGCGGTTGCTCGGCGGTCGCGGGCGGCGGCGTGGTCCCGCCCGTGGGGCCGGCGGGCGTCGCGCCGTCGTCGTCTTCCTCCGGCGGCGGCTTGCCGTCGTAGACCTGATAGCGTCGCGCTTGAAGATAAGCGTTGCGGATGAAGCGATACTTGTCGATCGCGGCTGCTTCCACCACCGATTCCGCGGGCAGCGCCGCGGCCCGCGTATCGACGTAGGCAAGCCCGTAGATCGAGTTGCGCACGGGAACGTCGGGAATATAACCCACCGGGCCGATCGCCAGCCGCACGATCCATCCCGTCCCATCGCGCACCGTGAACGGCCCGAACCCGGGGACGAACAGATAAGGCCCCTGGGGGAAGCCCCACTTTCCGAACGTGATCCCGAAATCGGTCTTGTACTTGGGAATGCCCATCATCGACGCCAGGTCGAAGATGCCTCCGAGGCCGAAGCTCGTGTTGAGCAGCACGCGCCCGAAGCTGTCTCCCGCGTGATAGCCGTTGCCCTGCAGCAGGCCATTGATGCCGCTGAAGAGATCGTCGATGTTGCCCATGATGTTCGAGAAAGCGTTGCGCAGCGGCTCCGGCACGATCGCGACGTAGCCCTGGGCGACGGGCTTGATCACCGCGCCGTCGACCGCCTCGTGCACCGAAAACATGCTGCGATTGAACGGCTCCCAGGGGTCCTCCTTGGTCGGCCCGGCTGCGCACGCTCCCAGGAGAAACGACGCCACCGGAATGAGCAGCGCGGCGCGCAGGCTTCCCGAAGCCTTCTTCATTTCTTGACCCCTTCCGCCTCTTTCGGTTTCTCCCCCGGCCCAGCCTTGCCGCCCTCAGCTGCCTTGTCGAACAGAAACTGGCCGATGAGCTTCTCGAGCACCACGGCAGACTGCGTCTTCACGATGCGGTCACCATTCTTGAGCATGACTGGGTCACCCCCGGCGTCGAGGCCGACGTAGACCTCGCCGAGCACGCCCGAAGTGTTTATCGAGGCTATCGTGTCCCGCGTGAACTCGTACATGCGATCGATCCTCAGCGTCGCCACCGCTTCGTAGGTCTTCGGATCGAGGCGCACCGACTCGACGCGTCCGACGACCACTCCCGCTGCTTTCACGGGTGCGCGCAGCTTCAGCCCGCCGATGTTGTCGAAGCGCGCCTCGAGCACGTAGCCAGGCGTGGTGTTCAGCGTGAGCAGGTTGCCGACCTTGAGCGCGAGAAAGATGATCGCCGCGATACCCATGGCGACGAAGACCCCGACCCAGAGGTCCATCGCGGAACGATTCATACTGCGGCCCCCCGGAACATGAACGCTGTCATCACGAAGTCGAGCGCGAGGATCGCGAGCGACGAGATGACGACGGTGCGCGTCGTCGCGGTCGAAACCCCCTCCGCAGTGGGCTTCGAGTCATAACCCTCGAACACCGCGATCAGCGACACGGCGATGCCGAACACGATGCTCTTGATGATCCCGTTGGTCACGTCCGGCCAGACATCGACGCCCGCTTTCATCTGGCCCCAGAACGCACCCTCGTCGATGCCGATGAGGCGCACGCCGACGAGATAGCCGCCGAAGATGCCGAACGCGGAGAACAACGCGGCCAGCAAGGGCATGGAGACGATGCCGCCCCAGAACCGCGGTGCAATCACGCGTGCAAGCGGGTCGACCGCCATCATTTCCATCGCAGCAAGCTGCTCCGTCGTCTTCATCAGCCCGATTTCCGCGGTGATCGCCGACCCGGCGCGACTCGCGAAGAGCAGTCCCGCGATCACCGGCCCGAGCTCGCGTACGAGAGCCAGCGCGACCAGGATCCCCAGTTGTTCGTCGGAGCCGTAGCGCTTCAGCGTTTCATACCCCTGCAGCGACAGCACCATGCCCACGAACATGCCCGACATGAGGATGATCACCAGCGAAAGCACGCCCGCGAAATAGATCTCGCGCAGCGTGAGATGAATGCGGCGGAACGCCTGTGGCGAATGCCACAGCACGGCCACCAGGAAGCGAGCCGCGTAGCCGAGCTTCGCGAGACCGCCCGTGACGGCGCTGCCGAGGCGGCGCAGCCAATAGGCTAGCCCGTGCGCGACTTCAACCGACACGGGCGAGCAGCTCCTCGCGATACGACGCCGCCGGATAGTGGAAAGGCACCGGCCCGTCGGGCTCGCCGTCGACGAATTGGCGCACGAAGGGCTTCATCGACTGGCGCACCTCATCCGCCGTTCCGCTGGCGACGATCCGGCCCTCGGAGACGAAATACAGAAAGTCGACGATCTTCAGCGACTCGTAGACATCGTGTGTCACCACGACCGAGGTGATGCCAAGCGCGTCGTTGAGCTTGCGAATGATCTGGCCGATGACGCCGAGCGAGATCGGATCGAGCCCTGCGAACGGCTCGTCGTACATGATCAGCATCGGGTCGAGCGCGATGGCGCGCGCGAGGGCCACGCGGCGGGCCATGCCGCCGGAAAGCTCCGAAGGCATGAGCTGGGCGGCCCCGCGCAACCCGACGGCATGGAGCTTCATCAGGACCAGATCGCGAATGAGCTCGTCCGGAAGATCGGTATGCTCCCGCATCGGGAACGCGATGTTCTCGAATACGCTCATGTCGGTGAACAACGCGCCGAACTGGAACAGCATGCCGCAGCGGCGCCGCAGCGCGTAGAGCGCATCCGGCTCGAGGTCGGGAACCGACTGTCCCGCGACGCGGACGCTGCCGGACTTCGGCTTCAGCGCACCGCCGATGAGCCGCAGGATCGTCGTCTTGCCGCACCCGCTCCCGCCCATGATGGCCACGATCTGGCCGCGCGGGATCGTCATCGTGATGTCCTCGAGCACCGGCCGAACGTCGTAGGCGAAAGAGACGTCCTTCAACTCCACCGCTGGCGCGTCGGCATCGCTGCGATCAGCGACCGTCGCCGCACCAACGCGGACGTTCGCTTGCGCGGGCATTGGGCAATCTCTTGCTTTTCAAGCGGGGGCGATGATTGTAACGGGTTGGGTGCACCGCCACAATCGCGGACCGCGTCCCGCCGGATGCTACTGGCCTCGTTGCAGCAGGCGCTTCTCGGCCGACACCAGGCTCTCCGGGCGCCCCAGCAGCACGACCACGTCGCCCGCCTCGAAACGGTAGTCCGGCTGGGGCACGGCGGAGCGAATGCCGCGCCGCCGCACGCTCGTGATTTCGACTTGTCCCGGCAGATCGAGTTCCGCCACCGTGTGCCCGACCGCAGATGAACGATCGCTCAGCAGCACCGAGTGCAGACGCGGCTGCAGATTCTCCGCGGCATCCGCAGCATCGGTCGCGCCATGGAAGAAGCCGCGAAACAGCGTGTAGCGCTCCTCGCGGATCGCGCGAATGCGCGCCAGGACCCGTGCGAGGGGCACGCCGAGCAGCAGCAACAGATGCGATGCGAGCATGAGGCTCCCCTCGAGCACCTCGGGCACCACCTCGGTCGCTCCCGCCTTGCTCAACCGGTCGAGCTCGCTGTCGTCGACTGTGCGCACGATCACCGGCAGCTCGTGCCGCAGCTGCTGCACGTGATGGAGAATCTTCATCGCCGTCGGCGTGTCGGCGAAGGTGACGGCGAGCGCGCGCGCCTTCGGCAGCCCTGCAGCGATCAGCGCCTCCCGCCGGCCCGCGTCGCTGTAGACGACGCTCGTTCCGTCGGCAGCAGCCTCGCGCACGCGCTGCGGGTCGGAGTCGAGCGCGATGAAGGGAATCTCCTCCCTTTCGAGCAAGCGCGCCAGATTCTGCCCGCTGCGGCCGAAGCCGCAGATGATCACGTGTTCCTGCCGGGACATGCTCTGCGCTGCGATCTGCGTTACCTGAGCGGCGCGCGCGAGCCAGTCGTTGGCGGTGAGCTTGCGCACCAGCGGCTCCGCAAAATGGATGAGCAGCGGCGCTGCCAGCATCGACAGCACCATCGCGGCGAGCAGAAGCTGGGCGAAGGTCTGCTCGACCAGGCCGAGCTCCCTGGTTACGGCGAGAAGCACGATTGCGAACTCGCCCGCCTGCGCGAGATAGAAGCCGGTGCGCAACGCCGTGGCGAGCGAGGCGCCGAAGAGGCGCGCCAGGACGACGACCAGCAGGAGCTTGACGACCACCGAGCTCGTCAGGAGCAGCAGCATCCAGCCAAAGTGCTGCGCGACGATGCCGAGGTCGAGATACATGCCGACCGTGACGAAGAACAGCCCGAGCAACACGTCGCGAAACGGCTTGATGTCCTCCTCGACCTGATAGCGGTACTCCGTTTCAGAGATGAGCATGCCGGCGAGAAACGCACCGAGCGCCAGCGAAAGTCCGGCGATGCGCGTCACTGCGGCGAGGCCGAGCGTAACCAGCAGCACGTTCAATACGAAGAGCTCCGGCGAGCGCTGCCGCGCCACCACGTGAAACCATCCGCGCATCGGCTTTTGCCCGAGCACGAGGATGACGGCGAGCGCGAGAGCAGCCTTGCCCGTCGCAAGCGCGAGCGACTGCCACAAGTCGCGGCCGCCCGTCGCGAGCGTCGGAACGACGACCAGCAGCGCGATGACGGCGAGATCCTGGAACAGCAGGATGCCCATCGCGTCGCGTCCGTGCGGAGTGTTGAGCTCCGAGCGCTCGGCGAGCATCTTGGAGGCGATCGCGGTCGAGCTCATGGCCAGTGCGCCGCCGATCGCCACGCCGGCGAGAACACCATGGCCCATGATGGAGAGGCCCGCTGTCGCCAGCACGGTCGTCACTGCGACCTGCGCAAACCCGAGGCCGAAAACGGCGCGGCGCATCGTCTTGAGTTGCGGCAGGCTGAACTCGAGGCCGATCGAAAACATCAGGAAGACGATTCCGAACTCGGCGAGCGAGCGCACGTCCGCGTCGTCCGGAATCCACGCGAGCGCGTGCGGCCCCACTACGATGCCGACTCCGAGGTAGCCCAGGACCGGCGGCAGCCGCGCCAGGCGACAGACCATGACTGCAACGACCACCGCTGCAAGCAGCACCAGGATCAGTTGCAGCGTCTCGGACACGAGGCCAATGTAGCACAGCGTCCCGACGGAGCCTCTGGGCTTCGCGGTATACTTGAGCGCATGTCGGCAACGATCGCGGCGGCCGCGTCGGAAGCGCGCGGTCTCGATCCTGAACGCGCGCTTGCGCTGGGACGCGACGTGCTCGCGACCGAGGCCGATGCGATCCGTGCGCTGCTTGCGCGTCTGGGCGCTGCCTTCCTTGCCGCGGCGAGCGCACTGCTCGAATGCCGCGGCCGAGTCGTCGTGATCGGCATCGGCAAGTCGGGCCACATCGGACGCAAGATCGCGGCGACTCTCGCCTCGACCGGCACGCCGGCGTTCTTCGTCCACGCCGCCGAAGCGAGCCATGGTGATCTCGGTATGGTCACCTCCGACGACGTCGTGCTGCTGCTGTCGAACTCGGGCGAGACCGACGAGCTCGTCTCGTTGCTGCCACACCTCAAGCGGCAGGGTGCGAAGCTCATCGCGCTCACCGGCAACGAGCAGTCCTCTCTCGCGCAGGCCGTGGACATCCATCTCGATGCCAGCGTCGACGCCGAGGCCTGTCCCCTCGGTCTCGCTCCGACCGCGAGCACCACCGCGGCGCTCGCGCTCGGCGACGCGCTGGCGTTGACTCTGCTCGACGCGCGCGGCTTCTCGGTCGAGGATTTCGCCCGCGCACATCCGGGCGGCTCTCTCGGGCGAAGGTTGCTTACGCGAGTCAAGGACGTGATGCGCACCGGCGACGCCGTTCCCGCGGTATCCCTCGACGCGACGCTTGCTGCAGCCGTGGTCGAGATGAGCGGAAAAGGCATGGGCATGACGATCATCGTCGACGCCCAGAGACGGGTCGCGGGCATATTCACCGACGGCGATCTGCGGCGCTGTCTCGGCAGCGTCCGCGACCCGGGCGCCGCGCGAGTGGCCGAGCTCATGACGCGACACCCGCGTGTGATCGGTGCGGAGCGTCTCGCGATCGACTGCGTGGAACTGATGGAGACTTCGCCGAAGGTCACGCAACTCGTCGTCGTCGATTCCGAGCGCCGGCTCGTGGGTGCGCTGCACCTCCACGACCTCTTCCGTGCCAGGGTCGTGTGATGGTGCCGGCGGACCTGTCGGCGCGGGCTCGCGGCGTGCGGCTCCTTTCCTGCGACGTCGACGGAGTGCTCACCGACGGCAAGATCTACGTCGACGAGCAAGGTCATGAGCTCAAGGCATATTCGTCGCTCGACGGCCTGGGCCTGAAGATGCTGGAACGCTCGGGCATCGTCGTTGCCTGGATCACCGGCAGCCGCTCCGCGGCCGTGAGCAAGCGCGCCGCCAGTCTCGGCGTCAAGCACGTTATCCAGGGCGCGGAAGACAAGGTCGGTGCCTGGCAGCGCCTGTACGCCGAGCTCTCGCTCGCACCGGAGCAATGTGCGCACATCGGCGACGATCTGCCCGATCTGCCCATCATCGTCCGCTGCGGACTCGGCGCGACGGTGCCCAACTCGCCCGATCCGCTGCGACGTCAGGCTCACTACGTCACCCGTGCGGGCGGCGGGCGCGGCGCGGTGCGCGAGCTGGCGGAGCTGATCCTTGCGGCCCGCGGCACGCTCGATGCAGTGTTGCGCTCCTACGACGTCGTCGAGCGAACCTCATGAGCACGCGCAGGCAGCGCTGGCTCGAACGGATGCTCGCGTGGTCGCCGGCGTTCTTGCTCGGCGCGCTGGCGGCGATGACCTATTGGCTCAACACGCAGGTGCGTCCCATCGGATCGGCTACCGACGGCACGAGCCGCCACGATCCGGATCTGATCGCCGAGCATTTCAATGCGATCAACCTCGACGCCGAGGGACATGTCCGTCAGGCGCTGAGCGCGGCGCGCGCAAAGCACTATCCCGACGATGACTCGACGCACTTCGAGCAGGCGCGCATCGTCTTCACCGATCCTGAGAAGCCACAGATCGAGGTCACCGCCGACCGGGCCACGGTGACTGCAGATCACGAGCACGTCTATCTCGAGGGACACGCCAAGGTCGTGCGCGCGGGCACCGGCGGAGACAAACCCGACGGTCCCATCACGGTAACCAGCGAGTACCTCGACGTGATGCCCAAGGACGACCGCGTGTTCACGGACCGGCCCGTCACGATCACCGACCCTCGCGGAACGGTGAACGCGACCGGGCTGGAGCTCGACAACAAGGCCAAGACGGTGAAGTTCAGGTCGCACCTCTCCGGACAGCTCCAACCGCGGAACACGTCGCCATGAGCGTGCGAGCGCTCCGTGCCGCCTGCCCGATGCTCGCGGCGCTCTGCGTCGCCGCGCCGCTCGCGCAGGCCGAGAAGGCGGATCGGGACAAGCCGATCAACTATCAGGCCGATTCGGGGGACGTCAACTACCAGACCAAGGTGGGAACGCTGCTCGGTCACGTGATCGTGACGCAGGGCACGCTCACAATTCACGCCGACAAGGTGATTCTGCGGCAGAACCCCGACAATTCGCTGTCCGCCACCGTCTACGGAAATCCACTCACCTTTCGTGAGAAACGCGACGGAACGGACGAATACTACGAAGGCATTGCGCAGCGCGCGGAGTACGACGGCGAAAAGCGGTTTCTCGAACTGTTCGACCGCGCCATGCTGCGCAAGGGCTCGGACGAGATTCGCAGCACCTACATCTCCTACAACGCCAACACCGAATTCTTCAAGGCCGAGGGCAGGCCCGACACGCGGCCGCCAAACCCGGACGAGGCCCCGCTCGGCGCGCGGGTGCGAGGAGTCTTCCAGCCGCAACCGAAGGAAGAAAAGAGCGCCAAAGATGCGAAGGGTGGGAAGGCCGCAAGCGACGACAAATCCCCGAAGAGCGACAAGCCCGCGAAGGAAGCCAAGGCCCCTGCTGCGCCGGCCAAACCGCCCCCACCGCTCCCGCTCAAGCCCGACAGCGCCATAGGCGCCGAGGGTGCGAAGTGAAGCGTGAAGACCTCATGAGCACGCTGGCGGTGGCCTCGCTCGAGAAGCGTTACAAGTCGCGAACTGTCGTGCACGATGTGTCGCTCTCAGTAGGAAGCGGCGAGGTCATCGGTCTGCTCGGCCCCAACGGTGCGGGCAAGACCACCTGCTTCTACATGATCGTCGGGCTGGTTGCGGCCGACGGCGGCAAGATCGAGCTCGACGGGGAAGACCTGACGCGCATGCCGATCCATGCACGGGCGCGGCTTGGCCTGTCCTACCTGCCGCAGGAGGCGTCGATATTCCGCAAGCTGACCGTCGGTCAGAACGTGCAGGCCATCCTCGAACTGCAGGGAGTCGACTCCGACGAGATGGCGAACCGCCTCGACGCGCTGCTCGAGGATCTGTCGATCTCGCACCTTCGTGACGCCCACGCGCTCAGTCTCTCGGGCGGCGAGCGCCGCCGCGTCGAGATCGCGCGTGCACTCGCCACCCGGCCGCGATTCATCCTGCTCGACGAGCCCTTCGCCGGCATCGACCCCATCGCCGTGCTCGATATACAGAAGATCATCGGCTTTCTGAAGGAGCGCGGAATCGGCGTCGTGATAACCGATCACAACGTGCGCGAAACGCTCGGCATCTGCGACCGCGCCTACATCCTGAGCGAGGGCCGGGTGCTCGCCTCGGGGACGCCCGACGAAATTGTTTATAATGAAAGCGTGCGGAAGGTCTATCTCGGAGAGCACTTCCGACTCTAGCAGGCTCATGCGGCCTTGGCCATGAAGCCCACGCTCCAGTTAAAGCTCAGTCAGCACCTCACGCTGACTCCACAGTTGCAGCAGTCGATCCGGCTGCTGCAACTGTCTACGCTCGAGCTCAACGCGGAGGTCGAGCGGATCCTGCAGGAGAATCCCCTGCTCGAGAAGGCCGACGAGGAAGAGGCGGGCGCGCCGCCGCCGGAGTTCGTCGCGCCGGTCCCGCTAACCTCACCCTCTTCCGATCGTGCGGGCGACGGCGCGGAGCCTGCAACGCCCGAGGTCGCCGACCTCCTCGCCGGCGGAGACGGAGACTGGGGTCCCGCCTCCTCGACGATCGATGACGACGACGAGACCTTCATTCCGCAGCAGGTCGCAACCAACTCGCTGCGCGACCATCTCAATGCCCAGCTCGCGCTGCTCAACCTTCCGCTGCGCGACCGCCAGATAGTTGCGGCCCTGATCGACGCGCTGGACGAGGACGGCTACCTCGCGACCTCGCTCGAGGAGCTGCTCGAGCTCTTCCCGGAGGAGCTCGAAGCCGACGAGCTTTCGATCGCCCTCAAGCACTTGCAGAACATGGAGCCCGCGGGAGTGGGCGCGCGCGATGCGGCCGAGTGCCTTGCTCTGCAATTGAAGGCGCTGCCGGAATCCACGCCTTTCCGGGCGGAAGCGCTGAAGCTCGTGCAGCATCATCTGCCGCTGCTCGCCGCGCGCGACTTCGGGAAACTAAAGCGGCTCATGCACACGGACGACGCCTGTCTGCGCTCGATCCGCACGCTAATCACCAGCTTGAGTCCCCGCCCCGGCGCGGGGTTCGCCAAGACCGAAGCGAACTACGTGATCCCGGACGTAGTCGTACGCAAGATCCGCGGCCGTTGGCTCGCCGCGCTCAACGAAGCGGCGATGCCGAAGCTGCGTCTGAACCGGATCTACGCCGACATCCTCACCCGTAACCGCGAAGCGTCCAACCAGCAGCTCGCAGCGCAGCTTCAGGAAGCGAAGTGGTTGATCCGCAATGTGCAGCAGCGTTTCGAGACCATCCTGCGCGTATCGCAGGCAATCGTCGATCGCCAGCGCCATTTCTTCGAGCACGGCGAGGTAGCGATGCGGCCGATGGTGCTGCGCGAGATAGCCGACATCCTCAGCCTGCACGAGTCGACGATCTCTCGCGTGACAACGCAAAAGTACATGCTCACGCCGCGTGGAACCTACGAGCTGAAGTACTTCTTCGGCAGCCACGTCGCGACGGATACCGGCGGCGCCGCCTCCGCGACCGCTATCCGCGCGCTGATCAAGCAGCTCATTGGAGCCGAGGATCCGAAGGCTCCGCTCACGGACAGCCGGATCGCCGATCTGCTCAGCGATCAGGGCATCCTGGTCGCAAGAAGGACGATCGCCAAGTACCGGGAAGCGCTGCAAATACCGCCCGTGAACATGCGCAAGTCGGTTTAGGCGCGGCCGCGGGCTTCCCAAGGAGGGCAGTATGAATCTCAACCTCAGCGGCCACCATCTCGTCATTACGCCCGCGATCCGCGCCTACGTCGTCAGCAAGCTGGTGCGCGTGACGCGGCACTTCGATCATGTGATCGACGTCAACGTCGTGCTTTCGGTCGACAAACTGCGGCGCCAGATCACGGCCAATCTGCACATCCGCGGCAAGGACATTCACGCCGAATGCGTCGAGCCCGACATGTATGCGGCCATCGATGCTCTGGCCGACAAGCTCGACCGGCAGGTGCTCAAGTACAAGGAGAAGCGCAACGGCCACCGGCGTGACCCCGCGCCCGCGGGGCCGCGCTCGCGCGCGTCCGCGCGCAGAAAGCAGGCCTAGGCTCCTTGGCGTATGATTCCGCGGCATCCGGCAGGCGAGGCATCCCTGCCGGCGCGTCTCCCGCCGCCCCCATGAACCGCATCGCGCAGCTGCTTCCCGAAGCGAACATCCTGCTCGACCTCGAGGCCACGAGCAAGAAGCGCCTATTCGAGCAAATCGGAGCCTTGTTCGAGGAGCGCGCGCAGATCGGGCGAGCGGTGGTCTTCGACAGCCTGTTCGCACGCGAGAAGCTCGGATCCACCGGGCTGGGCCAGGGAATCGCGCTTCCTCACGGCCGCATAAAGGGGCTGGAAAAGGCTCTCGGCGCGTTCGTGCGCCCGCGCCAGCCGATCCCCTTCGACGCGCCGGACGGCAAACCCGTGACGCAGGTCTTCGTGTTGCTCGTTCCCGAGCATGCCACCGAAGAGCACCTGCACCTGCTGTCCGAGCTGGCGGGCATGTTCAGCGAGCGCTCGTTCCGCGATCAGCTCACGACCGCCACCGACGCGGGCACGCTGTACCGTCTTTTCTCGAACTGGGAAGCCGCGTTGTGAGCGAGAGCGACGCCATGCGGCAGGTAAGCATCGAGAAGCTGTTCGCCGATAACCAGCAGCGGCTCGGCCTGACCTGGCTCGCCGGCCGGCGCGGCGGCAGCAAGGTTCTCACGGGCGAGACGGAGCTCAAGCCCACCATCGGCCAGGTGGGCCACATGAACTTCATTCACCCGTTCCGCGTGCAGATCATCGGTGCGGCGGAAGCGAGCTACCTGCGCGGGCTGCCCGAGGATGCGCTCAGGGCATCGACAGGCCGTCTGTTCACCACGGAGCTCGCCGCGATCATCATCGCCAACGGGGAAGAGACCCCGCCCAACCTGCTCGACGAGTGCAACCGGCACCACATCGCGCTTCTCACCTCACCGCAGCCTTCGCCTCACGTTGTGGATGTGCTGCGCCTGTATCTGTCCCGGGTGCTCGCCGAGTCGACGACGCTGCACGGCGTGTTCCTCGATGTGCTGGAAATGGGAGTGCTCATCACCGGCGCTTCGGCGATCGGCAAGAGCGAGCTCGCGCTGGAGCTCATCTCGCGCGGCAACGGCCTGGTGGCCGACGACATCGTGGAGCTCTACCGCATCTCGCCCGACACGCTCGAGGGGCGCTGTCCCGCGGTGTTGCGCGACTTCCTAGAGGTGCGCGGCATCGGCGTACTCAACATCCGCACCATCTTCGGGGAAACCGCAGTGCGACCGCGCAAACTGCTCAAGCTGATGGTGCACCTGGAGGACCACAGCACCGAGCAGTTCTCCGACCTCGACCGGCTGCAGGTCGACGCCACGTTCCAGGAGATACTCGGCGTGCCGATTCGCAAGGTTACGATTCCCGTCGCTGCCGGGCGTAACCTCGCCGTGCTCGTCGAGGCGGCCGTGCGCAACTTCGTGCTCAACCAGCGCGGCATCGACAGCACCAAGGAGTTCATCGAAAGACAGCAGAAGCTGATGGAAGACGGCGGCTGAGGAGAGGCAATGGCGGTCGAGTCCGTTGCCGTTCGTTGCTGCGTCGTCGGCGGCGGGCCGGCAGGCATGATGCTGGGCCTGCTCCTCGCCCGCGCCAGCGTCGACGTGCTGGTGCTCGAGAAGCACGCCGACTTCCTGCGCGACTTTCGCGGCGACACGATCCATCCATCGACGCTCGAGATCGTCCGCGAGCTCGGCCTGCTCGACGCGTTCCTCGCCTTACCCCACCAGGAGGTGCGCGAGCTCACCGGCGAGGTCTATGGCGGTTCCGTCACGCTCGCGGACTTCAGGCACCTGCGCACGCATTGTCCCTTCATCGCATTGATGCCGCAATGGGACTTCCTCAACTTCCTCTCGGCGCAGGCGCGTCGTTTTCCCCGTTTCTCGTTGCGGATGCAGGCTGAAGCCACCGACCTAATCGAGACCGCGGCCGGCGTCTGCGGCGTCAAGGTGCTCACCCAGGAAGGGTTGCTCGACGTGCACGCCGATCTGGTCGTCGGCGCCGACGGCCGCCACTCGATCGTGCGCCGCCGCGCGAGGCTCGCGATTGAGGAGCTCGGCGTGCCGATCGACGTGCTGTGGTTTCGGCTGCCGCGCCGGCCGAGTGATCGTGCCGAAACGGGCGGCTACGTGCAACCGGGCTCCTTTTTCGTGATGATCAATCGCGACACCTACTGGCAGTGCGGGTTCGTGATCCCCAAGGGCTCGTTCGAAGCCATCCGCGGCGAGGACATCGCGGCATTTCGCGCCCGCATCGTCAGGGCCGCGCCGTTCACCGCGGCCGTCGTCGACGCG
>DASVFM010000194.1:0-15858 GCA_036380055.1 Casimicrobiaceae bacterium
GGAAAGTGCTGCTTCAACGCATCGCCGAGGCGCGGGTAGAACGCCGCGAGCGAAGCCGAGCCCTCGAGCCGCACGCCATAGGGCGGATTGCTGACAATGATGCCCGAGCGAGCCGGGGCCGGGCGCGCGAGCACGTCGGCCCGCTCCACGACGACCGCGCCCGTCACGCCGGCGGCCGCGAGATGCGCGCGGCAGCGCGCGACGCTCGCGCCGTCGACATCGCTCGCGTGAATCTGCGCGAACGCTGCGGGCTTCGCCCGGCGCTGCGCGGCCTGCTTGATCCTCTGCCAGGTCGGTCCGTCGTACCAGGAGAGCTTCTGGAACGCGAACTTACGCTTGCTCCCAGGAGCAATGTCGAGGGCGATCAGCGCGGCTTCGACGGCGATCGTTCCGCTTCCGCATAGCGGGTCGAGCAGCGTAGTGCCAGGGGTCCACCCGGCGAGCAGCAGAAGTCCCGCAGCGAGGTTCTCGCGCAGCGGAGCTTCGGCGCCTTCGCGGCGGTAGCCGCGCTTGAACAGCGGCTCGCCGGAGGTATCGAGGTAGTAGGTCGCCCTGCCGGCGGTGAGGTAGGCGACCACGCGCACGTCGGGCCTTTCCTTGTCGACGCTTGGCCGCGCGCCGCCGATGCTGCGGTGGCGATCGCACACGGCGTCCTTGATCCTGAGCGTAGCGAACTCGAGGCTCTTCAGCGGTGAGCGCGTCGCTGCGACATCCACGCGCAACGTGCGGTCGGCACGAAACCAGCGCGGCCAGTCGATCGCCGCGGCCGATTCGTAGATATCCCGCTCGTCCCTGTAGTCCGCGCTGCCCACCTGCCAGAGGATGCGGCTCGCAATGCGGCTCTCGAGATTGGCGTGATAGGCGAGTTCGAGCGGGCCGGCAAACGCGACCCCGCCGTCGACGGTTGCAGCCTCCACCGCGGCGAGTCGCTCGAGCTCGGCCGCAAGCGCGCTTTCCAGGCCGCGCGGGCAAGGCGCGAAGTAGCGCTCCATCCGGCTGCGTCAGAAGGGCTTGAACAACACCAGGAGCACGATGGCGATCAGTGCCGGCAGAGCGGGAATCTCGTTGATCCAGCGATAGAAGACATCGCCGTGGCGATTGCGGTCCTCGCGAAACTCCCGCATCAGCCTTCCCAGCCAGACGTGGTGCGCGACAAGAACGGCGACGATGGCGAGCTTCGCGTAGAGCCAGCCGCCGCTGATGCCGTAGCCCAGCCACAGCCAGGCGCCGCTCGCAATCGTAAGCAGGGCGCTCGGAGCCATGATGCCGTAGTAGAGCTTGCGCTCCATCACCTTGAAGCGCTCGATGCCGACCGCATCGGTGGCCATCGCGTGATAGACGAAAAGACGGGGGAGGTAGAACAGCCCCGCATACCAGCTCACCAGGAACACGATGTGCAGCGACTTGACCCAGAGCATGGCCGCCGCCCTTATTTGAGGAGACGGCGCCGGGTCAGCGCGAGTGCAACGTAGTAGGCAACGCCTGCGTAGGCGAGCAGGACCGCGAGATGCAGAGCGAGCGCGTCGGGCACCCGGCCGGCGAGCAGCGGCCGCGAGATGTCGATCGCATGCGACAGAGGCAGGGCTGCAGAAACCGCGCGCAACGCCTCGGGAAGCTGGTCGACCGGAAAGAACACGCCCGAGAGCAGCAGCATCGGCGTCTGGAACAGCGTCAGCGAATAGGTGAAGAAGTCGTAGTTGCGCGCAAGCGCGTTCATCACCAGGCCGAATCCCGCGAAGGTGAGGCCGACGACGAATCCGAGCGGGAGTACCCAGATCGAGAGCCAAGAATGGCCGAAGCCGAGCGCCAGGATCACGACCAGGATCGCAGCGACCGACATGACGCTCTTGCTCGCCGCCCAGATCCACTCGGCGAAGACCACGTCGTCGAGGGAGATCGGGGCGTTGATGATTGCCTCCCAGGTGCGTTGCACGTGCATGCGCGAGAACGCCGAATACATGGCCTCGAACGAGGATGTGAACATCGCGCTCTGGCATACCATGCCCGTGCCGATGAAGGCGATGTACGTCATGCCGCCAATCTCGGGAACGAAGGCGCCGATGCCGTACCCGAGTGCAAGCATGTAGAGCAGCGGATCGGCGATGTTGCCCAGCACCGAGGCTATGGCGAGCTTGCGCCAGACCAGGAGGTTGCGCCGCCAGACAGGCACCCAGCGAAGCGACAGGTCCGGGGCGCGCAGGAGGGCGGCGTGCATTCGGGCAATGAGGGTGAGCGGTGGCGGGGGAGTATAACCTGCGGTTGTTCGCGTCGCCGCTCCCATCGCGGTCCAAGCAGGCCGCCACCGTTTAGAGTATCGTTTTCCCCGCCGCGGACAGCGCTGGCTGCGCCACGAGGGACTCAGCGGCGCGCGCATGGGGGATCGAGGTTTGAACGGCTGGATCGTCTGCTTCGTGGTGCTGTGTCTGCCGCTCGTTCTGCCGGCGTGCGGGTCGGGCGAACAGGCCGAGCGGGAGAAGGCGGCGCACGAGGCAGAGTTGAAGCGCGCGATCGCCGAGTCGCTCGCCGACGAGCGCGCCAAGGATCGGCGCATGCGCGAGGCGGCAGTCGCCGAAGCGGGAGAGCGCATCGAGCGCACGACCGCGGAGTTCGAGGCGGAGCGGGCTAGAGTCGCCGCGGCGCAGCCCGCGGCGGATGCGGCACAGGCGGCCGCCGCCGATGCACTGCAGCGATACACGAGCCGATTGCGCCAGTTCGTCGCGGATCCGGAGCTGCAGCTGCGCAACACCGCGCTGAGTCCGAAGGGCAACGCGATGTGCGCGGAGTTCAATGCCAGGGACCGATCCGGCGCCTATGCGGGATTCAAGCGGGTCGTAGTCACCGACACCGCGGTCAACCCGGAGGAGCCCCCGAATCGCGAGACGATGACCTACTTCCTCGCCTTTCAGGTCGCTGCCCGCGATAGCGGCTGCTTCCCGGACGTGCTCAACGTGCACGTGTTGCGATGATCGCGCGCTCCGACTTCGCAGTCGGCGCCGGCGAGCGTACGACGCATCCCGCCGTATTCCTGTTCCTGAACGTTCCTTTTGGCGCTCTCGGCGGGTACATCGCGGTGACGCTTGCCTATCTGCTCGCGCAAGGCGGCGTGAGCGCGGAGGACATCGCCGGGTTGGTGGCCGTCAGCGTCCTGCCCAACACCTGGAAGTTCGCCTGGGCGCCGCTGGTCGACACAACGCTCACCCGCAAGGCGTGGTATGCGCTCGGAACGATCGCCACCGCGGTGGGCGCGGTCTGCATGGGCTTTGTTCCCGTAGGCGCAGCCGGGATGCCGCTGCTGACGCTGACCGTGTTCGTGGCGAGCCTCGCCAATACCTTCGAGGCGATCGCGGCGGATGCGCTTATCGCGTACGCGACCGACGAGAAAGGGAAGGGGCGTGCCGGCGGCTGGTATCAGGCCGGGAACCTCGGCGGCTACGGCATCGGCGGCGGCGCGGCGCTGTGGCTCGCGCAAGCTCTGCCCGAGCCGTGGATCGCAGGCACTGCGATCGGTGCGGCGTGCGTGCTGTGCTGCATCGCGCTTTTCTTCATCAGCGAAGGTCCGGCGATGCGGCATGCGACGGGGATCCGGCGCAACCTGATCGAGGTCGGACGTGACCTGTGGGCAGTGGCGCGGTCTAGGCGCGGCTTTCTCGGCTTGCTCATCTGCTTTCTGCCCATCGGGACGGGTGCGGCGTCGAACCTGTGGGCGGCGGTCGCTGACGACTGGCACGCGAGCGCGAACACTGTGGCGCTCGCCACCGGAGTCGTCAGCGGCCTCGTCTCTGCGGTGGGGTGCGTGCTGGGCGGATACGTGAGCGACCGCATCGACCGCAAGCTCTCCTACGTGCTCTACGGCCTGCTCCAGGCGCTCTGCGCCGTGGCGATGGCGCTCGCACCGCGCACTGACCTGATGTATGTCGTCTTTACCCTCATCTACGCATTGATCACCGGTCTCACCTATGCGGGCTTCTCGGCGGTGGTGCTGGAGGCGATAGGTCGCGGCGCCGCGGCGACGAAGTACAACGTGTTCGCCTCGCTTTCGAACATACCGATCGCCTACATGACGGTCGTCGAAGGCTGGGCACGAACGCGCTGGAACGAGGGCGCGATGCTCTATACCGAGGCCGCGATCAGCATGGCTGCGCTGCTGTTCTTCGGCACGGTGGCCGCGGCGTCCGTGAGGGGTCGCCGCGTGAATGGGGTGCGCGGCTAGCGCACGCTTTCTCGCCGCGGCCTCCCCGGGCAGACCGCGAATTGCTAGACCGTAGCGCGTCGGCCGCCAGCGTCGACTCGCCACGCGCGATCCCCGCTTCGCGGGACCCCTCGCTGCGGGCTCGCGCCGCTAGTCGCGAAGCTCGCGACCGGTGAGCTTGATAAATAGGTCCTCGAGATTCGCCGGGCGATGCAGGTAGCGCACGCCGTTAGCGTGCGCGAGTTCGGCGAGCAGCGGCGCCGCGTCGCGCGCATAGCAGAACGCGGTCTCGCCCGCGAGCTCGAGCCGATCGGTGAGCTCGCGCCCGCGCTGCTTCGCCCAGCTGCGCGCCTCGTCCCCGTAGACTTCGATTACTTCGGGCTCGACGTGCGCCGCGATCAGCGCGCGGGGCGCGTCGCAGGCGATCATGCGGCCACGGTCGATCACGGCGAGCCGCGTGCAAAGGCGCTCGGCCTCGTCCATGAAATGCGTGGTGAGCAGGATCGTTTTTCCCTGCGCAAGAAGCTTGCGCAGCCCGTCCCAGATCAGGTGGCGAGCCTGCGGATCGAGACCGGTCGTCGGCTCGTCGAGCATCAGCAGCTCGGGATCGTTGATCAGGGCGCGGGCGAGCGTGAGCCGGCGCTTCATGCCCCCGGAGAGCGTCCGCAGGTTGGCGCTGCCCTTCGTCGCCAGACCGGCGAACTCGAGCAGACGCGGTATGCGTTCCTCGATCAGAGCGTCGGGCAGCCTGAAGTATCTGCCGTAGGTCAGAAGATTCTCGACGACCGTGAAATCGGGATCGAGGTTGTCCATTTGCGGCACGACGCCTACGCGGATGCGCGCCTCGCGGGCCGCTTTCGGTACGGGTTCGCCGACCATAGTGATCGTGCCTGCATTGGGGTCGACGAGGCCGAGGCAGCAGCGCAGTGTCGTGGTCTTGCCGGCGCCGTTGGGCCCGAGCAGCCCGAAGCACTCGCCGCGACGAATGACGAAGTCGAGCCCGCACACGACCTCGTTGCCTCCGTAGGACTTGCGCAAGCCCGATACGGAGAGCACCGGCGCGTCGAGCGGATTCATCGTTGCCACATGCCTGCGATCACCCGCTGCAGTTGCGGCAGGCGCCCGTGGAAGAAGTGACCGCAGCCCGGGAACACGATCACCGGCAGCTGTGGTGATCGGGCCCAGGCCAGCACGTCCGCGAGCGGCACGACATCGTCCTGCTCGCCGTGGACCACGATCGTATCCGTGGGGAGCGAATCGGCGGAGAAGCGCGACACAGCCGGCCCGACGAGCACCATCCGCTCCGGAACGACCGTGCGCGCCACGCGCGACTGCACGTAGGAGCCGAAAGAGAACCCGGCGAGCACGGGAGGTCGCGTCGCGATCGCGGGAAACTCGCGCCGCCCGAATTCGAGAGCAGCGAGCGCATCGTCCGTCTCGCCCACGCCCTCGTCGAAGGCGCCCTCGCTCTTTCCCGCGCCGCGGAAATTGAACCGCACGCTCGCGTAACCCATCGCAGCGAAGGTCTTGGCGAGCGTCTGCGCCACCTTGTTGTCGAGCGTGCCGCCCTGCAGCGGATGCGGGTGCGCGACGAGCGCGAGTGCGCGGGCCTCGGCCTCGGGAAGGTTCAACGCCACCTCGAGCGCACCCGCGGGTCCCGCGATCACGCTTCGCCGTTCACCGCGGACCGTCAAATCTTGAGCCTTTCGACGACGCGGCCGTGGACCACGTGCGAATCGATGATTTCGTCGATGTCGTGCCGGTCCACGTACGTGTACCAGACTGCCTCGGGATACACGACGAGGACCGGGCCCTCGTCGCAGCGGTCCAGACAGCCGGATTTGTTGATGCGAACCTTTCCCTTTCCGTCGAGACGCAACTCCTTGATGCGCTGCTTCGCGTAGGCCTGCATGTCAGCGGAGCCATGGTTGTTGCAGCAGGCCTCGGGAGGTTCGCGCTGATTGCAGCAAAAAAAGACGTGACGCTTGTAGTAGCTCATGCGGCTCTCTTTCGAGCGCATTTTATACGCGATCGTCGTCAGCAGCGTGTCCAGGTCGGGCGCCCCATCCCGGCTGTCCCGCGAGCCAGAGCAGGTAAGTACTCGCGGCGAGCGGCCAGATGACGAGCACGGCGTGGGTGAGGCCATTGAAGTTCAGGAGCTGGCCGTAGGGCCAGTCGAACAATGCCAGCGGTGCACGCGCCTGCCACATGTCGGGCACGAGCAGCGGGGCGCCGAGCGATGACAGAAGCGCGACGGCACACATCGTCGTGCGCGCGGGACGTGGCAGCCACGTGGCGAAGAGCAGCGCCAGGGCGCCGGCCGCGATGCCCAGCGAGACGCCCGGTCTTAGCCACGAGTCCCAGACAGCCGATCGAAGGAGCAGCACGGCGGCCGCGATTTTGAGTGTCAGTGCGACGCCGATCAGTATAAGAACCGCCACGCCGAAGCTGTTGGGTTGGCGCAGCAGCAGGGCGAGAAACAGACCGACCCCGATCACGTTGAAGGCGCTCTGGGCTGCCTGCAGCAGCATCGCGGCGAGGTCGGGCGTGAGCTCGAGCGCCGGATCGAACGTTGCCGCAAAAAGAGGGATTCCCGGATTCACCTGCGACAAGAGCCAGATGCAAAGCATCGCAAGGCCGACGTCACCGCTGCGACCGCCGAGAAACGTGCGATAGCGCCACTCCCCGATGCGCTGGCGCAAGCCCGGAGCGCGGTTGAACGCCAAGGCAGCGAGGCCGCCGCACGCCGCGCCCAGCGTGTTCGAGACGAGATCAACGACACTCGCGTCGCGCGTCGGCAGGAACATCTGCATGGACTCCATGGCGAACGACAGGAGCGCCGCGGCGCCAGTGGCTGTTGCCAGGCGCGCCGTCGCTCGCCGTGTGCTTCCAATCAGCGCGACGAGAAATCCGAACGGCAAGTAGGCGATCATGTTGATCGCGACATCGGAGCGGGTGAAACGAAGCGGGCCCGATGCGAAAAGGAAGAACGGTGTGCCGGGAAGCGGCTGCATCCAGCCGGAGAACGGCTGGAGGCTCGCATAGACGATCATCAGGCCGTAGAGCCCGGCGAGATACTGGGGCAATCGCGTGCCCTGCGTTCGACTCATCGGCTGGCGGTGCGGGCGACAGGTTTCTCCAGGACGATCACTTCGCGCACGAAGCCGTCGCCGGCGGGTTTGATCTCGCCGGTCTCGCGGTAACCGAGCTTACCCCAGAACGCGAGCGCGCCAGGATTCGATGCGACCACGCCGACACGCAGTGTGGCGACCTCCGGCCAGGCGCCGATCGCCTGCTCGATGAGCGCGGCGAACGCGCGGCCGAGCCCGCGCCGCTGCCACGGCTCGCCGATGAGAAACAGCCCGATGATCGCTTTCTCGGACGTCGGGTAGCCGCGGATGACATCGGCACAGCCGATCATCGCTTCGTCGGCGTAGAGCCCCCAGACGAACTTGTCCTCGTAGGTCTTGTTCGGAGGCAGCGCCGTGAAGGTGCTTTGCGCCTCGGCCCTCCCTGGCGGCGAGCCGGTCGCGCGCGCGAAGTAGTCCGGCGCCGCCTCGAGGACGGATTGCAACTTGGCCATCTCGGCCCGCGCGCCGGTGAGCAGGCGCAATGTGAGGCGGAAGTCAGTAAGCTGCGGCGTCATCGCCCAGCGAACGCCGCGGGCCGTTCGTCGTCGCGAGAAAGGCGAAGACTCGTTGCCGCTGCCAACTCCGCGCAACAGCGCTGGAATGGCCCCCTCGCGGGACCGAGCATCAGTGCCCGGCCTTGATCTCCGTCCACATGCGACTGCGCAGGCGGCGTTGGGCCGCGGTCAGATCCCGCAACTGCTCGAGCTTGGCTGCGACTTCCTTATTGGGGAAGATCGCCGGGTTCTTGAGGATCTCGGGCTTGATGTACTTCACGGCGTCCATGTTCGGATTACCGGAGCCGATAAGGTTGGTGAGCTCGCTGGAATTCTTGCCCTCGAGCATGAAGTTCATGAACTTGAGCGCAAGATCGGAGCGCTGTGCGTCCTTCGGGATCACCATGTTATCGACAGCGAGCACCGCGCCTTCCTTGGGCATGCCCTGGAGGATCTTGAACGGGCGCTTTGCCGCCTGCGCGTCGAGATTCGCCTGGAAGATGTCGTTGGAATATCCGTGTACGAGCCAGATGTTCCCGACCGTCAGCTCCTTGATATACGAGGAGGCGTTGAAAGCCGCCCAGTAAGGCTTGGCCTTGTTGATCAGCGCCTGCGCCTCCTTCCAGTGCTTCTCGTCGGTGTCGTTGGCGGAATACCCGAGATACTTGAGGGCGGCCGCGAAGAGCTCGTTCTCGTCGTCGAGCACCGTGACGCGGCCCTTCACCTTCTCCAGGTACTTGGGATCGAAGATCACCGCCCAGGTGTCGGTAGGCAGTCCCAGCTCCTTCATCTTCACATCGTTGTAGCCGATGATGGTCGTCGACATCGCATACGGGACCGAGAACTTGTTGCCTGGATCGAACGGCGTGTCGAGATAGCGCGGGTCGATATTCTTCAGGTTCGGCAGCTGCGACTTGTCGATCGGCATAAGCCGCTTGCCCTTAATGAGCGCGTCGACCGCATTGGCGGTCGGCACGAGCATGTCGTAGCCCTTGGCGCCGGCCGCGAGCTTGGCGAGCAGCTCTTCGTTGGACGAATAGTAGGACTGGACGACCGTGCACTTGCAGAAGTCCTCGAAGCGCTTGATCGTCTCGGGTGCTATGTAGTTGTTCCAGTTGTACAGGTGGAACTCGTCCTTGGCGAGCGCCGGACCCGCGAGCAGGAGCGCAGCGAGCAACCAGACGGGCTTCTTCATGACGGCTTCTCCTATTCGGAACGAAGGACGGTGGGCGAGACCCTCGAGGCGATGATGATAAGCGCGAGGGTGAGGAGCATCAACAGACTGGACACGGCGTTCACCTCCGGCGTGACGGCGATCTTGATCATAGAGTAAATCTGCAGCGGCAGCGTCACGGTGCCGGCGCCGGCGGTGAAGAAGGTGATGACGAAGTCGTCGATCGACAGCGTGAAGGCCATCAGCGCCCCGGCGATCACGCCCGGCATGATGAGCGGCAGCGTAACGTAGCGGAAGGCGTTCCAGGGTGTCGCGCCGCAGTCGCGCGCAGCCTCGGTCAGGCCTTCGTCCATGCCCGCGAGCCGGGCCCGTACGACGATCGCCACGAAGCCGATGCAGAACGCGATATGGGCGAGCGCGACGGACACGAGCCCAAGCGTGAAGTTGACCAGCACGAAGAAGATCAGCAGAGACACGCCCATCAGTATTTCGGGAATGGCGATTGGCGCGAGCACGAGGAACGACAGGAGCCGCGTCGGATAGCGGTGCATCGCCACGCCTGCCGCTGTTCCCAGCACGGTTGAGACCAGGCTTGCCGAGGTGGCGATCAGCAGCGAGTTGCCGGCCGCTGCGATCATGTCGCTGTCGCCGAAGAGCGTCCGGTACCAGTCGAGCGTGAACCCCACCCATTCGGCGTTGAGGCGCGAATCGTTGAACGAGTAGACGACGACGATGGCGAGTGGCACGTACAGGAAGGCGTAGCCCGCCCCCGCGGCGAGCCACAGACCGAAGCGAGGTCCGCGCGCTTTAGGCACGTTCTGCCCCCCGGCTCGACGGCGTGCCCAGATTGCCGCGGGCGACCCAGGCGGCGAGTCCTGCGATCGCGAGGGCCGCCACCGTGAGCACGATGGACAGCACGCTGCCGAAGGGCCAGTCGCGCGTCTCGAGAAACTGCTGCTTGATCACGTTGCCGATCAGGCTGTCCTCAGGGCCGCCCAGGATGTCGGGGATCGCGAAGATGCCGAGCGCCGGGATGAATACCAGCGCAGCGCCGGCATAGACGCCCGGGAGCGAGAGCGGAAAAGTGATGCGCCAGAACCGCTGCCAGGCGCTCGCGCCGAGGTCCTGCGCCGCCTCGAGCAGGGCAGGATCGTGTTTCTCGAGGTTGGCATAGAGTGGCAGCACCATGAACGGCAGGCTCACGTACACGAGACAGATGAGAACCGCGAAGGAGCTGAAGAGCAGCGGCACGGGCCCGTGCCCGAACCACGCGAGCACGCCGTTCATCGTCTTCGCGAGCGCGGCGTTTGGCCCGAGGATGATCATCCACGCGTAGATGCGGATGAGGAAGTTGCTCCAGAACGGCAGGATCACGAGCAACAGCAGGAGGTCGCGGTAGCGCTTGGAGCTCCGCGCGATCAGCGCGGCGAGCGGGTACGCCAGAGCGAGGCTGAAGAGCGTGGTAAGAAGGGCGTACCACACCGACTTCACGAAGATCCGCGCGTAGACGAGTTCCTCGAAGAAGCGCAGGTAGCTCTCGAGGTTGAGGTCGAGGTGCCCGTCTTCGTAGAGCGGTGCCAGCCCGCCGAACTCGCCCGGCGTGCGGAACGAGGCGAGCACCATGATCAGCGAAGGAACCGCGAAGAAGACGATGAGGTAGGCAATCGGCGGGCCGCTGACGAGCCAGCGTCCCAGTTCGCGCCCGCGTCCGCGCGCCACCCGGCTCACTCCTCGATGAAGTGGCCGGCGTCGACCGGCCAGCTTACCTCGACCGTGTCACCGACTTCGAAGAAGCGGGCGCGCCCGCTCTGTGAGTTGGCAAGGAGGGCTTCGATCTGCGCGCCTCCCGGCATGCCGACCTTGTACACCGTGACGTCCCCCATGTAGAGCAACTCCTGCACCGTGCCCCGATAGTGGTTGTCGCGCGTGTCCGCCGGCGCTGCCGCCTCAATGCGGATTTTTTCCGGACGCAGCGCGATCGTCCCGGGCTGGCCGAGCGGGAGCGGCGAGCCCGTGGCTATGCGCACCGGGCCGAGGGCCGGTACGTCGAGCGTCAGCACGCCATCCACGCGTCCCCGCACCGGCCCGGAGAAGAGGTTGCAGTGGCCGATGAAATCGGCGACGAAGCGCGTGCGCGGAAAGCCGTAGATCTTCGATGGCTCGTCGAGCTGCTCGACGCGGCCCTTGTTCATCACCGCGATGCGGTGCGAGAGCGCCAGCGCCTCGGTCTGGTCGTGGGTGACGTACACGAAAGTGATGCCGACTTCCTTCTGCAGATTGATGAGCTCGATCTGCATTTCCTCGCGCAGCTTCGCGTCGAGCGCGGCGAGCGGCTCGTCGAGCAGCAGCACGCTCGGGTGCGTCACCAGCGCGCGACCGATCGCCACCCGCTGCTTTTGCCCGCCGGAAAGCTCGTGCGGGTAGCGCTTGCCGAGGCCCTGCAGCCGCACGTCCTCGAGCGCGGCGGCGACCTTGGGGCCGATCTCCGCTGCGGGCGTCTTCGCCATCTGCAGCGGGAAAGCGACGTTGCCTTCGACCGTCATGTGCGGAAACAGCGCGTAGCTCTGAAACACCATGCGCATCGGTCGGCGCTCCGGCGGCCGGTCGGCGAGGTCCTCGCCGTTGAGCAGGACCTGTCCGCCATCGGGAAGATCGAACCCGGCGATCATGCGCAACAGCGTGGTCTTGCCGCAACCGGAGGGACCCAGCAGGGTGAAGAACTCGCCGGCCTCGATGCCGATGCTGACGTCGTCGACTGCGGTGAAATCTCCGAAGCGGCGAGTGACGTTCTGGATCTCTAGCAGCGCCATCGCCTGTCGACTTGAACCCCCCTCGCGTGAGCGGGGAATTGTAGCAAAATGAGGCGTGATTCCTCGCGAGACCACTTCTTCAGCGCGGCGGTTGCCGCAGCTCCTTGCAGCAGTGGTGCTTCTCATGGCAACGCCCGCGGGCGACGCCGAGGAGCCGCGCACCTACCAGCTCGATCCATTCGCGCAGGCAACCGGCGGCTATCCCGGATGTCCGGAGGCCAAGCCGACGGTGCTGACCGAGCAGGAGATGCGCACCTCGGCGCACGAGCGTGCGGAGCGCGGTACGTCGTGCTGCCTCGCCGGCACGTGCGAATGCGGAGGAGCCTACAAGCGCGACCCGGAGATTAATGAACGGGTCGCGAGCGCGATTCGAGACGATCGGCGGTTTCGCGATACCAGCGTGTGGGTTACCACGACACGCAAGTTCGTGACTCTCGACGGATGCGTCCGGACGCCCGCGCAGAAGACGGCGCTGGAACGCCTGGTCAAGCGCCTGCCCGACGTGGCGATCGTCTGGAACGAGACGATCGTGGGAACGAAGGCCCCGGCGAAGAAGTAGCTAGGCGACTCGCCGCGCGTACGCAGGCATGGCGCCATCGTCGATCTGCTCGTGCCAGTAGGGCGTGCGCAGCCCATGCGCGACATAGGCGTGAAACGATGAGTAGGGCCAGTCCTTGGGCCGCCGCGCGAGGCCGTGGCGAACCGGATCGGAATGAATGCGATCGGCCGCGCACGCAACTTCGGCCTCGCCGGCGAGCGGTGCCTCGTCGTGCCCCGCCGCCCACATCTCGCGTCCTCCGCCGCAGACGCGCTCGAAAAGCCCCTTGATGAGTCGCCAGCGCGCTTCTCGCGCCGTATCGTCGCTTGCAAAGGTCAGGATGCAGTGCATGTGGTCCGGCAGCACGACGCCGGCGTTCATGGTGAACGGGTAGCGGTCGCGGCACGCGCGGAAGGCGAGTCGCAGCGTGTCGACGTGCTCGGTCAGCGCTCCGTACCACTCCTCGAGCAGGACGACGGTGAAGCAATACGCCGCGGGCGCCGCACGCTGGGCGGAATCTGATTCCATCGGCGCAATGTCCCACAGGACAGGCGTCCCGGGATGCGTCTTCTGGCCGATGAATGCAGCCGAGCCAACGTCAGCTCGATTTCGGTTCCGACGGCTTGATCGCCCCTACGGCCGTCAGGAGGTCGATCGGCACGGGGAAGACGATGGTCGAGCTCTTGTCACCGGCGATGTTGCCGAGCGTCTGCAGATATCGGAGCTGCATCGCCTGCGGCTGCTGTGCGAGCATCTGCGCCGCCTGCAGCAGCTTTTCGGACGCCTGTAATTCACCCTCGGCGTGGATGATCTTGGCGCGGCGCTCGCGCTCCGCCTCGGCCTGCCGAGCGATCGCGCGGATCATTGATTCGTTCAGATCCACCTGCTTGATCTCCACCGTCGAGACCTTGATGCCCCACGCATCAGTCTGCGTGTCGAGCACCCGCTGGATGTCGAGGTTGAGCTTCTCCCGCTCGGAGAGCAGCTCGTCGAGAGCGTGCTTGCCGAGGATGGCGCGCAGCGTCGTCTGCGCGAGCTGGCTCGTCGCCTGGAGAAACTGCTCGACCTGGATCACCGACTTGGCAGGGTCGACCACCCGGAAATAAATGACCGCGTTCACCTTGACCGAGACGTTGTCGTGCGTGATCACGTCCTGCGGCGGCACGTCCATCACGATGGTGCGCAGGTCCACCCGCACCCACTGCTGTATGCCGGGAATGATGAGGATCAGCCCCGGGCCCTTCACCTTCCAGAAGCGCCCGAGCATGAATACGACCCCGCGCTGGTACTCCCGCAGGACGCGGAATGACGCGAGGATGAGCAGAACGATGATTAGAACAAAGCCGCCGAAACCCATTCCAAATAGCATGTCAGCTCCTTGCACCCTCGTTGGTCGGTGTCACGTTGAGCACGAGCCCGTCGCGCCCGGTGACGCGGACGTCCTGCCCGCGCTTGAGCGGCACGCTGCTGCGCACGCGCCATTGCTCGCTGCGGATGCGCGCCCATCCATCCGCCTCGGCATCCTCCAGCACGACGCCCACGCTTCCGATCAGCTGCTCGTGGCCGGTGACCACGGGGCGCCGCCGCGCCCGCAGGGCGATTCCGCCGACGAGGAAGACGAACCCCGCGGAGATCAGCGCGAGCGAGCCGATCAGCCAGTAGGGCACGCCGAAGCCAGGGATGTCGGTGTCGATCAGCATCATTGCGCCGATGACAAACGCGATGATCCCGCCCACGCCCAGCGACCCGTAGCTCGGCAGGAAGGCCTCGGCGACCAGAAAGCCCAGGCCGAGCAGGACCAACGCGAGCCCGGCGTAGTTGACCGGCAGCATGTTCAGCGCGAAAAGCCCCAGACAGAGGCAGATCGCGCCGACGACACCCGGAAGGACGAAGCCCGGGTTCGAGAACTCAAAGAACAGCCCGTAGACGCCAAGCATCATCAGGATGAGCGCGACGCTCGGGTCGGTGATCACGGCGAGAAACCGGCTCTTCCAGTCGGCCTCGAGCGTGATCGGAGTGACACCCGCGGTCGCGAGCACGCGCTCGCCGGCGGCGGTCGTCACCTTGCGTCCGTCGAGCTTGGCAAGCAAGTCCGGCACATCGCGCGCGGTGAGATCGATGACGTGCTGCTCGAGCGCCTCGTCGGCGGAGAGGCTCACCGCCTCGCGCACCGCGCGCTCACCCCATTCGGCGTTCCTTCCGCGCAGCTGCGCGAGCCCGCGGATGTACGCCGCCGCATCATGGATCTGCTTCCTGGTCAGCGTGTCCTGGTGCCCCTCCTCGGTCGCCTTGCCCTTCTCCTTGTCCGCGCTTGGCGGAGTGGGTGGCGAAGCCGGCGAAGGCATGCCGATCTGGATCGGCGTGGCCGCGCCGAGGTTCGTTCCGGGCGCCATCGCCGCGATGTGGCTCGCGTAGAGAATGTACGTACCGGCGCTGGCCGCGCGGGCGCCGCTCGGGGCGACGAAGACCGCGACCGGAAACCGGGACGCGAGGATCGCCTTGATGATCTCGCGCATCGAGGTGTCGAGGCCGCCGGGGGTATCGATCTGCAGCACGACGAGCTGGGCGTCGTCGCGCTCGGCGTGTGCGAGGCCGCGCGTGACGTAGTCGGCCGTCGCGGGGCCGATCGCGCCGGTGACCGGAAGCACCACGACCGGCGGCGCAGCCGCAAGCACGCCCGACGACAAGGCAAAGCAAGCACAGGCCACCTGCAACAGCTTTACCATCTTCACGCGAACTGCCTCGCGGAATCAGGCATGGTGGAAGATTATTGCAGAAAACAGCCACGGCGGTGCAGTCGGCCGATGCCGGTGCCGACAGCCGTCTCGTGGCACCGGCGCGTCGCGACGCCGTGCATCACGCCCCCTGCGGGGCCGCGCGCCGACGCTGCAACAGGATGACGCCGCCGAGCACGGCGAGCGCCGGGAGGAGCATCCACTCCTTCGCGGGACGCGGCGCGGGCGTCTCGATGCCGGTGATTGTGAAGCCCTGCTCGAACCCGGCCTTGTCGGCGGCGCTGTGCAGATTCACAGCCCCGACCTGGATGCCGGCGGGCACGGACATCGTCGTCAACCCTGAGCGGCTCAGGCGCTGCGCGGCGGGACCTTCGGCGCCGAGCGGCAGAAGCACGGTCTTCTTCACGTCCCTGCCTTCGACGGTGGTGCCCTCGATGCGCAGGCGCACGCCGGTGTCGGGAGGCGCCGCCGCGACGAACTCCATGAGCTTTCCGGGCGCGACGACGTCGTACTTGGAATAGAAAAGATCCATCCAGAAGTCCGGCCGCAGCAGGGTGAAAGTCACGAGCAGCATGACGACCGATTCGTACCACCGACTCCGGGTGAGGAACCAACCCTGCGTCGCGGCGGCGAAGACGAGCATCGCCGCGATCGCAGTAGCGACGGTCAGCGCAAGGTGAGAGAACGACTGCACGCCGATCAGCAGCAGCTCGGTGTTGAAGATGAACATGAAGGGCAGGATGCCGGTGCGGATCGAATACCAGAACGCGGTGAACCCGGTGCGCAG
>DASVFM010000195.1:0-5289 GCA_036380055.1 Casimicrobiaceae bacterium
TTCTGGATAAGATGGTCCAGCATCGGGATCATGGTGTCGCCACCCTCGCCCGAAAATCGCTTCTGGCCGACGTACTTCGTGTGCAGGTAGCGCTCCAGCGTCTCTGCTGCGGTGAGGCGCTCGAGGATGTGCCGGCGGAACTCGGGCGAATAGCTCGGTCGCGAGCGCAACGGCTCGAGGCGCTGCTGGATGAAGCGCTTCTGCGGCGTGTCGGCCATGTACATGTATTCGGCACCGAAGGTCCCGCAGTAGGTCTCCTGCAGTGCCGCGATCAGGTCGCGCAGCCGCATGCGGTGAGCCTCGCCCGGCGCGCCCTTGAACGATCCGACGTCGAACTCGGCGTCCAGATCCGCGTCGGAGAAACCGTAGGTCGCGATGTCGAGGTCGGCGATGTAGGGCTTCTCCTGGCGCTTCAGGGGATCCAAATCGGCGTGGAAGACGCCGAGCGTGCGGAACTTGCTTATGAGCCGCAGCACGAGCGTGAGCTTGTGCATCGCCTGCGCGTCGACCATCGGCGCGGCGAGCTTGCGGTTCTTCGCGAGCTGGATGAACGACTCGACCACGGGCGCGTGCGCGACGTCGTGCGCGTCCCCGCGCAGGCTGTCGAAATACGCCCGCCAGTCCGGTCCTACCGCGCCCGGATCGGCGAGGTAGGCCTCGTACTGCTCCTCGATGAACGGCGCGTTGCCGCCGAAGAGGGTCGATGTCTCCCGCAGTTGCTCCATCATGGCGAACCTCATCTCTTGCGTCAGCGCGCGGCGAGCGGCTTGACGTCGCGACGCGTGGCCCCGGTGAAGAGCTGCCTCGGTCGGCCGATCTTCTGCTCGGGGTCGGAGATCATCTCGTTCCACTGCGCGATCCAGCCGACGGTCCGCGCGAGCACGAAGATCGCCGTGAAGAGGCTCACCGGGATGCCGAGCGCCCGCTGCACGATGCCCGAGTAGAAGTCCACGTTGGGGTAGAGCTTGCGCTGCACGAAGTAATCGTCCTCGAGCGCGATCTTCTCCAGCGTCATCGCCAGCTTGAAGATGCGATCGTCGTGCAGGCCCAGGTCCTCGAGCACCTCGTGGCAGGTCTCGCGCATGAGCTTCGCCCGCGGGTCGTAGTTCTTGTACACCCGGTGGCCGAATCCCATCAGCTTGACGCCGGAGTTCTTGTCTTTGGCCTTCTTGATGAATTCGCCGATCTTGGAGACATCCCCGATCTGCTCGAGCATGTTGAGCGCGGCCTCGTTGGCGCCGCCGTGCGCGGGGCCCCACAGGCAGGCGATCCCCGCCGCGATGCAGGCGAACGGGTTGGCACCCGACGACCCCGCCAGCCGCACGGTCGAGGTCGACGCGTTCTGCTCGTGATCGGCGTGCAGGATGAAGATGCGGTCAAGCGCCCGCACCAGGACGTCGTTGACCTTGTATTCCTCGCAGGGCACCGAGAACATCATGCGCATGAAGTTCGCGCTGTAGTAGAGCTCGTTCTTCGGATAGACGAACGGCTGGCCGATTGTGTACTTGTGGCACATCGCCACAAGGGTGGGCAGCTTGGCGATCAGCCTGATCGCAGAGACGTGCCGATGGTAGGGATCGGTGATGTCGAGCGAGTCGTGATAGAACGCAGAGAGCGAGCCGACCACTCCGACCAGCATCGCCATCGGATGCGAGTCGCGGCGGAAGCCGCGGAAGAAGGCGCTCATCTGCTCGTGGACCATGGTGTGCTGCGTAACGGTGCGCAGGAACTCCGCTTTTTCGGCGGTGTTCGGCAGCTCGCCCGTGAGCAACAGGTAGCACACTTCGAGAAAGTCGCACTGCACGGCGAGCTGCTCGATGGGATACCCGCGATAGAGCAGCTCGCCTTTGTCGCCGTCGATGTAGGTAATCGTCGACGCGCAGGAGGCGGTCGACAGGAAGCCGGGATCGTAGGTGAAGTGACCCGTCTTCCCGTACAGGGTGCGGATGTCGATGACCTCCGGGCCGATCGTGCCCTGGAGCACGGGGAACGTCACCGGGGCCGTGCCGTCGCTGAAGGTCAGGGTTGCTGTTTGCTCGCTCATTGTCGCTCCTCGTCCATGACGGTTGGATGCGGCGCCAGGCCGCACCCGGCTTCCTCAAGCGGCCCGCAAGGCTCGCAGCAGCGGGGCCACCGCCGCGTCGTCGGGCTCTTGCCGGCCCGATAGGAGATCCCACAGCTCGTTGTCGCCCAGATCCAGCAGCCGATAAAGGCCCGCGATCTCAGGCTCCGAGATCGCCTCGCCCCGGGCATCGAGAAAGCGAGTCAGGATCAGGTCATTCTCCAGCATGCCGCGCCGGCAGCGCCAGCGTAGGCGGTCCAGTTCGCGCCGCGTGATCATCGCCCCGGCACGGCCCGCCGCAAACGCTCAGATGGGGGCAAGCGCCTCGCTTTCATACTGCCCGTTTGACCATCAGTTCCTTGATCCGGCCGATCGCCTTGGTGGGATTGAGTCCCTTCGGGCAGACATCGACGCAGTTCATGATCGTGTGGCAGCGGAAAAGCCGGTACGGATCCTCGAGATTGTCGAGGCGCTCGTTGGTCGCTTGGTCACGCGAGTCGGCGATGAAGCGGTAGGCGGCGAGCAGCCCCGCCGGGCCGACGAACTTGTCCGGATTCCACCAGAACGAGGGGCACGCCGTCGAGCAGCACGCGCAGAGGATGCACTCGTAGAGGCCGTCGAGCACCTCCCGCTCCTCCGGTGACTGCAGGCGCTCGCGCTCCGGGGGCGGCGTGTCGTTGACCAAGTAGGGCTTGATGGAGTGGTACTGCTTGAAGAACTGGCTCATGTCGACGACCAGGTCGCGGATCACCGGCAGTCCCGGAATCGGACGCAGCTCGATCGGCTCGCGGAGCTCCTTGAGGTTCGTAATGCAGGCGAGCCCGTTCTTCCCGTTGATGTTCATCGCGTCCGAGCCGCACACGCCCTCGCGGCAGGAGCGCCGAAACGCGAGCGTGTCGTCGTGCGCTTTCAGTCGCACCAGGGCGTCGAGCAGCATGCGGTCGTGGTGGTCGAGGCCGATGTCGTAATCCTGCATGCGCGGCGCCGCGTCCTTCTGGGGGTCGTAGCGGTAGATGCGGAACTTCATTGGCGCGGCCTCTAGTAGGTGCGAACCTTCGGCGGGAACGCCTCGACCGACAGCGGTTTCATGTTCACCGGCTTGTAGTCGAGCCGGTTGCCGTCGCGGTGCCAGAGCGTGTGCTTGAGCCAGTTGACGTCGTCGCGCTCGGGAAAATCGCTGCGCGCGTGCGCGCCGCGCGATTCCCTGCGCGCCTCGGCCGAGATGACCGTCGCCTTGGCTACCTCGATCAGGTTCTCGAGCTCCAACGCCTCGACGCGCGCCGTATTGAAGATCCGACTCTTGTCCTTGATCGCGACGCGCTGCACGCGCTGTTCGATCTCGAGCACCTGCCTTACGCCCTCGGAGAGCAGCTGCTGGTTGCGGAACACGGCGCAGTGCGCCTGGATGCTCTTGCGCAGCGTATCGGCAACCTCGGCGACGCTCTCGCCCGATGTTGCTGCATCGAGGCGCGCGAGGCGCCCGAGCGCGGCGTCGCCCGCCTGTCGGGGCAAGGGCTTGTGCTGCCGCCGCGGCAGGTTCTGCTCCACGATGAAGTTGCCGGCCGAGCGCCCGAAGACCAGCAGATCGAGCAGGGAATTGGTGCCGAGCCTGTTGGCGCCGTGGACCGAGACGCAGGCGCATTCCCCGACCGCGTAGAAGCCGGGCACGACGGCGTTCGGGTTGCCGTCGCGGGGGACCACGACCTGACCGTGAATATTCGTCGGGATTCCCCCCATCATGTAATGGATCGTCGGCACGACCGGAATCGGCTCGCGTATCGGATCGACGTTGGTGAACTTGATCGCGATCTCGCGGATCGACGGCAGCCGCTTCATGATCACCTCCGGGCCGAGGTGGTCGAGCTTGAGCAGCACGTAATCCTTGTGCGGCCCGCAGCCTCGCCCTTCCTTGATCTCCTGGTCCATCGAGCGCGAGACGATGTCGCGCGACGCGAGGTCCTTGAGGTTGGGGGCGTAACGCTCCATGAAGCGCTCGCCGTTGCAGTTGAGCAGGATGCCGCCCTCGCCGCGCACTCCCTCGGTGATGAGCACCCCGGCACCGGGGACGCAGGTCGGGTGGAACTGCCAGAATTCCATGTCCTCGAGCGGGATCCCGGCGCGCGCCGCCATGCCCAGGCCATCGCCGGTGTTGATGAACGCGTTGGAGCTGGCGGCAAAGATGCGCCCGGCCCCGCCCGTCGCAAACAGGGTCGCCTTGGCCTGCACGATCGAAACTTCGCCGGTCTCGATTTCGAGGGCGGTCACGCCGAGGACTTCGCCGTCGGCATCGCGAATGAGGTCGAGCGCCATCCATTCGACGAAGAACTGCGTGCGCGCGCGGGTATTGCGCTGATAGAGCGTGTGCAGCATCGCGTGCCCCGTGCGATCCGCGGCAGCGCAGGCACGCTGCACGGACTTCTCACCAAAGTTGGCCGAATGCCCTCCGAACGGACGCTGATAGATCGTGCCGTCAGGGTTGCGGTCGAACGGCATGCCGAAGTGCTCGAGCTCGTAGACGACTTCCGCGGCGCTGCGGCACATGTACTCGATCGCTTCCTGGTCGCCGAGCCAGTCGGAGCCCTTGATCGTGTCGTACATGTGCCAGAGCCAGCTGTCCTCGCCCATGTTGCCGAGCGCGGCGCCGATACCGCCCTGCGCCGCGACCGTATGCGAGCGCGTCGGAAAAACCTTCGACAGCACCGCCACCGAAAGCCCTGCCTCCGCGAGCTGCAGCGCCGCGCGCAGGCCGGACCCGCCGGCGCCGACGACGATGGCGTCGAACCGCCGCACGGGAAGGCTCATCGGGCGCCCCAGAGGATCTCGGCGAGCCAAGCGCCGTAGCCGGCGAGCGCGACGAGGGTTGCCACCTCGAGCGTGAGCCGCACCGCAGTCGGCTTGACGTAGTCCATCCAGATGTCGCGCATCCCGATCCAGGCGTGCCAGAGCAGCGCGAGCCCGAAGAGCAGGGTCGCCACGCGAAACGCGGAGCTCGCGAACAGCGCCCGCCACAACGCCTCGTCGATTCCTCCGTGATAGACGGCGACGCCGACCCAGAGCAGGGTGTAGAGCGCCACCAGCACCGCGGTCACGCGCTGCGCCAGCCAGTCCCTCAGCCCGTAGTGGGCGCCGACGGCGATGCGCTTCACCACAGGCGCACTCCGATCGCGACGGTGAGCGCCAGGCTGACGATCAGCACGACGAAGCTCGAGCGCCGCGCGGGCGCGAGC
>DASVFM010000196.1:0-13921 GCA_036380055.1 Casimicrobiaceae bacterium
GGGCATGTGGGAATACGAAAGCACCGTAGGCGAGAAGAAGTTCGCCGCCAAGGAGTGCATCGATCCGACCAAGGAGCTGCGCCAGCGCGATTCGACGCTCGAGAAGATCGGCTGCAAGCTTTCGAGCTCGACCCAGGCTCCCACCTACACGACGGTTGCTCAATGCACGGTGAAGCTTCCTTCGGGCTTCGCGTCGTGGAGCACCACCTCGATCCTTACGGCAGACAGCGACACCGCCTACCGCCTGGAGACCCACACGGTGCGTGACGGCCGCACCCGCGACGAAGTCGTGACCGCGCACCGCGTCGCCGATTGCCAGCCTTGAGGCGGCTCGCGCTGCGCGGGACGCGCCGCCTCTTCGACAAGCAGGGGGCGGTGCACGCCCGCGTGTCGATCGACTTCGCCCGAGAGTTCGGCTGTCTGCTCGAGGCGGAGATCTAGGTGGTCCAGCCGACCTCGTGCCTCACCGCTGCCTCCTCCTTCGCGAGTCGAGCGCTGTGGTGTCGAGTGTCGACAGCCTGCGTCGACTCGCCTCGCGCGATCCCCGCTTCGCGGGGCCCCTCGCTGCGGGCTCGCGCCGCTAGAACTTTCCGTAGCGGTCGTACGCCTCGACAGGATCCATCCCGCCGATGAGCGCGCGACGCATCTCGCTCTCGGTCGCCACCACTTCCTCCGTGGCGGCGACGATCTCTGCCACGAGAGCGCGCGGGATGGCCACTACGCCGTCGCGATCCCCTAGAACGTAGTCACCGCTGGCGATCGTCACGTCGCCTATCGTGACCGGCTCGCCGAAGCGGTCGGGTATCCAGCGGCCGACGATGTCTGCCGGGGTCAGGAAGCTGCAGAAGACAGGAAAGCCCTGCGCGACCACGAGGTCGGTGTCGCACGAGCCGCCGTCGATCACGACCCCCAGGACCCCGCGGGCCTGCAGCGTTTGCGCAGAAAGCTCGCCCATGAGGGCGATCTCGTGGGTGTTGGGCTGGCACACGATCACATGATCTTTCGGCGCGCGGGCGAGGAGCGTGCACCAGGCGCGCAGCGTCTCGTCGCGCGTGCGCGTCCGGTCGACGTGCCCCGCGACGGTCCATGCCGGTCCGGCGAGACGCATCTGCGGCACGACAGGCTTGATCGCCGGTGGAAGAACGATATTCTCCCTTCCCAGCGCGCGCAGCGCGTCGTGCACCGCGCCGGTGTAGCAGCGCGCAAGCCGCGCCGTCAGCGACTCAGCCACCGAAGAGCTCGAGCTGTCCGGCGCTTTCGCGACGCGGCGGCCGGAAACGCGTGGTGTCGAGAGGCGCGCGGTCGGCATTGAGCCCGAGCCGCCTGCAGGCAATTGCGAAACGGCGCGCGATGAGCTCGGAGAACTGTCCCTCGCCTCGCATGCGTGAGCCGAAAGCGGGGTCGTTGTCACGGCCTCCGCGGACTTGCTGCACGATGCTCATGACGTGCGCAGCGCGCAGCGGGTAGTGCTGCGCCAGCCAGTCGCGGAACAGCTCCGAGACTTCGCGCGGCAGCCGCAGCATGATCCACGTCGCCCAGCGCGCGCCGCTTGCCGCGGCGGCTTCGAGGATCGATTCGAGATCACGATCGGTAAGCTGCGGGATGACCGGCGCCACGCTCACGCCGACCGGAATACCCGCGTCGGCGAGCGTCTTGATCATCTGCAACCGACGTTTGGGAGCAGGCGCGCGCGGGTCGAGCTGGCGCGCGAGCTCGGGGTCGAGCATGGCGATCGAGATGTAGGCGCGCACGAGCCGCTTGGCGGCCATCGGCGCGAGGAGGTCGATGTCGCGCTCGACGAGCACTCCCTTGGTGGTGATCGTCAGCGGGTGCTCGCACTCCGCCAGGACTTCGATGATCCTGCGCGTGATCTTCCATTCGCGCTCGATCGGCTGATACGGATCGGTGTTCGTTCCCAGCGCGATGGGGTCGCAACGGTAACCCGGCCTGGCGAGTTCCGCCCGCAGCAGCTCCGCCGCGTTCGGCTTGGCGAAGAGCTTGGTTTCGAAGTCGAGCCCAGGCGAAAGGTCGAGATAGGCGTGAGAAGGCCGCGCGTAGCAGTAGATGCAGCCGTGCTCGCAGCCCTGGTACGGGTTGATCGACTGCGTGAAAGGAATGTCGGGTGACTCGTTGTGCGCGATGATCGTGCGTGCTTGCTGGATCGAGACCGTCGTCCTGATAGGAGGCAGCTCCTCGTCCTCCGCGGGCGCCGCGGCCCAGCCGTCATCGAAGGCTTCGCGCGCATCGCGGCGAAAGCGGTTGGCCGGGTTGTACCCGGCGCCGCGGCCTTTCCTGACGCGCGGTGGATCTTCGGGCATTGCGGCGCGGGCGGCTAGGCCACCAACTTGGCGTCCATCGTTATGGTCGCGTTGAGCACGCGCGAGACCGGACAGTTGGCCTTGGCGTTGGCCGCGACCTCGGCGAACTTCGCGGCATCGATGTTGCCGACCCGGGCGCGCGTCGTCAGGTGGATCGACGAGATGGTCCACGCTCCGCTCACCTGCTCCAGCGTCAGAGCGGCCTCGGTGTCGATCGCGTCGGCCGTGAAGCCCGCGTTATTGAGCATGAACGACAGCGCCATGGTGAAGCAGCCGGCGTGCGCCGCGGCGATCAGCTCTTCTGGGTTGGTGCCTTTGCCGTCGCCGAAGCGCGCGACGAACGAATAGGGTGTGTCCTTCAGAGTGGCGCTCTGCGTGCTTATCGTTCCTGCGCCTTCCTTCGCGGTACCCTGCCAGCGTGCGGAGGCCTTGCGTTGCATCTCGCTCTCCTGGGAATGTGAAGTAGACCTTCAGGGTGTGAGAGTGTAGGCCCGCGTCAGGCACACGCCAAGGGGGAGGCGACGGGTCGGGGCGGCTCGCAATGCGCTACCATAGCGCGCCTGCGCAGCGAGAGCCCGACGCCATGGCCAAGCCGAAGACGACCCATTTCGATACTCTGACGCTGCATGCAGGCGCGCGGCCCGACCCGGCGACCGGCGCGCGCGCCACACCGATCTACCAATCCGCCTCGTTCGTTTTCCGGGACAGCGATCATGCGGCGGCGCTCTTCAACATGGAGCGCGCGGGGTATGTCTATTCACGGATCTCCAATCCGACCTGCGCCGTGCTGGAAGAGCGGATCAGCGCGCTCGAGGGCGGCGTCGGTGCAATCGCCGTGGCGAGCGGTCAGGCGGCCTTGCATCTCGCGATCGCGACGCTCATGGGCGCAGGCTCGCACATCGTCGCCTCGCGCTCGCTCTACGGCGGCTCGCACAACCTGCTCGACTTCACCTTGCCGCGCTTCGGCATCGAGACCAGCTTCGTGGATGCCCGCGATCTCGATGCCTGGCGCAACGCCATCCGCCCCAACACGCGGCTGCTCTTCGGCGAGACGCTCGGCAACCCCGGGCTCGAAATTCTCGACGTGCCTCGCGTCGCCGCGCTGGCGCACGAGCACGGAGTGCCGCTGCTCGTCGACTCGACCTTCACCACGCCGTATCTCATGCGCCCCTTCGATCACGGCGCGGATCTCGTGTACCACTCGGCGACCAAGTTCCTCTCCGGTCACGGCGTGGTGATCGGCGGCCTGCTCGTCGATTCGGGACGCTTCGACTGGGACGAACCGGGCAGGAGCGCCGGCAAGTTTCCGACGCTGAGCGAGCCCTACGCAGGGTTCCACGGCATGGTGTTCACGGAGGAATCGACGACCGCGGCGTTTTTGCTACGCGCGCGGCGTGAAGGCATCCGGGACTTCGGTGCGTGCATGGCGCCGATGACGGCGTTCCAGATCCTGCAGGGAATCGAGACGCTGCCGCTGCGCATGCAGCGGCATGTCGAGAACACGCGCAAGATCGTGTCGTTTCTCGCTGCGCATCCCTTCGTCGAGTCGGTCGGCTATCCGGGGCTGCCAACGCATCCGGACCACGCGCTGGCGGCACGGCTGCTGCCCGCCGGCTGCGGCGCAGTGTTCAGCTTCGCGATCCGCGGCACCCGCGATCAGGGGCGCCGGTTCATCGAGTCGCTGCGCATCTTCTCGCACCTCGCCAACGTCGGCGACGCGAAGTCGCTGGTGATCCATCCTGCCTCGACCACGCATTTTCGTGTGTCAGCGCAGGATCTCAGGGCCGCGGGCATCGGCGAAGGGACGATACGCCTTTCGGTCGGCCTCGAGCACGCCGAGGACCTGATCGAAGACCTTGGCCGCGCGCTGCACGCGGCCGAGCGAGCCTGAGCGGCGCCGTGCGCGTCAGCGTCGCGGGTCATTCGGTCTACGCCTACACTGGGGCGCGGGCGTTCGACGCGGCGCTCCCGACGATCGCGTTCGTTCACGGTGCCGCGAATGATCACAGCGTCTGGGCGCTGCAATCGCGCTACTTCGCCCATCACGGCAGGAACGTGCTGGCGCTCGACCTTCCGGGGCATGGTCGAAGCGAAGGTGCAGCGCTGCCCACGGTCGCGGCGATCGCGGATTGGCTCGTCGCGGTGCTCGACGCCTGTGCGATAAACACGGCTGCGCTGGCGGGACATAGCCTCGGCTCCCTCGCCGTGCTCGATGCGGCCTGCCGACACCCGACTCGCGTGGAGCGGGTCGCGTTGCTCGGCCCGTCGGTGCCTATGCCGGTGAGCGAGGCGTTGCTCGATGCCGCGAAGCGCGACGATCACGCGGCGTTCGAAATGATCAACGTCTGGTCGTTTTCCCCGCCCGACCAGCTGGGAGGCAATCGCCTGCCTGGCGTATGGATGACCGGCAGCTCGCTGCGGCTGATGGAGCGCTGTGGCCCCGGCGTGCTCTACACCGACCTCGCGGCCTGCAATAGCTACGCCGAGGGGCTAAAAGCCGCGAGCAAGATTCGCTGCCCGGCGCTGCTCATCGTCGGCGAGCGCGACCAGATGACTCTGCCGAAGAACGCTCGCGCACTCGCCGAGACGCTCGCCGACAAACGCGTCGTGCGCATTCCCGACTGCGGACACAGCCTCATGGTCGAGGCGCCCGACGCAGTGCTCGACGCGCTGCGGGAGTTCTTCCCGGGCCGCTAGAAGGCCGGCGCCGGCACGCCGCGTGGCGCGGCTACGCTTCCTTCCATTTGATCGAGCAGCCGATGCTCGCGGTCTGTTGCGCCGGGCCCTTGCCCGTGCGCGCGACCTGAACCATGGCGTCGAACAATTCCCGCGGTGCGCCGGGCTTCGGCGAACGCCCCGAGTCGTCCAGTCGCCCGCGATACTGCAGCTTCAGCGCGGAGTTATAGCCGAAGAAATCGGGCGTACACACCGCACCGTAGGCGCGCGCGATCTGCTGCGACTCGTCCCATAGATACGGGAACGGGAGACGCATTCGCTCAGCGAGCGACTTCATGTTGTCGAACGAGTCCTCGGGATAGTCTGCTGGATCATTGCTGCATATCGCCACGGAGCCCACGCCCCGCGTCTTGAGCTCGGCTGCGTCGCGCACGATCTTGTCGATCACGGCCTTGACGAACGGACAGTGGTTGCAGATGAACATGACCAGCAATCCGTTGGGACCGCGAACCGCGTCGCGCCGGTAACGGCGCCCATCGGTGCCGGGAAGGTCGAAGTCCGGGGCGGGGGTGTCGAATGCGCAGACAGGTGTCGTCTCGGCCATGTGAATCTCCTCGCGGGCGTATGGCAAAATGCTAGCACGCCTCGCGCCCATGCGAAATTCGTGCAGCTACGCATCCACGCCGATCCGGCGAGCTTTCTGCGTGCCGCCGCTGCCTTCCTGCAGGTGACGGAGGCGGAGAACAGCATCATGGTGACAGCGGTCGCGCGAATGATCGCAACACCGGATCCCGACGATGCCGACGCCTACTTCGCGTGCGCCATGGAACGCGATGCCGTGGCCGCTGCGGCGCTGCACGTGCCTGACGGCGCTCTGCTGGTCACAGGCGGGCCGGCACGCGCGATCGAGTCGATCGCCGCCGATCTCGCCGCGCGCCAGCGCTTTCCGAAGCGCCTCGTCGGGCCGCTATCTTCCTGCGATGCGTTCACGCGAGTCTGGCGCGAGCGGACCGGCATCGAGCATTCACTACGCTTTCGCCTTCGGCACTTCGCGCTGACGGACATGCCTGCGGCACCATCGATGACGGGAACGATGCGCCGCCCCGAGCCCGCAGAGTACGATCTTATCGCACGGTGGCAGGCGGCGTTCATGCTCGAAGCCGGACTGCCGCCGGACGAGGCCGAGCGCGCCCGGACACGCCTCGCGCGGCGCCTCGAGAAGGGATTCGTTCGCGTGTGGGGCGATCGACGCGCCGTCTCCTTTGCCGGTTTCTCCGAGACCCGGCGCGATGACGGCAGCTTCTCGGCGCGAATTGCTCCGGTGTACACGCCGCCGCAGGAGCGAGGCCGGGGCTATGCCTCCGCACTGGTTGCCGCACTGTCGCGCGAGCTGCTGCGCGGCGGCAGACAGCCGCTCTATCTCACGACCGATCTCGCCAACCCGACCCCGAACAGCATCTACAGCAAGATCGGCTACCGACCGGTCGCCGACCACTTTCATTTCGATTTGCAGTCTGCCGCGGCGGGCGGGGTCGCGTGACGCCGCGGCTGTTCTGTCCGCTGCCGCTCTCGCCGGGCGCCGAGCTCGCGCTGCCCGACGAAGCGGCGCACCACGCGGTGCGCGTGTTGCGCCTTCGCGACGGCGACTCGTTGACGCTCTTCTCCGGCGACGGCTCCGAATATAAGGCGCAGATCGTGCGCGTTGCGTCGCGCGCGGTGAGCGTTCGTCTCCTCGAGCGGCGCATGGTCGAGCGCGAGTCGCCGCTGAAGATCACGCTGGTACAGGCGCTGATCGCTGCCGAACGTATGGACTACGTCGTGCAGAAGGCAGTCGAACTCGGGGCCTTCGCAATCGTGCCGGTGGCAACCGCGCGCGGCGTCACGCGACTCGACGGGCTGCGCGCGGAGCGCCGTCTCGAGCATTGGCGTCACATCGTCATCGCGGCCTGCGAGCAGTGCGGGCGCAACCGCCTGGCGCGGATCGACCCGCCCGGCGAGCTGCGCGAGTGGCTGCAGCGCTCTTCCCACGCGCACACGCGGCTGCTGCTCGCCCCTGACGCTTCGCTGACGCTCGGGAGGCTCCGCGTCCCCGAGGGCACTATCGAACTCCTTATCGGGCCGGAAGGCGGCCTCGCGCCGGAGGAACGCTCGCAGGCGCTCGCCGCCGGCTTTCAAGCTGTGCGTCTGGGACCCCGCACGCTGCGCACCGAAACCGCGGGGCCGGCTGTGCTGGCCGCCATTGCCGCCCTATGGGGCGATTGGCGCTAAGCACGGAGCGCTGCGGGCGCAATAACCGATCGCGTCAATAGACGCGCAAGGTAGTGCGGTTTTCGCGACACGCACACGCTTGCGAGATGGTAAGCTTTTCCGAAAAGAGAGAAGGAGGGCGGCGATTTGTGGCGCACAAATGCACGACCGCCGCGAAGAGCGCTTGATCAGATGCAAAGCGCGCGAAACGAAAGCGCAATGCACACCCGAGGAGCTACGATGAAGACGATCCTTGCAACCGGCCTGCTGTGCGCGGTCGTCGCCGTTGGCGCGGCGGCGCAGCAGGCTCCGGCGATTCCGGCCTTCTCGACGGCCAAGGCCGGCGGACCACTGCCCGGCGAGTGGAAGCAGATCCCGCTCGCCTCTTTCAAGAACAGCACCGACTACCTGCTGGTGGTCGAGGACAACGCGGTCGTGGTGCGGGCCATGGCGCACAACTCCGCCTCGCTCCTCGGCGTTCAGACCGACTTCGATCCCCACCACTTCCCGATGCTCACCTGGAAATGGAAGGTGGCCCAAGGCATCCCCGGTGCGAGCACCGCGGAGCAGAGCAAGGAAGACGCGCCCGTGCGGCTGATGGTCGCGTTCGGCGGCGATAACTCGAAGCTCTCGTTCAAGGATCGGTTCGCCGCCTCTGCCGCGCAGACCATTTCGGGCCAGCAACTACCCTATGCGGAGCTGATGTACATCTGGGGCAGCAAGGTCGCGCTCGATTCCATCACCGTGAGCAGCCGCAGCGCGCGGGTGCGCATGATCGCGGTCGCCGTCGACGATCAGGGAATAGGCCGCTGGCAAACCTATACACGCAACCTCGTCGAGGATTTCAAGCGCGCCTTCGGCGAGGAGCCCGGAAACGTCACGTCGATCCAGCTGATGACCGATACCGACAACACCCAGGCCGACGCGCAGGCCTACTACGGCGACGTCAGCGTAAGCGCGGCGAAGCCCTGACCGGCAGGCGCAGGGTCGAAGCTAGGCCCTCGCGTCGGCGGCTACCAGGATGCTGCAGCGGACGCGCTCGATGAGGATCGCGTCCACCGAACCGCGCCACCAGCGCAGTGCGAAGGACTTGCTGCGCGGGTGTCCAAGGATCAGCAGGTCGATGCCCAGGTCGCTCACGAGTTTCGTGATCACCTCAACCGGCTCGCCGACGACCAGATGGTCCGTCACGCTGAGGCCCTTGCCCGCGAGGAGCTCGTGCGCGGCCTTCAGATCCGCCTCCATGTGCTCTCGCTCGTCGGCAAGCGCGACTTCCGGCACGTACTCGCCGGCGAGCAGGTACGCCGATGGGTAGTGCACGACGCCGGCGAGATGCACTTCGACCGAGGCATCAGGTACGAGGCGTACGGCTTCATCCAGCGCGGAGCGCGACTCGGGCGTTCCGTTGTAGGCGACGAGAATTTTTCTGTACATAGCTCCCTCCTCGCTCAGGAGAGTGTCCCCCCGCAGAGCCGGCCGCGATTGGGGCGGCCGCAGACGCGATCCTAACGCATCACGGCCGCGCTGGAGTCGATGCGCGCCGAAGAACCGCCGCAAAGGGCGAGCGCGAGCTCCAGAAGCTCGTCCCAGGGGTTGCCGCGGCCGATGCCCTTGGCGAGAGCGTCGAGACGCGCCAGCCGGGTGAGCAGGTGCGAGATCGCCGCCGGTGCGACGCGCCCGGCGGCCTTCTCGAGCGCTGCCTGGCGCTTGCCCCAGACACGTACCCCGCGCACCGCGACGCCGAGCGGCGTCCCCGAGGCGCTGGCCGCGAACACTTCCGCTAGCGCGTGCAGGTCCTCTCCAAGCTGCCAGAGGAGGAGCGGCATCCCCTCGCCTTCGGCCTGCAGGACGGCGAGGATACGGCACACGCGCGGCGCGTCGCCACCAAGCCAGGCCTCCGAAAGCTGAAAGACGTCGAAACGCGCCACGTCGGCGACCGCCAGCTCGACCGCTTCCTGCGTGAGCTCACCCTCGGGCAGCAGGAGGCCGAGCTTCTCGATCTCCTGCCGCGCGGCGAGGAGGTTGCCCTCGGTCGTGTCGGCCAGGAACTCCAGCGTCTGCCGCGACACGCGCTGCTTCTGGCGGGCCAGGCGCGCCGCGAGCCAGGCCGGCAGCTCCGCGCGTTCGAGCGGTTGCACGGCGATCGTGACGCCGCTTTCCTCCAGCGCCGAGAACCAGCTCGACCCCAGAGCCGCACGGTCGAGGCGCGGCAGGGTCACGAGCGTTACGGCATCGGGGCTTGGATTGCGCGCGCAATCCTCCAGCGCGCGCGCTCCTTCGACGCCGGGCTTGCCCGAGGGAATGCGCAGATCGACGAGCTTGCGCGCGCCGAAGAGGCCGAGGTTGCGGTTGGCCGCGACGAAGGCATCCCACTTGAAGCCCGCCTCGACGACGAGCACCTCGCGCTCCTCGTAACCCGCGGCGCGCGCGGACGCGCGGATGCGATCGCCGGCCTCGATCGCGAGCAACGGCTCGTCCCCGTGCACGATGTACAGGTTGCGCACCTCTTTCGCGAGGTGCGCCGCTAGCTGGTCGGGACGAAGCCGCATCTCGAATCGGCGAAACGAGGGGGCAGCGGGCTGCCGCCCGGCACGATTACGCCACTGGCTTCTTGGCGGACTGAAGCCGGCGCACGATCAGCTGCACTGCATCGGCCTGCATGTCGCCCCAGAGCCGCTGCTCTTCGTATTCCTTGGCGAGCGCCTCGGTGTCGCTGTACGTATAGGTTCGGCGCACCACGACCTCCGCCGTGGGAAGCCAGTCGTTGCCCTCCTTGTCGTGCACGCGGAAGAGGACGCGCTTGATGAGCAGATATTCGCTCACCTTGCCGCCGCTCGACAGCGACAGGATCTGCTTGCTGTTCTCGACGCTCGTGATGTCGAGGATCACCTGCGCCTGCTCGGCTGACGCGACGAGCTGCGCCGAGCCGCCGCCCTGAAGCGAGCGCTGCAGCTCCCTGGTGAGCGGTTGGGTGGCAGGGGAGTTCAGATACACGGTGTCGAACGTATAGTGCGTCTCGCCACGCGGGTGAAAGCCGCAGGAAGCGAGAAGACAGGCAAGCAGAACCGGAAAAGAAGAGCCCCGTCCCGGGCTAGACCACGACATTCACCAGCCTCCCGGGTACCACGACTACGCGCTTCGGCACGGCGCCGTTGGAGTGGCGCTGCACCTCGGGACTCGCGACGGCGGCGCTCTGGATCGCGGCGGTATCGGCCCCGGCCGGCACGATGAGCTTGCCTCTGAGCTTGCCGTTGACCTGCAGAACGAGCTCGATTTCCTCCTGCGCCAGCGCGCTCGCGTCTACCGTTGGCCAAGCCGCATCGAGGATGTCTCCGTACGCGGCCGCGAAGCCGAGCGCCTGCCAGAGCACGTGCGTGATGTGAGGCGCAACCGGATTGAGCACCCGCAGCAGCAGCGACAGCCCTTCGCGCGCGAGCTCGATCGACCCCGCCGAGCCGTCGTCGGGAATCTCTTCCAGAGCATTGAGCATCTTCATGCCCGCGGACACGACGGTGTTGTACTTGACGCGCTCGTAGTCGTCGCTCGCCTGTTTCAGGTGGAGGTGAAGGTGGCGGCGTATCGCGCGCAACTCCGGCGCGACGCGCGCCCAGTCGACCGACGCAGCCGCGCGTGCGAACGGATCGACATGCGCCTGCGCGTAGGACCACAGGCGCTTGAGGAAGCGGAACTGCCCTTCCACGGCTTCGTCGGACCACAGGGCAGAATCCTCCGGCGAACCGGCGAACATGACGAACAGCCGCGCCGTGTCGGCGCCGTACTTGGCGATGAGCTCGTTGGGGTCGACGCCGTTCTTCTTGCTCTTCGACATCGTGCCCGTGCCGCCGTATTCCACCGGCTCGCCGGTCGCCTTGAGCCTGCCGCCCGTGATCCTGCCTTCGGCATCGTAGGTAGGCTCGACCTCATCGGGAGAGAGATAGTCGAAGCCACCGCGCTCGGTGCGCCGGAACCAGGCGTGATTGAGAAGCATGCCCTGGGTCATGAGCCGCATGAAGGGCTCGTCGAATCTGACCATCCCCATGTCGCGCATCACCTTGGTCCAGAAGCGCGCGTAGAGAAGGTGCAGAATCGCGTGCTCGATACCGCCGATGTACTGGTCCATCGGATTCCAGTAGTCGTTGCGGGAGTCGATCATCGTCGGCGCGCCGGGACAGGCGTAGCGCATGTAGTACCAAGACGAATCGACGAAGGTATCAAGCGTATCGGTTTCGCGCTTCGCCGCCTTGCCGCATTTGGGGCATGGGACACTCAAGAAGTCGGCACGCTTGGTGAGCGGGTTGCCGCTTCCATCCGGCACGCAATCCTCGGGCAGCACGACGGGCAGGTCGGACTCCGGCACCGGAACGTCACCGCACGCCGGGCAATGGATGATCGGGATCGGCGTGCCCCAATAGCGCTGCCGCGAGACGCCCCAGTCGCGCAGGCGATAGGTCGTGCGCTTCTCCCCCAGGCCCTTCGCCGCGAGATCCGCCGCGACGGCTTCGACAGCTTCGCGATACGCGAGCCCGTCATATTTGCCCGAGTTGACGCAAACACCGTGCTCCTTGTCCTCGTACCACGGCTGCAGGGCGTCGGTGGAGAAGACCTTGCCGGGAACGGCGATCACCTGCTTGATCGGAAGGCCGTATTTCTTGGCGAACTCGAAGTCGCGCTCGTCGTGACCCGGCACGCCCATGAGCGCGCCGTCGCCGTAGGCCATGAGCACGTAGTTGGCTACCCACAGCTCGACTTTCTCGCCCGAAAGCGGATGCGTGACGAAGAGCCCGGTTGATATGCCCTTCTTCTGCATCGTAGCGAGCTCCGCCTCGATCACCGTCCCGTGCTTACACTCCTCGACGAACGCGGCGACCCCGGCGTTCGACCGCGCCGCGTGCGCCGCCAAGGGATGCTCGGCCGCAACGGCGCAGAAGGTCACGCCCATGATGGTGTCGGCGCGGGTGGTGAACACCCACAGCCTGCCGTCGCCGATGAGCTTGCCGTCCGTCCCGCGGATCTCGTGTGGGAAGGCGAAGCGCACGCCTTCGCTCCGCCCGATCCAGTTGGCCTGCATCGTGCGCACCCGCTCGGGCCACCCGGTCATTTTGGGCAGGTTGTCGAGCAGCTCGTCGGCGTAGTCGGTGATGCGCAGGTAATACATCGGGATCTCGCGCCTCTCCACCGGCGCGCCCGAGCGCCAACCCTTGCCGTCGATCACTTGCTCGTTGGCGAGCACCGTCTGATCGACCGGGTCCCAGTTCACGACGCCCGTCTTCTTGTAGGCGATGCCCTTCTCGAGCATCTTCAGGAAGAACCACTGGTTCCAGCGGTAATAGTCGGGCTTGCACGTCGCGAGCTCGCGTGACCAGTCGATCGCGAGACCCACCGCGTACATCTGCTTCTTCATGTAGGCGATGTTGTCGTAAGTCCACTTCGCAGGTGCCATGCCTGCCTTCATCGCCGCGTTCTCCGCCGGCAGCCCGAACGCGTCCCAGCCCATCGGCGTCATGACGTTGAAGCCCTTCATCCGCAGATAGCGGTACATCATGTCGGTGATGGTGTAGTTGCGCACGTGCCCCATGTGCAGCACCCCCGACGGGTAGGGCAGCATCGACACGAGATAGAACTTGGGCCGCGCGGGATCCTCGCGTGCGTGGAAAGCATCGACCGCGCGCCAGTGCGCCTGGGCTGCGGCATCGATCTCGGCGGGGCGATAGGGCTGCATGCGCTGATGAGGCTCGCTGTTTCGTGAAGCGTGCGATTATACCGGCAGGCCTCTGCGCGAGCGCCTCAGCGCGTGAGCAGCGCGACGACCGCCAGCAGCAGGAAGAACGCCGCGCCGACGCCGCGCACGAGACGCATGGGAATGCGTGTCGCCGCCGCCTGGCCGAGGTACACGACCGGCGCGTCCGCCAGCAGCATACCGAGCGTGGTGCCCGCGACGACGGCGACGAGCGAACCGAACTGCGCCGCGAGCACCACGGTGGCCACCTGCGTTTTGTCACCCATCTCGGCAATGAAGAAGGTCGTGGCCGTGATCGCGAAAACACTCAGGCCGCGGGCCCGGGCGGCGTCGGCTTTGAGCGGCGCTTCCGCCCGCAGCGTCCAGAGTGCCACCGCGACGAACGAGGCGGCCACCACCCAGCGCAGCACCGCGGGCGGCACAAGATCGCGCAGCCACGTGCCAAGCAGTGCGGCCAGCGCGTGATTGAGGACCGTGGCGGCCAGGATGCCCAGGATGATCGGTCGCGGCCTGCGGTAACGCGCGGCGAGCATCAGCGCGAGGAGCTGCGTCTTGTCGCCGAGTTCGCTCACGGCGACGACCAGCGTCGATACGACGAAGGCTTCGAAGGGCATGGACGGGAAGCGGGAACTTGAAAGCAGTGTGGCGAAGCGCCTGGGCCGAATCGCGTCGCGGAGCGGTCTTGCCGACCGCTCGTCGGGCGACCGTCCACGCTTCGCGCTCGGCTACTCCGGGCCGGGGCGGGAGCAGGTCCCGGACTGCTAGAATTGTAGCAACGGGGAACCTCGCCGCGACGGAATAACCCAATGCAGCAGCGGGTTCGCCAATCCATACGATTCGTTTGCCGACCGATGCGTCGCCTGCTTCGACTGTTCATCGCCGTTTCCGCCGCGCTCTGCGCTGCGGCCGCCGCTGCGCCCGTGCGCACCGCGCACGTGGAGGC
>DASVFM010000197.1:0-18395 GCA_036380055.1 Casimicrobiaceae bacterium
CCTCCGGGTACGCTCGCGGCGATGATCTCTGCCGCGGAGGCGCTCTCCGCCGGCGTCGATTTTCTGCGTGTCGACCTCTACGACGTCCGGGGCCGCGCCTACTTCGGTGAATTGACCTGCTCCCCGAACAAGGGTCTGAGCCCGCTTCGGCCGCGTTCGCTGGACACGCTGCTCGGCAGCTGGCTCGAGCTCGACGACTATTCGCAGTCGGGCCGCATCAGCTACGATCCGGATGCATTCACTGAGGCGGGCGAGCTCGCTTCGCGCTAGGATCATCGCCATCGACGGCCGGAGAATGCATGAATAGGGCAGCGCTTTCGCGTCGCATCGTCATCGCCGTGCTCGCGCTCGGCGCCGTGGCGAGCGCTTTCGGGCAGGCTTTTCCGTCCAAGCCGATCAGGATTACTGCGCCCTACTCCGCCGGTGCAGGACCGGCCGTATTCACCCACGTGATGGCCGACAAGCTCGCCAAAGCCTGGGGCCAGCCGGTGATCGTCGAAGCCAAGCCAGGTGGCAGCGGTTTCATCGCCATCGAGGCGGTGAAGAGCGCCGCCCCCGATGGGCACGAGCTCCTCGTGGTGAGCAACGCGCACGTGGCCATCAACCCCGCGCTCTACAGGAAACTGCCCTACGATCCGGAGAAGGACTTCGTGCCCGTCGCGATGTTCTATCGCACGCCCTTCTTCCTCATCGTGTCAACTGCGGGACCCTACACGAGCGTGCCTGGGCTCGTCGCCGCCGCGAAGGCAAAGCCGGACACCGTTTCCTATGGCTCTTCCTACGTCGGCAGCCCGTCGCATCTGGGCAGCGCGGAGTTCGCTTTCCTGACCGGCACGAAGATGATCCATGTGCCGTTCCGGGATCAGTCGCAGATGTACGTGAGCATCGCCAACGGCGACGTGGGCTGGGCATTCTCCACGCTCGGCTCTGCCCTACCACTGATGCAGGCCGGTCGCATCAAGGCACTCGCGATCGCCGCCCGCCAGCGGTCGAAGAGCCTGCCCGACGTGCCGACGATGGCCGAAGCGGGTGGCCCGCCGGAGCTCGAGGTCGATGCCTGGCTGGCGCTGGTTGCGCCGCGCGGCACGCCGCCGGAGGTCATCCGCCAGATCAATGCCGAGGTGAACCGGCAGCTCGCCGATCCCGAAGTGCGGCAGCAGCTTGCGCAGTTCGGCTTCGAGGCCGCGCCCGGCACGCCCGAGCAACTTAACGAGGTGATTCGCGCCGACGCAAAGAAGTACGCCGAGCTCGTGCGCCGCACTGGCGCCACTGCGGACTAGCGTTTCGCCGCGGCTTTCACGGCGTAGTATTCCCAGGCCCGCTCCAGCACGGGGGCGGCGAGCTGGTCGGCGACGCGCTCCGCTTCCTCCCCCGTGTACGAGCGCAGGCGCGCCGCGTCGCCCCCGCTCGCGGCCAGCATCGTGAGCTGCAGAGCTGCGCTTTCCTCCAGATAGAGCGCGGCAATCGTCGCGCGACGCAGGTCTCGCGCCGCGGTAGTGATGCCGTGGCCGCGCATCATGATCGCGAGCCGTGAGCCCAGCGAGCGCGCGAGCTCGTCGCCGAGCTCGCGCGTGCGGATGAGCCCGATGCGCTCGTATTCAGGCACACCGTCCTGGAACGCGCCGCCATGATTGTGCACGATGCGGTGCGGCTCGCCGATCTGCATGAGGCAGATGCAAGAAGGTGGGTGGGCGTGAACGATGCCGCCGACCTCCGGCCGTGTCGCGTAGATGCGGGCATGAATCCACAGCTCGCTGTTGGGCATGCCTTTGCCCGACAGGACTCTGCCGTCGGTGTCGAGGACAAGAAGTTGCCTCTCCTCCGCGAAGGCGGGGGAGCGGCGCGTCGGGAACAGGAACCTGTTCGACCCCGGAATGCGGGCGCTCGCGTGACCGAACGCACGCGAAAGTCCGAAGTGCTCGATGATGCGGTTGGCGAGCGCGACCTCGCTGCGCAATGCGCGAAGCGCGGGTGCGGGCGCCTCGCGGCTTCGTGCGGCTTTCGCGCGGACCACGGCGGTGCCTCCGGCGCCTCTAGTGCTTCCAGAACTCGCGCGAGGCGATCCGCGCGCCTTCGGCCATCGCGGCCATCTTGGCCCAGACGACATCGGGATCGACCGCGGCCTGCCCGACCCAGGTGCCGAATCCGCAATCGCTCCCCGCCATTACGTTCTCCCGTCCGACGAGCCTCGCGTAGCGTCCGATCCGCTGGGCGATCAGCTCCGGGTGCTCGATGAAGTTCGATTTCGACTCGATCACGCCGGGAATGAGGATTTTTCCGTCGGGGAGCTTCACCTTCTCGAACAGCGTCCACTCGTGGGCATGACGCGGATTGGCCGCCTCCAGCGATATCGCCATCGGCCGCGCGCGCAAGACGATGTCGATCACGTCGGCGAGCGCAACGTCGCAATGATGCGGGCCCTCGTAGTTGCCCCAGCACAGGTGCATGCGCAGCTGCTCCGGCGCAATGTTGGCAACCGCATGATTGAGCGCCTCGACGTGCAGCTCCGCCTTCTTGCGCCACTCCGGCAGGCTCAGGTCGGCGTGCTGGATGTGCCGGCCCATCGCGAGATCGGGACAATCGAGCTGCAACACGATGCCCGCGCCGGCGACCGTCTCGTATTCGTAGCGCATCGCCTCCGCGATGGCGAAGATGTACGCTTCCTCCGTCGGGTAGTGCTCGTTGCGAAAGAAGAGCGACACGACGCCCGGCGAGGCAGCCGACATGAACATTTCCTGCGCTGCGACCTTCGCGAAGCCCGCCTTGAGATGCTCGACGTCGGTGCGCGCGGCGTTTCGATCGCGCACCGCGATCGGCGCATTGCACGCCGGCGTCTTGCGCCGAGAGCGACCCGGATCGCCGAAGACCCTCTTCGACAGATTGGGAAACGAGACGAGATCCTGGTAGACGAATGTGTTGCCCGAGCCGCCGAACCCGGCAAGGCGGTCCTTGATGTACGTGGCATAGCTCGGCTTGCTCATCTCGCCATCGTTGATGACGTCGATGCCCGCCTCCGCCTGCTTGCGCACGACCTCCTCGACCGCGGAAGCGACGCGTCGCTCGAGCGCAGCCGCTTCGACCGGCACGCCTTCTTCCTTGGCGTACATGGCGCGGATCAGATCCTCGGGCCGCGGCAGGCTGCCGGTGTGCGTCGTCAGGAATCGCTCGGTGCTCCGCTTCATGCCCTTCCTCTCCCGCTAACTCAGCGCCTGTTCGATGTCGCCGATGAGGTCATCGACGTGCTCCACGCCAACCGAGAGCCGCACGAGGTCGGCGGGACATATCGTTCCCGGTCCTTCGACGCTCGCGCGGTGCTCCGCGAGGCTCTCGACGGATCCCAGCGAGGTGGCGCGCTTGAAGACCTTGAGCCTCGCGGCGAAGGACTTCGCCGGCTCCTCGCCGGCGCGCAGGCGCAACGACAGCATGCCGCCGTAGCCTCCCCGCATCTGTCTCGCCGCGACTGCATGCCCGGGATGCGTGGCGAGGCCGGGGTAGAGCACGTGCGAGAGTTTCGCGTGGCCGTGGAAGCGCTCGGCGATCGCCTGCGCATTCGCGCATGCCCTCGCCACGCGCAGATGCAGCGTGCGCATTCCGCGCAGCACGAGCCACGCCTCGAGCGGCCCGAGCACCGCGCCGCCTGCGCCGCGGACGTAGCGCGTGCGCTGCCAGAACTCGTCGTCGCGCGCGCTCGCGAGCGCTCCCGCGACGACGTCGGAGTGTCCATTGAGATACTTGGTCGCCGAGTGCATGACGATGTGCGCGCCGAGCTCGATCGGGCGCGTCAACAACGGCGTGGCGACCGTCGAATCGACAGCGACAATGGCGCCGATCTCGCGCGCAATCGAGCTCGCCGCGGCGATATCGGTGACGTCCCACGTCGGGTTTGCTGGCGTCTCGATCCAGATGAGGCGCGGACGTTTCGCTCGCGCCTTCGCCGCGAGATCGTCGATCGAAGCGTTGTCGTAGAGCTCCACCGTGAGCCCCCACGGCACCGCGAACTCGAGCAGCCACTTGCGCAGCGCCCAGTACATGGCGCGCGGCGCGAGCACCGCCGCGCCTGGGCCGAGCGCCTGGAACACTGCCGTCGCCGCCGCCTCGCCCGACGCGAACAGAGCCGCTGCCGCCGCGCCCTCGAGCGAGGCGATCAGCGCTTCGACCTGGTCGTAGGTCGGATTGTCGGCGCGCGAGTAGGTGCGTCCGCCGGGAAACGTTCCGTCAGCCGCCCGTTCGTAGGTTGTCGAAACGTAGATCGGCGGAACGATGTCCCGATAGGGCGCTGCGACGCGTCCCAGCCCCTGGGCAGCGAGCGTTTCGGGATGAAGCGTGGGCTTGTCGGCGGACATCGCCGTTGCAACCTCGACGAAAGCTTGCACTATGCCCGCAACCGCGCGCAGCGGCAATTCGCGCCGTGCGTGAACCGGTCAAGCGGGCCCGGGCACGGCTTGACCGCTGCAATCGTCAATGGGATATTGACCGCGGACGAAAGATGAAGCGGGCGCGTATGAAAGCTGCACTTCCTGGCGCGGCGGTGGCATGCCTCGTGCTGGTCACGGCGGGGTGCGCGAACGTGCGTCCGACCGACGACGCCAAGGCAGTCGCCGACCTCGACACGCAATACCAGCTCGCGGTCAAGAACAACGACGTGGAAGGAATGGAGCGCATCCTCGCCGACGATGTCGTTCTGGTCACCGGGCGCGGCAGGATTTTCAACAAGACCGACCTGCTGAACGAGGCGCGCTCCGGCACGATAGTCTACGAGCATCAGGAAGACAGCGAGCAGCGCGTGCGCGTGTGGGGAGACACCGCGGTGGTCACCGCCTTGCTCTGGGCCAAGGGAACCGAGGGCGGGCGGCCCTTCGAATACCGTCTCTGGTTCAGCGACACCTACGCGCGAACGCCGAACGGCTGGCGCTACGTCTTCGGGCAGGCGAGCCTGCCGCTGCCGAACAACTAGAGCGTGCTGACGCCATGGGCGAGACGGAAGCTTTGTTCAGGATGCTGCGACAGTCGACCGGTGCCGATGCGGTCGCGGCGCTCGAGCGGCTCGTGCGCGACGCGCCCGATCGGCACCTCTCGCGCATCAACGCGCTCGACTTCGCCGCCAAGGCCGGCCTCGACGAGGAGCAGGTGATCGCGGCGTTCCTGCACGCTGCCCGGCTGGGCGTGTTCGAGCTGTCCTGGAACGTGCTCTGCCCGGGATGCGGCGGCGTTCTCGACGCCGGAACCTCGCTCAAGACCGTGCACCAGTCGGAGTATGCCTGCGCGCTCTGCGCCGCGGGTTACGAGCCGACCCTCGACGAGATGGTGGAGGTGACCTTCACCGTCAGCCCGCGGGTGCGCCGCATCGCCGCCCACACGCCCGACGAGCTCCCCGCCAAGGAATACTTCCGGCAGATCTTCTGGAGCTCGGGCCTCGATCTTCCCGACGACGGCTTCGACCAGCTCCTCGACGACATCGCGCTCGAGGTGCTCGAGCTGCCACCTGGCGAGAAAGCGGTTCTCTCGCTTACGCTGCCGGCGGAATTCGTCATCGTCTTCGACCCGGTCACCCATACGGCACAGTTCATCGACGTGAAGGGCGAGCCGACGCGCGAGCGGCAGTCGTTGTCGGTATTGTTCGGCAGCAAGGCGCCCGCGCACACTCCCACCGCCACCCTGCAGCCCGGGCCGCTGCGCCTGTCGCTCGAGAACCGCGGCAGCGTCCGGGTCGTGCCCGGCGTGTACATCGCCAACCAGAGGATGCACGACGCGCTGGGCAAGCGCCGGCCGTTTCTCACCGCCAAGCGGCTGCTCACCAACCAGACTTTCCGCGAGATCTATCGCACCAGCACGCTCGACGTCGACCAGAGGCTGAAGATCATGAGCCTCACCTTCCTCTTCACCGATCTCAAGGGCTCGACCGGCCTCTACGAGCGCGTCGGCGATCTCGTCGCCTTCGACATCGTCAAGGAGCACTTCCGCGTCCTGCACGAGATCATCGCCGCCGAGTGCGGCGCGGTCGTGAAGACCATCGGCGACGCGGTGATGGCCACGTTCGCCACACCCGATCGGGCGATTGCAGCCGCTCTGCGCATGCGCGAAGCGATGCGCACGCTCAACGAGGCGCGCAACAGCGAGGATCTGCTGCTGAAAATAGGCATCCACGAAGGTCCGTGCCTCGCCGTCACGCTGAACGACCACCAGGACTACTTCGGCCAGACCGTCAACATCGCGGCGCGCGTGCAAGCGCTGGCCGTTTCGCGATCGATCCTCGCCACCGGGCCGGTCGTCGACAATCCCAAAGCCTCGGAGCTGCTCGAAACAGACGGCATCAAGCCGACAGCGCGCCGCCTGCCCGTACGCGGCATCGCCGAGGAGCTCGCCGTCTACGAGATTCCCTGACCCGCCAAGCGAGACCAATGTGAAGCTCTTCTACTCCGCCACCTCGCCGTTCGTCCGCAAGTGCCTGGTTGCCGCGCACGAGCTTGGCCTAAGCGATCGGATCGAGCTCCTGCCTGCCAACGTCAGCCCGGTGAAACGCGACCGCACGGTCGTAGCCAGCAATCCGCTCGGGCAGGTGCCCACGCTCATCACCGACGACGGCGCCGCAATCTACGACAGTCGGGTGATCTTCGAATACCTGAACGCCCTGGCCGGCGGCGCGCTGCTGCCCGACGAAGGCGAGGAGCGCTGGAAGGCGCTCACCGAGCAGGCGCTCGCCGACGGCATGCTGGACGCCGCCATCCTCGCGCGCTATGAAACCGCCGTGCGCCCGGAAAACCTTCGCTGGAAGGAATGGACCGCCGGCCAGATCGACAAGATCACCTGCGGCCTCGACGAACTCGAAAAGCGCGCGGCCGATTTCGGCGACCGCGTCGACCTCGGTACGATCTCCTTCGCCTGCGCGCTGAGCTACCTCGACTTTCGCTACCAGCATCTCGAGTGGCGGCAGAGCCGACCGAATGCCGCGGCCTGGTTCGAGTGGTTCGGCGGGCGCGAGTCGCTGGTGACGACACGCCCGCCCGCCGCGTAGCGGCGATCAGACGTCGAAGAAGACCGTCTCGTCGGGTCCCTGAATCCGGATGTCGAAGCGGTAGACGACCTTTTCGCGCCGTTCCTCGCGCTGCGCGATGAGCGTCTTGCGGCGCACTTCCCACTCGATGAGGTTGAGCACCGGGTCCTCGGCGTTCGCTGCGCTCTCGTCTGAGAAGTACATGCGCGTGGCGAGCCCCAGGTTGATGCCGCGCGCGACGAGCCAGAAGTTGATGTGCGGCGCCATCGGACGCCCGCGGCGTCCCGCGACCGACCCCGGCTTGATCGTGTCGAAGGCGTACACGCCGGTCTCGAAGTCGGAGCAGGCTCGCCCCCAGCCGCGGAACGTCGGATCCAGCGGTTTCGCCTGCCTGTCTGCCGGATGGTTGTAGCGGCCTGCAGCGTTCGCCTGCCAGATCTCGAGCAGCACATCGCGCAGCGGCGTGCCCGACCCGTCGATCACCCGCCCCTCGATGCGAATGCGCTCGCCCTTGGTCCTGGAGGCGACCAGTACGTTGGAAAAGTTCTTCTCGAAGATCTCGAACCCGGCCTGCTTTGGCGCGAGCCCGATGTGAACGTACGGGCCCGCGGTCTGGGAAGCGGTCTCCTTCAGGGTCGGCGCGGGGTCGATCATCGCTTCGCTCCCTGAACGTAGTCCTCGAAAGGTGTCGCGCGCCGGCCACGCAGCACGACGTCGAAGCGATAGGCCCGGCTGTCGAACTGCACGAACGCGTTGCGGTCGAGCGGCGCGACGAGCCGCCGAATCGCCTCTTCGTCGGAGATGGTCCTCACGATCGGGCAGGAGGCGATGAGGGGGTCCCCCTCGAAGTACATTTGCGTGATGAGTCGCTGCGCGAAGCCCGTGCCGGAGATCGAGTAGTGAATGTGCGCGGGCCGCCACTCGTTGACGCGATTGCGCCAGGGGTAAGGTCCCGGCTTGATGGTGCGGTAGACGTAATAGCCATTCGCATCGGTTAGCATCCGGCCGCAGCCGCCGAAGTTCGGATCGATCGGAGCGATGTATTGGTCCTTCTTGTGCCGGTAGCGACCGCCGGCATTCGCCTGCCAGACCTCCACCAGGGCGTTGCGCACCGGTCGCGCGTTCTCGTCGAGCACGTAGCCGTGCACGATGATGCGCTCGCCGATGGGCAGCCCATCCTTCGCGTAGTTCATGATGAGGTCGTTGTCGAGCGGCCCCAGCTCGTCTTTCGAAAAGACCGGACCGGTGATCTCGGAGAGTGAGTTCTGCAGCGAGATCAGCGCGTTTCTCGGTGAGCGCAGCACGCTCGTCTTGTAGCCCGGCGTGTAGGCGGCCGGCTGCACGCTCGTGTCGCGCTGGTAGAACTCGCCGTATTCGCTCGCGGCTTGCTTCATGGCTTCCTCGCCGGAACCGTCGGCACCACTGCGGCTGCGCGCAGGTGCTACGACCCAAGTTGCTCAGAGACGAACGAACTCCTTGCCCTTGTTGGGGTCGACCACGTACTTGTAGAAGGCCTCGTTCACCTTGGGCCAGCTCTTAAGCGCTTTCATGTTGCCCAGCCAGCGGTAGATGTTGGGGTACGCCCGGAGGTTGCAGTCGATGGCCTCGCCGCCGAGGACCATCATCGAGCCGAGATAGTCGGCCAAAGTGATCTCGCTGCCGCAAAGGAAGGCGTTCTTCGGGCCGATCAGGCTCTCGTCGAGCACCTTGAGCCAGCCTGTTGCTTTGTCCTTGCCCCAGGCTACGGTCCCGGCCTGCACGCGATCGTCCGGTCGCTTCATGAACGGGAAGATCTGCGGATACAGAAAGCCGTAGGAGAAATCGCGGTAGAACCCCGTGTTCAGCCAGTCCATCCGCTCGTTGACGCGGGCCCGCTTGCGCAGATCGGTCGGATACGCCGGCGACTGAATCTTGTCAGCGAGGTACTTGAGGATCGCCGAGCTTTCGGTAAGGCGGAAGTCTCCATCTTCGAGCACGGGTACCTGATGGCTCGGATTGATCGCGGAGTATTCTGGCTGGTACTGCGCGCCGGTGAAGAGATCGACCAGCTGATAGTCGAGGTCGATTCCCGACTCGTTGGCGAACAGAACCACGGGCCGGCTCGTCGTCGATACCGGGTGAAAGTAGAGTTTCATCATCGCTCCTGGGAGATTGCGACGCCGCGGTGGAAGCGCTGGATCGCGGCGGGCCGCCATCGTGACACGCCGCGCCGGCTCGAGCAAGCCCGACGGACGCGCCTTCAGCTCTGACCGGACCCGGGCTCGGCTATGTCAACCGCGGCGAGCGCGTCGACGGGAAGGCCCGCCGCAATCCAGGCCTCGAGTCCCCCTGCGAGCGGGCGCACGCGAACGAAGCCGTTGTTGATCAGGATCTTCGCGACCTGCGCCGCAGACGCCTCGTTCGGGCACGAGCAATAGACGATGATCTCGCGATCGCGCGGCATCTCCTTGATGTGCTCCTCGAACCCGTGCAGCGGCAGGTGGACCGCGCCGGGAATGTGCCGGGGCTCGAGAGAGCGCGCGGTCGCCGAGCGCACGTCGACTATGAGCGGCGCCAGCCCGGCGTTCATGAGGCGATGTAGCTCGTGGACGCTGATCCGCGCCATGCGCAGCATCGCGTAGAAGCGGTGCCGCTCCCACCACTTGAAGGCGATGTAGCCCGCGATCAGCGCGACGATGAGCAGCAGCGCGTCGCGTCCGTATCGCGCGAAGTAGGCGAGCAGCTCCTCGATCTGCGAGCCGAGCAGCATGCCTCCGCCCACGCCGGCGGCGACCCAGAGCGCAGCGCCGGCAGCGGTGAAGGCGAGGAAAGGCAGCCATTTGATGCCGGTGGCGCCGGCCAGCGGCGGCGCGAGCAGCGAGAGGCCGGGGACGAACTTCGCGACGAGCAGCGCGTTGAGGCCCCAGCGCTCGAACCGGTTCTGCGTCTGGCTGACGCAGGAGTCGGGCGTGAGCGAGATCAGGCACAGCATCCTCATGACCCCGTTGCCGTACCGTCGCCCGGCGAGGTACCACGCGGTGTCCGCGATGAGACTCGCGAGGACCGCGACGACGAACACCGCGACCATGGACAGCCGGCCGCTGGCGGCGAACGCTCCCGCGACAACCAGCGTCGGTATCGCCGGCACCGGTACCCCGAGCTGCTCCACGAACACGTTCGCGAACACGATTGCCAGTCCGTACTCACTGACGAGGGAGGACATCTCGTGGCTCATGCGCGGCACACCGTGGTCGACGATCTTGGGTTACATTCTGCCAGCCTTGTGCCCGCCGTGGATCGAATCGGGTCACGATGACCGCACTGCTCTCCGATCACGACTTCTGGCTGAAGATCTTCCTCGCCGCGGAATGGGTCGTGCGGCTGGCGATGATCGTGGTCGTCCCCTTCCGCCGCTCGCCGGAGGCCGCCAAGGGCTGGTTGCTCCTCATCTTCCTCGAGCCGACGCTGGGCTTGATCCTCTATGCCATGATCGGCCGGCCGACGCTGCCGCAGTGGCGCCTGCAGCGGCACGCCGAGTTCGAGCAGTTGATCCGCCCCATCGTCGAGCGTCTCCAGCAAAGCGCCAACATCTTTCACCCCGACGTCGGCGCGGAGCCGAACAAGGCGGTGACACTGACCGAGAAACTCGGCGAGCTGCCCATCCTCGGCGGCAACGCGGTCGAGGTGCTGGCCGACTACGACGCGTTCGTCGACCGTCTCGTCGACGACATCGCCGCGGCGGCTGACCATGTGCACCTGCTCTTCTATATCATCGGCGACGACGCGACCACGGCTCGCGTCGTCGAGGCGCTGGGAAACGCGGTCGAGCGCGGGGTGGTGTGCCGCGTCCTCGCCGATTCGCTTGGCTCCCGGCCGAATTTCGACCGCCTGCGGCCCACCCTCGAAGCAGCCGGGATCCTCGCCGAGGAAACCATGCGCGTGGGTTTCTTTCGGCGCGCGGGTCGTCTTGACCTGCGCAACCATCGCAAGATCGCGGTGATCGACGGCTCCATTGCCTACACGGGATCGCAGAATCTCGTCGATTCGACCTTCATACCCGGGCTCACGTACGAGGAGCTCAACGTGCGGCTTACCGGCCCGGTCGCGCTCGAGTTGCAGGCGGTGTTTGCCGAGGACTGGTATCTCGAGACGGGCGAATTTCTCGGCGATCCCCGCTACGCCCCCGACCCGCAGATCGCCGGCGACGTCGCGGTGCAGACCCTGCCGAGCGGGCCCGGCTACCAGCGCGAAAACAATCAGCGCCTGATCGTCTCCCTGATTCATGCGGCGAATCGGCGCATCTGGATCGTGATGCCTTACCTCATTCCAGACGACGCCCTGCTGCAGGCGCTGCAGACTGCGGCCCTGCGCGGCGTCGATGTGACGCTCATCGTGCCGCTGCAGATCGACCAGTATCTCGTGGCTCTGGGGCAGCGTTCGTACTACGACGAGCTCATGGACGCCGGAGTGCGGATCTGCCGCTACGGCACGCGTTTTCTGCACGCAAAATGCGTCACCATCGACGATGCGATCGCGTGGATCGGCTCCTCGAACCTCGACATCCGCTCGTTTGCTCTGAACGCCGAGGTCGTAGTCCTGCTCTATGACGCGAGAGCCGTCGCCGCAGTTACGGCGGAACAGTCGCGCTACATTCGCGGCGGCCAGTTGCTCGACCTCGAGACCTGGCGGCGGCGCCCTCTGGCGATCAAAGTGGCCGAGAATCTCGCGCGACTGTTGAGCCCGCTCCTCTGAGCACGAGGGTGCCGCCTCAGCAAAAGCGCGCGAGCCAGGCGACGATCTCGGACGCGACCTCGGCGGCGCGCTCGCGCTGCGGGAAGTGCCCGACGCCGGCGATCGCCCGGCGCGCGTACGGTCCGGTGAAATACGCCTCCTTGTTCTCGCTCATCTGCGGCGAGTTGACGGGGTCGAGCGCCCCGTGCAGCGTCAGCGTCGGCACGCGCTGCTTGGGCACCGGATCGAAGCGCTTCTCCAGCTCCGCGTATCGCGGGTCGAGCGCGGCGTGGCCCCAGCGCGAGCGATACGAATGCAGGGTGACGTCGGCCCAGTCGGGATTGTCGAAGGAAACCGCCGTCCGCTCGAATTCCGCGTCGTCGGGCTTGTACGCGACGAACCATTCGTTCCAGATATGGCGCGTGAACGCGCGGCGATCCTCGCGCACCAGGCGTTCTCCGCGTGGTGTCGCCATCAGCCAGTGATACCAGTAGTTCTGCGTCTGCCGGTAGCTCAACACCTGGCCGGGCACGTTCGTGCCGTAGCCCACCGACAGCGCGACGCATGCCACGACCTTCTCCTCATTGAGCGTCGATGCCGTGTACGCCGCGCGCGCGCCCCAGTCGTGACCGACGAGCGCATGCCGCCCGATGCCCAGCGCGGCGACGAACTCCATAACGTCCTGGCCGAGCGCCACGAGCTGCCCGCTGCGAAACGTATCCTCGCGCAGGAAGCGCGTGGGCCCGTACCCGCGCAGCCAGGGTACGTACGTGCGGTAGCCGGCCGCGTGCAACGCCGGAAGCACCGGGTCCCAGGTGCGCACGTCGTCCGGCCAGCCGTGGGCGAGGATCACCGGGAAGCCGCCCGCCGGGCCGGAGACTTCGTGGGCGATTCGAAGCAGCGAAGTGTCGACAAAGCTGGGAGTCATGACATTTGCATCCTGCGGCGCTCGGGGTTATCTTACCGGCAAACCGCGTGGGCCGAGGGAGGCATCATGGAGAACTGGCATGCCTCTCGAACAAGCCGTCAACAACTCTTCCCGCCAGGCCGCGCTCTCGCGGTCGCACGCCAATCCCTTCCACTCGAGCAGATCGCGCGGCTGGAACGGAATCGTCGTCGAAGTTTTCCGCGCCCGTAACGTAGATTTCCTCGCGCAATACTCCGAGCACGTCGTTTCGATGCTGCTGCGGGGCCCGATCGACCTCCTGCAGGGCCGCGAAGGCCACGTACAGCAGAGAATCATGCACGCGGGAGACATCATCGTCACCCCGATGGGCGAGCCGAAGCGGCTGCGCCATCGCGACGAGGCGGAGATTCTCAAACTGCGCATTGCACCCTCGTTTCTGGAGGGTCTCGTCGACGATGCGGATGTTCCGGAGCGTGGCGTTCAGCTGCTGGACAACTTCGGCACCCGTGATCCTTATATCGAGGGTATCGCCAGAGCGTTACTCGCCGAGAGCAGAGCGCCAGGGCTGGCCAGCCAGACGTATGTCGAGTCGCTTTGCAATCAGCTGGGCGTGCATCTTCTGCGGCAATACTCGAGCTTCAGGAAAACGGGGGCGAATTCACCGGCCAGGCTGGCCCGGCACAAGCTCGAGCGCGCGACCGACTACATCAACGACAACCTGCGCGAGGATCTGACGCTGGAGACGATTTCCCGCACGCTCTCGATGAGTCCCTACCACTTCGCCCACGTGTTCAAGCAGACAGTCGGGCTGACGCCGCATCGATACGTGGTCGAGCGCAGGATGGAGCGCGCGAAGTCGCTTCTCCAGGAGACAACGCTTCCGATCGTGGAAATCGCGCAGCAGGTAGGGTATTCCAATCAAAGCCACTTCTCGACGGTCTTCCACCGCCTGACCGGCCGGACTCCGCGTCGCTACCGGCACGACGTCTGAGCTGCGCCCGCCGCTCCACTCGGGACGCGACACCCGCGTGCCTGAACGATTAGCAAGTTTGCGAACGTTTCGACAAGAAAACGAAAGCGCTCGGTCTTCCGCATCGCTAAATTCCTCTCTCGGCCTCGTATTCTGTGTTCCGTGTGTGGCATACCACGAATTCGAAGTTCTGAAATCGGGCCACGCCTCCGGCCGTGCAGCAGCAAGCTTTCGCCAAGAGGAGATCTGTCATGACGCATAGCAAGAGCCTACATATGCGCGGCCCGACGTTGGTGGCAATCGCCGCGCTGGGGATCGTCGCATCGAGCACGAGCGCAACCGCAGCTCAACCGGTCACGAGCCCCGCTGCAGCGGACAGCCACAACATCCAGTGGCTGGGGCATGCCGACTTGCAGGGTCGCACGGCGTACCAGCCTACACTGCACACGATCAATGGTCATGTCTACCTGTTCGTGGGTCACTTCGCCGGCCAGACCGTCAACGGCGAGCCGAACGGCACGACGATTACCGATGTCACGAACCCGGCCCAGCCGGTGCTGGTGGCGCACATTCCCTCTACCAACGGTGCGCAGATGGTTCGCGTGTGCGACGGGCATACTGGCGTGCTGGGAACGACGGGGCAGTACTACATGCTGCGCAACACGGGCAACACGCACGAAGTCTGGAACGTCACCAACCCGGCGAGTCCGAGCCGGCTTTCGGTAATTCAACCCGGGCCCGGCGCCTTCTTCACGGCGACCCACAAGAACTGGTGGGAATGCGACACGGGGATTGCCTACATCGTGGCCGGCGCTAGCGCCGCTTCTGCGATGCCCGACGGCTGGGGCACCAATCAACACATCAAGGTCTACGACCTCAGCGATCCGCCTAACCCTCATTACATTCGCGACATCGGGCTGGTCGGGCAGAACCACGTCCCGTCGCAGACAGCCACGGGCGGCGTGCACGGGCCGATCTCGATCTGGCACAACCCCGTGACCGGCGAAGTGGTCAACCGAATCTACATACCGTACGGCACCTCGTCCAACGGCGTGTTCCAGATCGTCGATCGGCAGAAGGTGCTGCCTAACGCCAACACCGCGGCCGGACAGCCCCTCGGCGGGAGCTGGAACGGCCTGGATGCGCAGAACCCCACCGATGCCGAGCTCCAGATGCTCGTAGTCGGGTCGATGGACATGACGCCGACCGAGGGCGCGCACACTTCGTTCCCGGTGTTCGGAGTCCCGCTGACGCACTACCAGGGCTTCGCGAGCAACAAGACCCGTGACCTCGTCGCGTTGATATCCGAGGAAACCGACAACCTGTGCCTCGGCTCGCCGCACTTCGGCTACCTGGTCGACGCGACAAGGGCGACGGGTCAGGGCGGGGCCTCGCCCGCAGAGAAGCATCCCATGGTTATTTCGACCATGCAGGTTCAGGAAGACTCCGCGAAACCGGACTTCTGCACCCGCGGCACGCGGTTCGGCACGCACTCGACCAACGAATCGTTCTACGCGCCGTACTACGGCAAGCTCCTGTTCATCGCCTACTTCGACGGCGGCTTGCGCGTGTTCGATATCCGCGATCCGTACCATCCGCAGGAGGTGGCGCACTTCATTCCGCCCGTCAACGCCAACACCAGGCCCACGGTGGTCAACGGGGTGTCGTATTTCGACGTCTCGACCGACAACGCTGAAGTCGATGACCACGGCCTGATCTATATCGTCGATCGCGTCGGCGGCGGTGCGGATATCCTGCAGCTCAACGGTTGCGCGAAGCAGATCGTGGACAACAACGGCTCCTGCAACGAGAACGGCGCCAACTAGGCGCGCTTTGCAGCCTCCCTCGCCCGCGAGGCGAGGCGACACCGCAAATCATCCGGCTCGGTGCGACATGCACCGGGCCGGATTTCTTCGCTTAGCCGCGTCCGCGCCCAAGCTGGAGGTACGCTTCCAGCTTGCGCAGCAGCGCGTCGATCGCGAAGCCGACCAGGCCGATTGCGATCATCCCGGCCATCACGATCGAGGTGCTGATGCTCGCCTGTCCCTTCACCAGCACATAGCCGATCCCGCTCGAGGCGACGATCAGCTCGGCCCCGACCAGCGACTGCCATCCGAGCCCCGCGCTCACCCGCAGTCCCGCGACGATCGACGGCACCGAGGCGGGCAACAGCACTTCACAGATGATCCTCCAGTTACGCGCCCCCAGCGTCTGCGCGGCTTCGACGAGCCGTCGATCCACGTAGCGGGCGCCGCGGTGCGCGTTGATCACGCACGGAGGAAACGCTCCCGTGAAGATGATCAGCACGGGGCCGCCGATGCCCGTCCCGAACCACAGCGCGGCGAACGGCACCCACGCGATGGGCGCAACGAAGCGCAAGGCGTCGAACAAGGGGGAGACGATCGCGTCGAGCCAGCGGAACCAACCGAGCAGCAGGCCCAGCGGAACGCCGATCAACGCCGCCAGCGCGAAGCCCATGCCGAAGCGCGCGAACGAGGACAGCAGATGCTGCTGCAGCGTGTATCCGGAGAACGGCTCATGGGTCAGCTCCACGAACTTTGCCGCGACGGCCCAAGGCGGCGGCAGGAACTGACGCGAAGTGAGACCGGACAGCGATGCCAGCGCCCAGAGTCCGAAGAACGCGAGCAGCCCCGCGCACCCGAGCAGCGCGACCTCGCTCCGCGACAAGGGACCGCGGCTGGCTATCGCCGGTGCCACGGCATCGCCTTCACTTCGAGCCATCCGAGCGCTGCAGTCATCATGCCTCCGGCGATCGCGACCGATACCATCCCGACGACGATCATCGCGGGAAAGATGTCGAGCCCGGCCTGGTAGAGCACATGTCCGAGTCCGAGGATCGCGCCGATTAGCTCACCGGCGACGAGCGTGGTCCAGCACGCCTGCAACGAAAGTCGAAGTCCGGTAAAGATCAACGGCAGCGCACCCGGAACAAGCACCTCGCGCACGAGCTGCATCCGGCGAACGCCGAGCGAGTGCGCAGCCTCGATGAGATGCGGCTCGATGGAGCGCACGCCGGCGTAGCTGTTGATGACCGCCGGAACGAAGGCTGCGAACCAGATCACCAGCACCTTCGCAGCATCGCCCAGCCCCAGCCAGACGATGGCGAGCGGAATCCAGGCGAGCGGCGGGATGGGGCGCAGGAGCAGGAACACCGGGTTGATCGCCGCTTCGGCGCGCCGACTCCAGCCCATGAGCATCCCGAGCGGCACGCCGATGCCCACGGCGACCGCAAATCCCATCAGCACGAGCCAGCAGCTGTGAAGAAAGTGCTGGTACAGCAGCCCGTCGGCATAGCCCACGAAGGAGATCTGCCGCAGCCCCTGCAGAACCTCCCCTGGCGTGGGAAAGTAGATGCGCGGAATGATCTGCGTGGCCGAGGTTGCGACATACCAGATCAGGATGACGAAGACGAACGTCACCCCGCCTACCGCGAGCCGCGAAGGCTGCGGACGTTCTCCACTCATGATCGCTCGCCGTCAGTTGCTGTTATTGGCGAACTCCTTGAGCTTCGGGTCGCGGTCGACCATGCGCATATATTCGTCGGTCACGTAGCCCGACACCTGTGGCGTCTCGGGAAGCGTCCCCGTGCTCTTCATGAACTCGGTGATCTGGGTCATCCACTTGTCGACGTCCGAGGGCCCGCCGGCGCGGTTCATGATCTTGAGCTGCCCCGCCAGATCGAACGTCGGCCGCGTGTCGAACTCCTTCTCCATCGAGGCCTGCGAGATGCTCACGCCACCGAGGTCGTAGAACTTCTTCATCATGGCGATCGCTTCGGGGCGGTGCGCGTTCATCCACTTCCAGGCGCGCAGGTACACGGCGAGAAACTTCGCCACGTTCTGCGGCTGCTCCTTGGCGTAGTCGGCGCGCACGACGAGCGCTCCGGGAATCACCGTGCCGGTGTCCTTGCCGGAGCAGATGACTTTCGCGCCCGCCTTCTCTTCCATGGTGTAGATGTTCGGGGCCCACAGGCCGCCCAGATCAGCGTTGCTGGACGACATGGCGGAGATGATTTCCGCCTGCCCCATGCTCTTCACCGTCACGTCAGCCTTCTTGAGACCCCACTTGGCGAGACACGACTGCACCGCGTAGTCGCCCGTCGAGTTCGCGGTCAATACGATCGTCTGTCCCTTGATCGTCTGCGGGTTCTTCGCGAACCCGTCCGCCTTGGCAGCGGTGGCCACCAGCGCGTTGCCCGCCGACTCGTCGTTGGTCAAGCCGATCGTGAGAAGGTTGTAGCGCGCCGCACCCAGCACGGCCGGTACCGAGCCCGTGCCGCCCACATCCCAGGACTTCGAGGCCGACGCTGCGATCTGCGGCACGCCGGCAGGGAACGTGCTGAAGGTCGCCTTGAGCCCCAGCTCGGCCCACCAGCCCTTCTCGGTCGCGACGTAGAACGGGAGCGCCCAGTACAGCGCAGGTTGATAGCTCACCTTGATCTCGGTTAGTTGCGCCTGGCTCGCCGGCGCGACGATCGCCAGGACCGCCGTCAGCAGCATCTGCGGCAGATGTCTTCTCATGGCCTGTTCCTCCTCGTGATGAATCGGGTGTGCAACAAAACCTCAATGATCGTTGCGCGCCTGCTGCTCGCGCAGCAGACGCCAGATATGAGTTCGAAGATGGACGAAGGATACCTCGTCCATGACGTCCTCGATGCGCTCATGCCGATCCCACCGCTCCGCCGCGCGCACTCTCGCCACGTCAATGATCTCCGCGACGCGGCCGGGCCGACGCGTCATCACCACGACACGGTCGGCGAGGTAGACGGCCTCCTCCACCGCGTGCGTGATGAACAG
>DASVFM010000198.1:0-3838 GCA_036380055.1 Casimicrobiaceae bacterium
TGCGCTGGCCGGGAAGCTCGGTTTCGAGGTGCTTAAGATTCCGGTCGCCCCGCCGGGGCAGACGCAGGAATCTCAGTGGCTGCAGATCCGCCAGGCGAAGCCCGACTACGTGATCGTATGGACCTACGGCGTGATGAGCACCGTGGCGCTCAAGACGGCCGCGAAGACGGGCTATCCGAGGGACAAGCTGCTGGGCGTCTGGTGGGCTGCATCCGAGGAAGACGTCGTGCCCGCCGGCGACGCATCCAAGGGCTACGTCACCGCCTCGTTCACCGCGACCGGGACCAATTTTCCCGTGATGCAGGACATCAAGACCAAGGTGTACGGTGCCGGCAAGGGCAACCTCGAAGACGCCTCGCGGCTGGGCAACGTCATGTACACGCGCGGTGTGGTCTACGGCATCATCATCGTCGAGGCCCTGCGCGTCGCCCAGGCCACGTATGGCAAGGGCAAGGTGATGACGCCGACGCAACTGCGCTGGGGCCTCGAGCACCTGAACCTCACGGAGGCCCGCATCAGGGAGCTCGGCGCCGGCGGGCTCTTTCCGCCGATCAAGACGAGCTGCGCCGATCACGAAGGCTCGGGTATGGTGAAGTTCCAGCGCTGGGACGGCACGAGCTTCAAGCAGGTCACGCCGTTCATGGCCGGCGACCGCGACATGGTGCGCAAGATGGTCGAGGAGACCGCCGGCAAGTACGCGGCGGAGAAGAAGATCACGTTGCGCGACTGCTCGAAGGAAGGTTGATCGATACTGCGGGCGGGCCGGGAAACCTCGGCTCGCTCGCCAACGCTGTCGAACAGAAGCGCGTTCGCCCATGTCCGCTCCCGCTGTAGGCGCCGTGCCGGCAAGCGCCGGCGCCGCGACAAGCTACCTGACGGTAAACAATATCGAGGTCATCTACGACCACGTGATCCTCGTGCTCAAGGGCGTCTCGCTCGAGGTCCCTGAGGGCAGGATCGTCGCGCTGCTGGGCGCCAACGGCGCCGGCAAGACGACGACGCTGAAGGCGATATCGAATCTGCTGCGCGCCGAGCGCGGCGACGTGACCAAGGGGACGATCGAGCTCAAGGGCCGGCGCGTCGACCGGCTGACCCCTAACGAGCTCGTGAGGTTGGGCGTCTGCCAGGTAATGGAGGGCCGCCACTGCTTTCAGCACCTCACGATAGAGGAGAATCTTCTGACCGGCGCCTTCACGCGCAAGGCGTCGCGGGCGGAGATCAAGCTCGATCTTGAGAAGGTTTACCACTATTTTCCCAGGCTGAAGCAGCGGAGCCAGAGCCAGTCGGGCTACACATCGGGCGGCGAGCAGCAGATGACGGCCGTGGGGCGAGCGCTCATGGCACGTCCTTCGATGATCCTGCTCGACGAGCCATCGATGGGACTTGCGCCGCAGATCGTCGAGGAGATATTCGAGATCGTCCGCGACTTGAATCAGAAGGAGCGGGTGAGCTTTCTGCTCGCCGAGCAGAACACCAACGTCGCCCTGCGCTTCGCCGACTACGGCTACATCCTCGAGAACGGCCGCGTGGTGATGGACGGCGCTGCCAAGGAGCTCGCCCAGAACGAGGACGTCAAGGAATTCTACCTCGGGTTGTCGACCGCCGGGCGCAAGTCCTTCCGCGACGTAAAGCACTATCGCCGAAGGAAACGCTGGCTGGCATAATCGATCGAACTGAAGCTGCTGCGCAGCCCGTCTGCTTCGTTGTGTCCTCGCTCGGCCCTCGCTGTACTCGACCTTGTACTATCTCGAGCCTCGCTCCGGGACGCCTCGCATCCGGGCTTGCTCGCGACGCTTCCGCTCGATCGATGAAAATCGCCGACGATGAATGATCATTTCGACACGCTTGAGACGCGCGATCCCGAGCTGCGCGAGCGTGCGCAGCTCGCGCAGTTGCGCGCTTAGCTCGCGTACGCCAGAGGGAGCACCAGCGCGTACGCCAAGCTGCTGGCCGATGTCGAACCGGCAGCAATCACCTCTCGCGAAGCGCTGGCGCGGATTCCTGTCATGCGCAAATCGGAGCTCGTCGAGTTGCAGAAAACGGCTCAACCGTTCGGAGGCTTTGCCGCGAGCGGCTGGGGAAGCGAGCGGCGGCGCGCGGTCCTCGTCTTCGCTTCCCCCGGTCCGCTCTACGAGCCGGAGGGTGAAGCCGCCGACTACTGGCGACTCGCGCGGGCCCTGTTCGCTGCGGGCTTCCGCGGGGGTGATCTCGTGCACAACTGCTTCTCGTATCACTTCACTCCGGGCGGAGCGATGCTCGAGAGCGGGGCGCGCGCGCTGGGTTGCACCGTGTTTCGCGGAGGCATCGGGCAGACCGAGCAGCAGGTGCAGGCCATGGCGGAGCTTCGACCCGATGGCTATGTCGGCACGCCGTCGTTCCTGAAGATCGTCCTGGAGAAGGCGGACGAGCAGGGGGTCCGGCTCCCGAGCCTCAGGAAGGCGCTTTTGTCCGGCGAAGCGTTCCCCGCGAGCCTGCGCGAAGCGCTGACCGCGCGGGGCATCGTCGCCTACCAGGTCTATGCGAGTGCGGACGTCGGAAGCATCGCCTACGAGTCGCCCGCGCGCGAGGGGCTGATCGTCGACGAAGGAGTGCTCGTCGAGATCGTCCGCCCCGGCACCGGCGATCCGGTTGCGCCAGGCGAGGTCGGCGAAGTCGTCGTCACCGAACTCGCCAACCTCGACTACCCGTTGATCCGCTTCGGCACGGGCGACCTCTCCGCCGTGATGGGGGGCGTATCGCCCTGCGGACGCAGCAACATGCGGATCAAGGGATGGCTGGGACGCGCCGACCAGACGACCAAGGTGAAAGGCATGTTCGTGCATCCCTCGCAGGTGGCGCAGATCGCCCGCAGGCATGCGGAGATACTCAAGGCGCGTCTCGTGGTCGACACCGCGGACGGCGCCGACCGCATGACGCTGCACGTGGAGATGGCGGACGATCGAACGGCCAGCGCCGAGGCGATCGTCGCCTCGATCCGTGAGATCACCAAGCTGCGGGGCGAGATTGCCTTTCACTCGCCAGGAAAGCTCCCCAACGACGGCAAGGTGATCGACGACAAGCGCACCTATACCTAGCGGCCGCCGACGGAACCAACGCGGGTAATCCCGGCCGAAGGTGCGGCGCTTGCTTCTCGGGTGAGCCAACGCTCAACGCACGACGTGACGCAGGAAATCCGCCAAAGGGTCGACGAAGTCTATCGCGCGGAGGCGCGCCGCGTCTTCGCCACGCTCATTCGTCTGCTCGGCGATTTCGACCTTGCAGAGGAGGCGCTGCACGACGCGTTTCACGCCGCGCTCGAGCAATGGCCCCGCGACGGCGTGCCTGCCAACCCGCGCGCCTGGCTCGTCTCCGCTGGCCGCTTTAAGGCAATCGACGGCATCCGGCGGCGCGCGCGCTTCGACGCGCTGGAGGATTTTGCCGAGCAGGTCGAGGCGATCGCCGACGAGACGCCCTCGAGGGACAGCGACGAGATCGAGGACGATCGGCTGCGCCTGATCTTCACCTGCTGTCATCCAGCGCTGCCGACCGAAGCCCGGGTGCCGCTGACGCTGCGCGAGGTATGCGGCCTGACGACAGAGCAGATCGCCAGCGCATTTCTGATGGCACCGACAACGATCGCGCAGCGGATTGTCCGGGCAAAGGCGAAGATCAAGGCGGCGAAGATTCCCTACCAGGTGCCGTCGCGCGCGGATCTGCCGGAGCGGATCGAGGGTGTGCTCCATGTGATTTACCTGGTGTTCAATGAAGGCTATGCCGCGTCTTCCGGCGATGCGCTGACACGTCCGGACCTTTCAGGCGAGGCGATTCGTCTCGGGCGTTTGCTGACGGAGCTGATGCC
>DASVFM010000199.1:0-25879 GCA_036380055.1 Casimicrobiaceae bacterium
GCCGACGACTTCGGCAACGAAGTTGCGCTGATCCTCGATGGCGGCCCGTGCCGACACGGCATCGAGTCGACGATCGTTTCCTTCACGGGCGAGGAGCCGGCGCTGTTGCGCCCGGGAGCGCTTGGCCCCGACGTGCTTGCCCGGGTTCTCGGCCGCGTCCCGACCCCGCCGGGTCCTGATGCGCCGCGCGCTCCGGGCATGCTTGCGGCGCATTACGCGCCGCGCACGCCAGCGCGCCTCTTGCCGCGCCAGGCGTTGCTCAACGCGCTGGGAGGCATGGGCGCGTCGACCGGGCACATCGCAGTGCTCGCCCACTCCATCGCGCAGCCTCCGTTCTTCGAGGGAACCTGGTTCGACGCTCCAGGACGCGGCGCGGAATACGCCCAGCAGCTCTATGCTAATCTGCGCGCGCTCGACGCACGCGCGGCCGACGAGATCTGGATCGAAGCACCGCCCGAGGGCCCGGAGTGGCACGCGGTGCGCGATCGCCTGCGCCGCGCGACGCATCGCGGGTAAGTGACCCGCTCTGCACGACCGCTCGCGCGCGGCGTTCTCGCCGGCTGCTAACATTGCTGCGTCATAAGCCAACGCACGCCTGTCCATGTCTCAGCATCCGCCTGTGGTCGTCATCGCGCCCGACTCGTTCAAGGGCTCGGTCGCGGCGACCGACGCGGCGACGGCGATCAGCGAAGGCCTCTCACGCGTCTGGCCCGACGGCGAACGCCGTATCTGTCCGATGGCCGACGGCGGCGAGGGAACGCTCGAAGCCGTTCTCTCCCGCGGGGGTCGGCGCGGGACCGCGCGCGTGCCGGGCGCATCGGGAACGCTCCTCGATGCCGCGTTCGGCTTGATCGAAGGCGACGCGACCGCGGTGATCGAGGTCGCGCAGGTCGTAGGCCTCACCGACCAGGCCGGGACCGCGGTCGTCGTCGAGCAGCGAAGCACGCGCGGACTGGGCGAGCTCATGCGGCGCCTGCTCGACGCGGGCGTGCGCAACTTCATGGTCGGGCTGGGCGGGAGCAGCACCAATGACGGTGGAGCGGGACTGCTCGCCGCATTGGGATTGAGGCTCGTCGACGGCAAGGGACGCGATGTCGAGCCCACGCCTGCGGGTCTGGCCAGCTTGAGGCAAGTCGATGCTGGCCCGCTCGATCCTCGCCTCACCGATACACGCATCACCATCATGTCGGATGTGAACAATCCGTTGTGCGGCGAGCGCGGCGCGACGGCGATCTTCGGACCGCAGAAAGGGGTGCGCCCAGATGCGCGCGCAGAGATCGACGCGGCGCTCGCCCGGTTTGCGGAGCACGCGGAGCGCGCGACGGGCCGCCGCGCGAAGGAACGCGCCGGCGCCGGAGCCGCGGGCGGTCTGGGCTTTGCCCTGCAGCTCCTTGGCGGTGAGATGCGCTCCGGCGCGGAGGTCGTTGCCGATCTGCTCGGGCTCGATGCCGCGCTCGAAGGAGCGAACTGGCTCATCACCGGAGAGGGACGCAGCGACCGGCAGACGCTGCTCGGCAAGGCTCCGTTCGTGGCAGCGCGCCGCGCGACGACGAGGGGTGTCCCTGCCACGCTCGTCTCCGGAAGCATCGATCGCTCGGCCCTCGCCGAGCTCGCGCAGCACTTCGCCGACTGTCACTCGCTCTGCTTCGGTCCGGCAACGATCGCGGAATGCATCGCCGACGCTCCCGAACTCCTCGCGGACAGCGCTGAGCAGCTCGCCCGATTGTTTCGCGCGGCGCGCGGCTGACGGGTTTCTGCCGCTATCGCTCAGGACGAGCGCACAGGCTAGCGCGGCCCGTAACCCAACGCAGCCGGCACGGTGGCTGCGGGAGCCACGCGTACCGCGCAATACTTGAACTCGGGAATCTTGCCGAAGGGATCGAGAACCGGGTTAGTCAGTAGATTGGCCGCCGCCTCGTAGTAACAGAAGGGAATGAACACCGCCCCACGAGGTGTGCCGTCGTCGGCACGCGCGGCGAGAGCGATGCCTCCACGACGTGACGCCACCGAGATCATGCCACCGGGCTTGACGCCGAGTGCAGCGAGGTCGGCAGGATGCATCGATGCGACCGGCGCCGGCTCGATCGAATCCAGCACCTCGGTGCGGCGCGTCATGCTCCCGGTGTGCCAGTGCTCCAGCTGCCGTCCCGTGATCAGCACGAACGGGTAGTCGCCGTCCGGCCGCTCGGCGGCTGGAATGATCTTCGCCGGAACGAACTGCGCTCGGCCGGTCGGCGTCGGGAACTGCTCGGTGAAGACGACGCGCTGCCCCTCGTCGCCCTCCTGCTCGCACGGATAGGTCACCGCCGATTCGCGCTCGAGCCGCTCCCACGTGATGCCGGCGATCGACGGCATGGCCTGACGCATCTCGGCGAACACCTCGCTCGGGTGACGGTAGGTCCAGTCGAGCCCAATGCGCTTGGCCACCTCGACGATGATCCACAGATCCTGCCTGGCGTCGCCCGGCAGTTCGAGCGCTTGCCGGCCGAGCTGCACCGCGCGATCGGTGTTGGTGAACGTGCCCGTTTTCTCCGGGAAGGCCGAAGCCGGCAGAATCACGTCGGCGAGATAGCCCGTCTCGGTGAGGAAGATGTCCTGCACGACGAGCATTTCGAGCTCGGCCAGCGCCTCCCGGGCGTGCTGGACGTCGGGGTCCGACATCGCCGGGTTCTCGCCCATGATGTACATGCCGCGGATCTCGCCGGCATGCACGGCGTTCATGATCTCCACCACCGTGAGACCCGGTTTCGCGTCGAGAGTCTTGTTCCACAGCGCTTCGAACTTCGCCTTCGCTTCATTGCTGTCGACCCGGCGATAGTCGGGGTACATCATGGGGATCAGCCCGACGTCGCTCGCTCCCTGGACGTTGTTCTGCCCGCGCAGCGGGTGCAGCCCCGTCCCGGGTCGGCCGATCTGTCCCGTCATCATCGTGAGCGCGATCAAGCAGCGCGCGTTGTCGGTGCCGTGGATGTGCTGGGAAATTCCCATGCCCCAGAGGATCATCGAGGCGCGCGACTTGGCGAAAAGCCGCGCCACCTCGCGGATCGTCGTGGCCGGGATTCCGCACATCGCCGCCATCGCTTCGGGGCTGAAACCGGCGACGTTCTTGCGCAGCTCCTCGTAGCCGCTGGTGCGATCGGCGACGAAGCTCTCGGCGACCAGACCTTCTTCGATGATCGTGTGCATCATCGCGTTGAGCAGCGCGACGTCGGTGTCGGGCTTGAACTGGAGGTAATACGCCGCGTGCCGAGCGAGCTCCGAGCGCCGCGGATCGGCGAGGATCAGCTTCGTGCCTTGCTTCACCGCGTTCTTGATCCAGGTCGCGGCGACGGGGTGATTGACGACCGGGTTCGCGCCGATGAGAAACACGACTTCGGCCTGCATCGCATCCATCACCGGGTTCGAAACCGCGCCGGAGCCTATACCTTCGAGCAGCGCCGCCACGCTCGAGGCATGACACAGCCGCGTGCAGTGATCGACGTTGTTCGATCCGAAGCCGGTGCGCACGAGCTTCTGGAACAGGTACGCTTCCTCGTTGGACCCCTTGGCGGAGCCGAACCCCGCGAGCGCGAGCGCACCGTGCGTGTCGCGTATCCGTTTGAGCGCGCTGCCGGCGAGGTCGAGCGCTTCCTCCCACGTCGCCTCGCGGAACACGGCGAGCGGGTCCGCTGGATCCATCGTGAAATCCGCCGTCTTCGTCATTCCGGGCCTGCGTATCAACGGCTTCGTCAGGCGCTGCGGATGATGGACGTAGTCGAATCCGAAGCGACCCTTGACGCACAACCGCTCGTGATTCGCGGGTCCGTCGCGGCCCTCGACGCGCACAATCCGGTTTTCAGCGACGTGGTAGGTCAATTGACAGCCCACGCCGCAGTACGGGCACAGTGAAGCGACCATCCGCTCGACAGGCACGAGATACGCGTCGTGAGCCGGAGCGAGCGCGCCCGTCGGACAGGCCTGGGCGCACTCGCCGCAGGCGACGCAGGTCGACTCGCCCATCGGATCGTCGAGATCGAAGACGATCTTGGAGCGCGCGCCGCGGGAGGCATAGCCGATGACGTCGTTCACCTGCTCCTCGCGGCAGGCGCGAACGCAACGCGTGCACTGGATACACGCATCGAGATTTACGGCCATCGCCGGATGCGAGAGGTCCGCTGCCGGCTGCGCTCGGCGCGAGAAGCGCGGCTGGCCCAGCGAGAGCTCTCTCGCCCATAGCGCAAGCTCGGAGTCGTTCCGGTAGGCGCGCTCCGGCATATCCGATTGCAGTAGCTCCAGCACCATCCTCTGCGACGCGAGCGCGCGAGGACTTTCGCTCGCGACCTCCATGCCGGTCGCGGGGCTTCGGCAGCAGGCCGGGGCAAGAACGCGCTCGCCCTTGATCTCGACCATGCAGGCGCGGCAGTTGCCGTCGGGACGATAGCCCGGCTTGTAGCACAGCCGCGGTATCTTCACTCCGAGCCGGTCCGCAGCCTGGATGATCGTTTCTCCGCCCAGGGCCGTCACGGTGATCCCGTTAAGCTGGAAGGCGACAGACCCGCCCACTTCTCGCGCGTCGATCTTCATTGGAGTTCGTCAGGAAAGTACTTCATGACGCAGCGGATCGGATTGGGCGCCGCCTGTCCGAGGCCGCAGATCGAGGCGTCGGCCATCGCCTGCGAGAGCTCGGCGAGCAGCCCCTTGTTCCAAGCGCGTTCCTGCAGCAACCCGACCGCCTTCTCGGTGCCGACGCGGCACGGCGTGCACTGCCCGCAGGATTCGTCGGCGAAGAAGCGCATCAGATTCAACGCCGCATCGCGCGCGCGGTCGTGCTGGGAAAGCACGATGACAGCGGCGGAGCCGATGAAGCAGTCATAGGGTTGCAGGGTGTCGAAATCCAGCGGAATGTCCCCCATCGCCGCCGGAAGAATGCCCCCTGAAGCCCCGCCGGGAAGGTAGGCATAGAGCTCGTGTCCGGGGAGCATGCCGCCGCAGTACTCGTCGATCAGCTCCCGCACCGTGATGCCGGCTGGCGCAAGATGCACGCCGGGCTTGCGCACTCGTCCCGAGACCGAGAACGAGCGCAGCCCCTTGCGCCCGCGGCGGCCATGACCCGCGAACCAGGCGGCACCCTTCTCCAGGATATCGCGCACCCAGAACAGCGTCTCCATGTTGTGCTCGAGCGTAGGCCTGCCGAACACGCCGACCTGTGCCACATAGGGTGGCCGCAGCCGCGGCATGCCGCGCTTGCCCTCGATCGATTCGATCATCGCCGACTCTTCACCGCAGATATAGGCGCCCGCGCCGCGGCGCAGCTCGATCGACGGCAGTCGCGCGGGCGGATCGGCTGCGAGCGCAGCGAGCTCCTTGGCGAGGATCGCGCGGCACGCGGCGTACTCATCGCGCAGGTACACGTAGATCGAGTCGATGCCGACGGCCCAGGCGGCGATCAGCATGCCCTCGAGAAAGCGATGCGGATCGCGCTCGAGGTAATGGCGATCCTTGAATGTCCCCGGCTCGCCTTCGTCGATGTTGACGGCCATGATCCGGGGGGCCGCCTCCGCCCGCACGATGCGCCACTTGCGACCTGCCGGGAAACCCGCTCCGCCGAGGCCTCTCAACGACGAGCTTTCCAGCTCCGCGATGACAGCCTCGGCGGTCCGCTCCCCGTTCATGCAGCCCGCGAGCGTCTTGTACCCGCCTGCGGCGCGGTATTGCTCGAGATCGATGTGCGCAGGCGGATCGGGCTCGGTCGCACCCGTCGCAACCATCTGTGCAACTCTTTGCGCCGTCGCAGCGTCGACCGGACGCCGGCCGACGACCGCCGCCGGCGCATGCTCGCAACGCCCGATGCACGGTGCCGGAATGACGCGAACGCCTGGCCCGAGCCGACGCTGCAGCTCGGTGAGCAGCTCGTGAGCTCCGGCCATGGCGCAGGAAAGCGTCTCGCATACGCGCACCGTCAACCCTGGCGGCGCGTCCTCGCCGTTCTTCACCACGTCGAAGTGATGATAGAAGGTCGCGACCTCGTACACCTCGGTCATGGCGAGCCGCATCTCCTGCGCCAGCGCCACGATGTGCGCGGCAGAGATGCAGCCGTAGCTGTCCTGAATCCTATGCAGGAATTCGATCAGCAGATCTCGGCGCCGCGGCGCATCGCCGAGCAGCTCGCGCACCTCCTCCAGCGCGCGCGGCTCGACCTGCCGGCCCTTGGGCGCGCTTTTCGCAGCCCGCCCGCGGCCGAGCCGCGAAGTGTCGATCACCGATTCCTGTCGCATCTCGTCAGCGTCCGCATGCAATCCTGCAACGGTCTCGCGCCCCTAATCCAGGAAGTCGCAGTACTTCTCGACGTGCGCGGCGAGGTCGAGCGAATGTTCGCGCACCAAGCGCTCCGCGAGCTCGGTGTCGCGGCGCTCCAAAGCCTCGATGATCCGCATGTGATCGACGATCGACCGGGCCGCGCGATCGCGCTGCGAGATCGTCATTCGGCGGATCGCTCGCACGTGAATGAACAGGTTCTCGATGGTCTTGCCCATCAGATGCGAACCGGAGAGGCGGATGATCGCTTGGTGGAAGGCGATATTCGCATCGGAGTACTCGCCGATGTGCTCGGCCGGAGCGCTGTTCCGAAACTCGTCAAACATGTGTCGCAAGGCGGCGATGTCCGCATCCGAGGCATTGTGCGTGGCCAGACGCGCCGCCATGCTCTCCAGCGCCGCCCACATCTCGATCATCTCGATGATCTGCTTCTTGGTCTTGCGGACGATGAACACGCCGCGCCGCGGCACGGTACGCAGAAAACCCTCTTGCTCGAGCAGCGACATCGCCTCGCGAATCGGCGTGCGGCTCACTCCGAGAGCCGCGCTCAGCTGGCGTTCGTCGAGGCGGATCTCCTCGCGGTGGGCGTAGATGTCCGCATCCATGATCGCTTGTTTCAGCGCCGCGTAGGCCTGCTCGCGCAGGCTCAGGCTGGCGTTGAGGCGCCGCAGCGAGAGGCGCGCGGGCGCTGCCGGCGTGCCGGCGTCCGGTGATTCCTTTCTTCCGGCCCGCTTGGCGCCGGTCAGCGGATGAATGTCCATGGCGGTCAGTGGCAGCGCGCGCGCTGCCTGATCAGCGCGAGCACGACGTCGATCGTGGGCGTGGCCATGCCCAGCAGGCGCCCCAGTTCCTGCACCACGCCGACCAGGGGCTCGATTTCCATCGAGCGGCCCCGCTCGAGGTCCTGCAGCATGGACATCTTGTGCGGCCCGAGTCCAGCCATGCCGTCGATGCGTCGGTCGGCATCGACGCGCAATCTTAACCCGAGACGCTCGCCGATCGCCTTCGCTTCCGCCATCATCGAGCGGCACAGCGATCTCGTTTCGGCTTCCGTCGCTATTACGTCCACGGTTGCGTGGGTAAGCGCGCTGATCGGGTTGAAGCACAGGTTACCCCAGAGCTTGAGCCAGATCTCGTCGCGTATGTCGTCGCGGATCGGCGCTTCGAAGCCCGCTCGCGTCAGTAGCGCGTGCAAGTGTTTAATCCGTTCGCTGTGCCGTCCGTCGGGCTCGCCGATCGGAAACTTGCGCCCGTGCTCGTGGCGGATCACGCCATCAGCGACGACCTCGGCGGCGGGCAAAACGACGCAGCCCACCGCGCGTTGCGGGCCGAGCACCGTCCATTGCCTGCCGCCCGGGTCGACTGTCTCCAGCGTCTCACGCGGCGTCCACCCAGCACCGTAGAAGTACCAATACGGCAGTCCGTTGCTGGCGGTCACCACGCAGGTCGTCTCGCCGAGCAGCGGCGTCATCGAGTCGACCGCGACGGAAATCGAATGCGCCTTGAGGGCGATGATCACGTAGTCCTGCACGCCGAGCTCGGTGGGTGCGTCAGTGCAACGCGGGCGGGCGATGCGTTCCTCGCCGTCGATCAGCAAACGGACGCCATTCGCCCGCATCGCCGCCACTTGCGGACCGCGCGCTACCAAGCTCACGTCGGCGCCGGTGCGCGCAAGCTCGACGCCGAGCAGGCCGCCGATCGCTCCGGCACCGAAGATGCAAACCTTCAAACCCTCCTCCCGGTGCTGCGGCTACCTAGCGAGGCTCGGGCCCCAGCGTTTCGTTCATGGTATACCACACACCAAGAATCAACAAGTTACGCAAGTCACCGCCCTTCGCATTCGCTTGGGTACTGAAATGACTGGAGAATTGTCAGAATTGACATAGCTGGTGCCGGTATTGACTTGGTCTGATATACCAAATACGTTACGAGGAACATAGAAGAGCCGGGACCCGGCCGAGAGGTTTGTAAGCGAAACGTCAGCTGGCTTGCCACCGCCTGCGAGGAGGAATCCGATGAGTTCGACTCAGTCTGCAGCACCCAAATCCGTTTTCGCAAATCCATGGACCCAACTGGTCATCGGCATCATCTGCATGGTGATGATCGCCAATTACCAATATGGCTGGACCTTGTTCGTCTTGCCGATCGATGGCAAGTATCACTGGGGCAGGGCCTCGATCCAAGTGGCCTTCACGATCTTTGTTCTGCTGGAAACCTGGTTGGTGCCGATCGAGGGGTATCTGGTCGACCGCTTCGGGCCTCGCTGGATCGTGGTCGTAGGCGGAATATTCTGCGGGATCGCGTGGGCGTTGAATTCGGTGGCAGATTCGCTGGCGATGCTGTATTTCGCGGCGGCGCTCGCCGGGATCGGTGCCGGTGCGGTTTACGGCACGTGCATCGGCAGCGCGGTGAAGTGGTTCCCGGGCCGGCGCGGCCTAGCCGCCGGACTGACTGCAGCCGGATTCGGCATGGGCTCGGCACTGACGATCATCCCGATCGCGAACATGATCAAGTCGGTCGGCTACGAGCAAACATTCCTCACCTTCGGACTGATCCAGGGGGCCGTGGTTGTGATACTCGGGTTCCTGCTCTTGGTTCCACCGGCCAGCATCATAACGGCGCCGGTGAAAATGGCGCCTGGCGCGGGCCGCGCGCAGGCAACCTGGAGCCAGATGATCAAGACACCGGTCTTCTGGGTCATGTACTTGATGTTCGTCCTGATGGCCGCTGGCGGCCTGATGGCTACCGCGCAGCTTGCGCCGATCGCCAAGGACTTCAAGATCGACACGATCCCCGTGAGTCTGGTCGGCATCACCCTGCCTGCACTGACCTTCGCGCTCACTATCGATCGGGTGCTCAACGGTCTTACCCGGCCCTTTTTCGGCTGGGTGTCCGATCACATAGGTCGCGAAAACACGATGTTCATCGCTTTCGGTCTCGAAGGACTCGGAATTTTCGCGCTATACAAATTCGGCACGAACCCGGTGCTGTTCGTCATATTGAGCGGTCTGGTGTTCTTTGCCTGGGGCGAGATCTACAGCCTCTTCCCGGCGACAGTTACGGACACGTATGGCGCCAAGTTCGCAACGACCAACACCGGGTTGATGTACACCGCCAAGGGAACTGCATCGCTGCTTGTCCCGCTCGCCAACGTGCTGACGACCATGACGGGCAGCTGGCAAGCCGTGTTCCTGACCGCCGCGGCAATGAACATCCTGGCGGCCCTGCTGGCAATGTTCGTGCTCAAGCCGATGCGCAGCACCTATATAAAGCACGCGACGCCCATGGACGTGCAAGCGAAGCTCGCGACCTGAGCATTTTGTTCGGATGCTCAGGGCGGAGCGATCACGGCCGATACTGCTATGAGCGAGACCTGGAACGCGAGGGCGCGGCTCGAGCCGCGCCCTTTTTTGATCGCGGGGTAGAACCATGCTAGAGACGTCGACCAAACAGCCGGCCAAGCCAGCTTCCACGACCGCTCAAGACACACCAAAGACCGTCGGCGGCGACACCGATGCCACGCCGCATGCAGAGACCGACGGCTTTCACCTGATCATCGATGCTTTGAAGCTCAACGGCATCGACACGATCTTCGGCCTGCCTGGCATACCGATCACCGACCTCACCCGCAAGGCGCAGGCGGCTGGAATGCGCATGATTTCCTTCCGTCATGAGCAGAACGCCGGGTATGCCGCCTCGATCGCCGGCTTCCTGACGCAGAAGCCGGGCATCTGCCTGACCGTCTCGGCGCCAGGCTTTCTGAACGGCCTGACCGCTCTCGCGCATGCGACGATCAACTGCTTTCCGATGATCCTCATCAGCGGCTCGAGCGAGCGCGAGATCGTCGACTTGCAGCAGGGCGACTACGAGGAGATGGACCAGCTCGCGGTCGCGAAGCCGCTCGCGAAGGCCGCTTTCCGCGTCCTGCACGCCGAGGACATCGGAGTCGGCGTCGCGCGCGCGATCCGTGCCGCGGTGTCAGGGCGTCCCGGCGGCGTTTACCTCGATCTGCCGGCGAAGCTGTTCCCGCAGTCAATGGAGGCAGAGGCCGGCAGAAAAACGCTGATCAAGGTGGTCGACCCGGCGCCGAAACAGATGCCGGCGGCGGACGCCGTGCAACGCGCCGTCGACCTCCTCCGGTCTGCGAAAAAACCACTCATCATCCTCGGCAAGGGCGCAGCGTATGCGCAATCCGATGCGGATATCCGGGCGCTGGTCGAGAGGACCGGTATCCCCTACTTGCCCATGTCGATGGCGAAGGGCCTGCTGCCCGACACGCACGAGCAGTCAGCATCGGCGGCGCGCTCCTACGTGCTGCCCGAGGCCGACGTGGTCATGCTGATCGGTGCGCGTCTGAACTGGCTGCTCTCTCAGGGCAAAGGCAAAACCTGGGGCGCCGCCATACCCAAGGCCTGGGGCGGCCAGAAGTTCATCCAGATCGACATCTCGCCCCAGGAGGCGGACAGCAACGTGGCCATCGACGCGCCGGTGGTCGGCGACATCGGCTCCTGCGTCTCGGCGCTGCTTAAGGCGATCGGGCCGAGCTGGCCCAAACCGCCCGCCGAGTGGATAGGCGCCATCGCCGAGCGAAAGAGCAAGAACGTCGCCAAGATGGGGGAGACGCTGGCCAAGAATCCCTCGCCGATGAGCTTCCAGAGTGCGCTCAACGTCGTGCGCGACATTGTCAGGCAGAACCCGGACGCGATGCTGGTGAATGAAGGCGCGAACGCGCTCGACTTCACGCGCAGCATCGTCGACATGTACAAGCCTCGCAAGCGTATCGACGTCGGCACCTGGGGAATCATGGGTGTCGGCATGGGCTACTGCGTGGCAGCCGCCGTCGTGACAGGGCAACAGGTGATCGCAGTGGAAGGCGACAGTGCCTTCGGCTTCTCCGGGATGGAGACCGAGACCATCTGCCGCTACAACCTGCCGGTGTGCATCGTCATCATGAACAACAACGGCGTATACCGCGGCGACGAGAAGAATCCCACGGGTGGGCCGGATCCTTCACCACTGGTGTTCGTCAAGGACGCGCGCTACGAGAAGATGATGGAGGCATTCGGCGGGGTCGGCGTCCACGTCACGACGCCCGATGCCCTGCGCAAGGCGATGGAGGAAGCGATCCGTTCGCGCCGGCCGACGCTGATCAACGCGGTCATCGACGAGGGCGGCGGCACCGAAAGCGGCCGCATCACCAATCTCAATCCCGCCGCGAAGAAGAAGCAATGAACGCACGCCGCATTCGCCGGTCGTCGGGGATCCACTTCGGGCAAACCATGGTTGGCGTACCGACCGTCATCGCGGCTTAGCAACGTTTGCATAGGGGAGTGTGATGGGCAAGGCATTGGACGGTGTGCGTATCCTCGACTTCACACACGTGCAGTCGGGGCCGACGTGCACGCAATTGCTGGCGTGGCTGGGCGCGGACGTGATCAAGGTGGAGCGCGCCGGAGAAGGCGACATCACGCGCGGGCAATTGCGCGACATCCCAGGCGTGGACAGCCTCTACTTCACGATGCTCAACCACAACAAGCGCTCGATCACCGTGGATGCCAAGCATCCGAAGGGCAAGAAGGTCCTCGAGTCATTGGTCAAGCATTGCGACGTGCTGGTCGAGAATTTCGCCCCCGGGGCACTCGACCGCATGGGGCTTACCTGGGAGCACATCCAGCAGCTCAATCCGCGCATGATCGTCGCCTCGGTCAAGGGCTTCGGCCCCGGGCCCTACGAAGACTGCAAGGTCTACGAGAACGTCGCGCAGTGCGCGGGTGGTTCGGCGTCGACGACCGGGTTTGACGACGGCCCGCCACTTGTCACCGGTGCGCAGATCGGAGACTCGGGCACGGGGCTGCATCTCGCGCTCGGCATCGTCGCTGCGCTCTATCAGCGCAAGACGAGCGGACGTGGACAGCGCGTGCTTGCAGCGATGCAGGACGGCGTGCTCAACCTCTGCCGCGTGAAACTGCGCGATCAGCAGCGGCTCGATCGCACGCACATCATGGAAGAGTATCCGCAGTACCCCAACGGACAGTTCGGCGATGCGGTGCCGCGCGCGGGCAACGCTTCGGGCGGCGGGCAGCCGGGGTGGATTCTCAAGTGCAAGGGCTGGGAGACCGATCCCAACGCTTACATCTACTTCATCACCCAGGCGCCGGTCTGGAAGGACATCTGCGAGGTGATCGGCCGGCCCGAGTGGCTGACCGATCCGCGCTACGCCACGCCGAAAGCGCGGCTGCCGCACCTCATGGAAATCTTCGGCGAAATCGAGAAGTGGACCATGACCAAGACAAAGTTCGAGGCCATGGACATTCTAAACAAGCACGACATCCCCTGCGGGCCGATCCTGTCGATGAAGGAGCTGGCCGAGGAGCCGTCGCTGCGCAAGACGGGTACCGTCGTCGAGGTCGATCATCCGACCCGCGGGAAGTATCTGTCCGTAGGGAACCCGATCAAGATGTCCGACAGCCCAAGCGAAGTGAAGCGCTCGCCGCTTCTCGGCGAGCATACCGACGAGGTGCTGGCGGAGCTCGGCTACGGCAAGGAAGAAATCGCGGCGCTGCGCGCCGAGAAGGTGATCTGAAGCTCAATCCGCGCTGATGGCTCGGTGGCGCCGTACCGCTGCGCCGCCGCGTCGAACTGTTGAGGGGAAGAACGATGGCGAAGAAAGCCGAGGTAAAGCGAATCTTGAGCACGGCCAAGGCGGAGGGGCGCACCTCGCTCACCGCCCCGGAAGGCAAGCTCGTCTGCGACGCCTACGGAATTCCCGTACCGAAGGAAGGTGTGGCGACGACCGCCGCCGGGGCGGCGAAGCTCGCCACCTCCATGCGGTTTCCCGTCGTGCTCAAGATCGTCTCGCCCGAGATCCTGCACAAGACCGAGGCCGGCGGGGTGCTCGTGGGCCTGAAGAACGCCGCCGAGGTCCGCAAGGGCTTCGACACGATCATGAAGAACGCGAAGAAGTACGACCGCAAAGCCAGGCTGCTCGGTGTTCAGGTGCAGCAGATGCTCTCCGGCGGGCAGGAAGTGATCGTCGGCGCGGTGACCGATCCTTCGTTCGGCAAGCTCGTGGCCTTCGGTCTGGGCGGGGTGCTCGTCGAGGTATTGAAGGACATCACGTTCCGGCTCGCGCCTGCGTCGAAGGAGGACGCCTTGTCCATGCTGGACGGCATCGCCGCCGCGCCGATCCTCAAGGGCGTGCGCGGAGCTCCTCCGGTCGATCGACAGGCGATCGCGCGCATAATTCAGAACGTCTCGCAGCTTGTCTCGGACTTCCCCGAGATCTCCGAGATGGACCTCAATCCCGTTTTTGCCGCGCCGAAGGGCGCGATCGCCGCCGACGTGCGCATCGTCTGCGACTGGAATCCGCAACCTGCGCGCTACCGGCCCAGCCAGGAGGAAATCGTCCGGCAGATGAACCGCATCATGAAACCCGATGCGGTCGCCGTCATTGGTGCGTCGTCGGAAGACGGCAAGATCGGCAACTCGGTGATGAAGAATCTCATCAATGGCGGCTACAAGGGCGAGATCTATCCGATTCATCCCTCCGCGACCGAGATCCTGGGCCGCAAGACCTACAAGAGCGTCAAGGATGTCCCGGGGACGATCGACGTGGCGGTCTTCGCAATCCCGGCGCCGCTGGTCGCCAAAGCCCTGGCCGAGGTTGGCGAGAAGAAGATTCCCGGCGCCGTGCTCATTCCCTCCGGCTTCGCCGAGACCGGGAACGTCGAGGGGCAAAAAGAGATCCAGGCGATCGGACGCAAATACAACGTGCGTCTGATGGGGCCGAACATCTACGGTTTCTACTACACGTGGAAGAACCTTTGCGCGACCTTTTGCACCGCTTACGACTTCAAGGGGCACGCGGCGCTCTCCTCGCAGTCGGGCGGGATCGGCATGGCGATCATCGGCTTTTCCCGCTCCGCCAAGATGGGCGTCTCGGCAATCGTAGGTTTGGGCAACAAGTCGGATATCGACGAGGACGACCTGCTCACCTTCTTCGAGCAGGACGATAACACCACCATCATCGCCCAGCACTGCGAGGACCTGAAGGACGGTCGCGCGTTTGCCGAGGTGGCGAAGCGGGTCTCGAAGAAGAAGCCGGTCGTGGTGCTGAAGGCTGGACGCACGGCGATGGGCGCGCGGGCGGCGAGCTCGCACACCGGCGCGCTTGCCGGCAACGACAAGATCTACGAGGACGTTTTCAAGCAGTCGGGCGTGATTCGCGCGCGGAGCCTGCGCGATCTGCTCGAGTTCGCCCGTGCGCTTCCCGTGCTCGCCACACCGAAAGGCGAGAACGTGGTCATCATCACCGGCGCCGGCGGTTCGGGAGTGCTGCTCTCCGACGCGGTCGTCGACAACGGGCTCACGCTCATGCCGATGCCGCCGGATCTCGATGCTGCGTTTCGCAAGTTCATACCGCCGTTCGGCGCCGCGGGCAACCCGGTGGACATCACCGGAGGACAGCCGCCGAAGACTTACCAGGACACCGTGCGCCTCGGCCTCGAGGACCCGCGCATTCACGCGCTGATTCTCGGCTACTGGCACACGATCATCACCCCGCCGATGGTGTTCGCCAGAACGATGGTGGAAGTGATCGAGGAGATGCGCGGCAAGGGCATTCACAAGCCGATCGTCGCCTCGCTGGCGGGGGACGTCGAGGTCGAGGAGGCGTCCGAATACCTCTTCGACCATGGGATCCCTGCGTATCCTTACACGACGGAGATGCCGGTCGCGGTGCTTGGCGCCAAATACAGGTGGGCCCGCGGCGCCGGCCTTGTCAAACCGGCGTAGAGAGCGGAAAGTATCGCCTCGCAGTTCAGTTTGCCGCAGTCGCGCAGGGGCGCCGCCGACGCCGCTCCCCGACGCGCGCATTGCGCGGTGCCGCGCCTCGCCCGCATGAACGCGAACCTGTACGCGCTGCTGCGCGACCACTTTCCCGAGGAGGCAGAGGAGCCATGCGTCCTCATTCCCGGCGGGGCGGTCATTCACTACGACGATCTCGACGCCCTCTCCGCGCGCATGGCGCACGTCCTGGTCGGCGCCGGTTGTCGCGCCGGCGACCGCGTTGCCGTGCAAGTGGACAAGTGCTGGCAGGCGCTCGCCCTCTATCTGGCCTGCCTGCGCGCCGGGCTCGTCTATCTGCCGCTGAACACCGGTTACAAGAAGGCGGAGCTCTCATACTTCTTCGACGATGCCGAGCCGCGCGTCATCGTCTGCAGACCGGATAGCGCCGAGTTCACGGCCAGTTTGAGGCGCGAGGCCGCCGTGCTCACGCTGGCCGAGGACGTCGGGACTCTGCTCGAACGTGCTGAGGAAGCACCCGCGCGCTTCGAGACAGCGGTGTCGGCACCGAATGACCTGGCGGCGATCCTCTACACCTCGGGCACCACGGGTCGGGCCAAGGGGGCGATGCTCACGCATCGCAACCTCGCAACCAACGCCCTGGCACTGGTCGGCAGCTGGGGCTTCACGCGCGGCGATGTGCTCCTGCACGCGCTGCCGATCTATCACGTGCACGGCCTGTTTGTCGCCTGCCACTGTGCGTTGCTCTCGGGCAGCCGCATGCTGTGGCTGCCTCGGTTCGACGCGAGAGAAGTCGCCGAGCTGCTCGCGCGCGCGACGGTGATGATGGGCGTGCCGACCTTCTATACGCGCCTGCTCGCGGAGGAAGCGTTCACTCGCGACGCGTGCAAGGGCGTGCGGCTGTTCATATCGGGGTCCGCGCCGCTGCTCCCCGCGACCTTCGAAGCCTTCCAAGCGCGCACCGGGCATGCCATCCTCGAGCGTTACGGCATGACGGAGACCGGGATGATCACGTCGAATCCGCTTGACGGCGAGCGTCGCTGCGGCAGCGTGGGCGCGCCGCTGCCCGGCGTGACGGTGCGAGTAACGGGCGAAGCGGGATCGCCCAGCGCTCAAGGGACCGTCGGTGCTATCGAGGTGAAGGGTCCCAACGTCTTCTCGGGCTACTGGCGCATGGCCGAGAAGACCAGCGAGAACTTCACTGCGGACGGCTACTTCAGGACCGGCGACCTTGGCGAGTGGATGGAGGGTGGCTATCTCAGGATCGCCGGCCGCGCGAAAGACCTGATCATCAGCGGCGGGCTCAACGTCTACCCGAAAGAGATCGAGGACCGGATCGATGCTATGCCGGGCGTGGTGGAGACGGCCGTGATCGGCGTGCCCGACCCCGACCTCGGCGAGGCGGTGACTGCCGTCGTTGTCGCCGCGGCGGGACACGCACTCACCGAGGATTCCGTCGTTGCGAGCCTCAAGGACGAGATCGCGGGCTTCAAGGTGCCGAAGCGCGTCTATTTCGTCAGCGATCTGCCCCGCAACGCCATGGGCAAAGTGCAGAAGAATCTGCTGCGCGAGCGGTATACGGCAGCTTAGGAGCTGCTCCGCATCAGCTTGCTCGTGACGAACGTCCACTCGCGCAGATCGACCGGCGTGATCGAAAGGCGATTGGCCCGTTGCAGCACGCGCATCCCCTCGAGCTGCGGCTGCTCGCGCAGTTCGGCGAGCGGAACGAGGCGCGTCTTCTCGACGAGGGTCACTTCGACGTTGAGCCAGCGCGGCGCCTTACGCGTCGCCTCAGGATCGTAGTACGGGCTCTTGCGATCGAATTGCGACTCGTCCGGGTAGGCAGGCTTGCTCACCCGAACGATGCCGGCGATGCCGGGCTCCGGACAGCTCGAGTGATAGAAGAATGCCAGATCGCCGACCGTCATCTGGTCGCGCATGAAATTGCGCGCCTGATAGTTGCGCACGCCGAACCAGGCCGTGGACCGTTTGGGGGCCTTGGCGAGATCGTCGATCGAGAACTCGCTCGGCTCGGATTTCATCAGCCAGTAGCGCATAGGTGCTCCGGCAGGATCCGCTGCTGTCGCTTGTGCAATTGATTTTCCAACTCTAAGCCGGTGCATACAAGCTCGCAAGTGGCCATTCAGGATCCTCGGCGCCACGGTCTCCGCAACCTCTAAGCCCGCCTTCCAGCCACAAAAAAAGCGACCGTGCACACGGCCGCTTTTCTCAGTTTGCGCAACCGAGCCGCCTTGCTGACGCTCAGCATCTACACGGACTGAAAGCTGCGGGCCGCACCTGTCAGGTTGTATGTCGCGCAAACAATGATGCTGTCACTGGCCGTGGTCGACGTAGGGGTAGCCATAGTAACCGCGGTCGTGGCCATCTCCGCGGTTACCTCCGTAATATCCCTCGCGGTATCCATCGCGATGGTAATACGCCGATCCTTGATCGGGGTAGCTCTGGGGGTTGTAACTCGACTGCCACTGCAGGACACGCAGCGAAGAAATTCTGCGGTCGACGCGAGCGTCGAGCCTTGGATATTCTCCAGGCTGAAACCGAGTACAGCCACCTTGAAAATAAGCATCGACGCAGGCTTCCCATACGCCGTCTCGCACGATGGCTGATGAAGCTCGGTCGTTGAACCCAATCGAGTCCAAATTACTTGCTTCGCCATTGAAAGTCATGTTGGGACCTTGGAAGTTTGGTCCTTCAAAAAGCGTGATCTCGGCCGCGCTAGCAGCGGTGACCGGGACGGCGAGACAAACTGCGATGGCACAGGCAACCGAACGCGGACTGTTCATAGAATCCTCGATGATTGTGGATAGCGTCCAACGGACACCTCACCCTTGTGCTCAACAACCTAAAGCAAGGATGAAGGTTCCACTATCAGACACGGTCTGATTTCATTGTGGGACGCACTTGTGCTTAGTGGTCGATTCGACCTACAACATCCGTCGGAGTGAGTTGGAGCAATGCGATCCGCCGCCAGGGCTTGCCCCACGCAGGGCTGTAGGATGTTCTCCGAGTTACAGCCTCCCGCTAGCCCACAATGAACTCAGCCCTCGACCGATTGCGCTTGCAATTGCGAGTCCGCATGATTCGAAGCCTGCGGCGCACCGCTGTTGGCGAGGAGATAATCATGGCAAGTCGCGCAAGCATCGCCGGACATCCCATTCATCCGATGCTCGTTCCGTTGCCAATCGGGCTGTTCGTGTTCTCGTTAGTGTGTGATCTCATCTTCATGGGATCGGGCGATCCCGTATGGACCACCGTTGCGCTCTACACGACCGGCGGCGGGATCGTCGGGGCGTTCCTCGCGGCCGTGTTCGGGCTTGTCGACCTGCTATCCCTCCAGCCTTCGAAAGCGAAGGACATTGGCGTCTGGCACATGGTGATCAACCTGACGGTGGTCGCACTGTTCGTTGTGAATTTCTTCCTCCGGCTCGGGGCGCCACCCGGCGCGGGGCTGCCCGTCCTGCTCTCACTGATCGGCGTGGGCCTGCTCGGAGTATCTGGTTGGCTCGGCGGCGAAATGGTGTTCGTTCACGGAGTCGCGGCCGCTCGGGAACGCGAGAGCGGTTCCCGGTGAGACATCGGCCCCATCCCCCAAACGTGGAACACGGTGCCGTCGCTGCCCTTCTTCCTTGTAGCTATTGGGGTGGTCACCTCACCCGCCCTGGCTCGGCATTATGGTAGTCCGTCCATCTTCAGACGAGCATGTCGAGCTCGAGCGAGAAGAAAAGACTCCAAATGAACGCGGCGGCGCCTTACGCGCCCCGCACGAGAAAGGTCCCCCGCCAGTGCCGTGCCAACCTTCATCTTGAACCTGGGTTCAAGAGGGTCGCCTGCCAGGGCCATTAGGCGCTTCCGCGTAGGAGCGCACACCGGCCCGTTCAGGGCCCGGCAACCCGGCGGTGGTGTAATGCTCTTACGGGGCGACGAAATTCTGACTGTGCACGGAGATGTTGAACAGGCCCGAGAACGGGTCGGGCGTGAGCAAATCCTCCGAGAATGCAAAGACGGTCACCTGATAGTTTGCGCCGCTGATCAGGCCCAACCCCGTGAATGTCGCGCCGCGGGAAGTTCCCGAGACGATCTTCTCGTCGATGATGCCCGTAAACGGTACGGCGTTCACGCGAACGAGGAACGAACCTGCTTCCGGTGGCGCAGTCCAGCCAACGCTTACGCTGTCGGCTCCAGGGGTCAAGCTGGTGATTTGCGGCGCAGCCAGCTGGCTCGTGGCATCGAGGGATGATGTCCCGGTGAAGGGCGTGCCTCCGGCTATGCCCTGTGCGCTGTAATTCCCCGTGATGGGCAGCGCGAGCGTCCAGCAGATGGATCGGTCCTGGATATCCTCGAAGGCTTTGGTCGGTCCGGAACCGATGAAATGGCCGAGCGCACGTACCGCTCCCGTCGCAATGGGAGTGACCGTTTCGGTCGCGGTGTCGAATGTCCGAACGCCGCTCGCCGTTGCCGCGTACACCCGTTCGCCGTCCGGAGTGACCGCCACGCCATTGACGCCGCTTCCCACCGTCCCGAGCGGAACGCTATGGACGATCGTATTCGTGGTCGGATCGATCTCGGCGACGCTGCCGCCGTTCGACTGATAGACGGCCGCACCGCTTGGATCGACCGCGATTCCGTCGTTGCCAAAGGGCGAGGCGATTGGAATCGTGGCTACGATCGAGCTCGTGCCAGTGTCGATGACAGCAACGCTCGCGCTCCCGCTGGACCAGGCATACAGGCGTGTGTCGTCCTTGGAGATCGCAATGGTAGCGAAACTCGACAGCGCACCTGCGGGTATTGAACCTGTGACGAGGTTGGTAGCGGTATCGACAATCGCGACGCCGGCCCCGTCGGGCACATACAGACGCGTTGCGGCGTGGTTGACGACGACGTCCACGGCCGCCGCCACCGGGATCGCTGTAATCACCGCGTTCGTCCCGCCGTCGATCACGGAGACCGTACCCGCCGTGAAGCTTGCAACATAGACGCGCGTTCCGGAGGGATTCACAGCGAGCCCTTGCGGCCCGGCTCCGACCGGGACGGTCGCGATGACGCCATTCGTCGACGCGTCGAGGACGGAGACGGTGTTGTCGTTGAAATTCGACACGTAGACACGCGTCCCACCCGGGTTGACCACGGCCGCGTACGGATTTGCCCCGACAGCGACCGTTGTGTCGATCTCGTTCGCCGCCGTATCCACCACCACCAGGTTGCCCGTCGCCGTCGTGAAATAGGCAAAGGGAGCGCCATCGACGACAGGTTGCCGTCCTTGAGGCTGGTAACGCACGCAGCTGAAGGTATTGCCTCCATTCCATGAAGGCGGCCCCGTCACCGTGATGGAAGGAAGCGTTCCAGTCACCGTGACCGGATCGAACAGGAAGCTGGTTCCGATCAGGCCGGCAACTCGATCGAAATAAGTGCCGGCAGCAAGAGGGACGGCCTGGCTCGCTTCGTACGCGCCCATATCGGCGGTCGAGCCAGACACTCTCGGGAAACCGTGACCGCGCTGATCGGTGTTCAGCCCGACGGCGTTGTTTCCGGTATCGATCGCCGGGCTGCCCGGCAGCAGCGCGTGCGTGCGCTTGGTCCCGCCGTTGAACGCCAGCGGCGCCAGCAGGGGATCGACGCCGACCTGACTGCCCGGCCCCGATACCACGATATTGCAAGTCGAGCAGACCTTCCGGATCAGCGAATCGGAGGCATTGATCCCGAACGACGGGATCGTGGTCGTGTTGCTCGCGACATCGCCGCCGTTGCTGCTGTTGTTCGCCAGAATAGACGACACGAGCTTTAGCGATGGCGGCGTCGCGTTGCCGGCGGAGGATGGCTCGGTTGCCCCTGTACTCATGATGATTCCGCCCGTCCGGGTCGGCGCCGCAGAGTTGTTAGCGACTGTGGTGTTGTCGAGCTCGAGCGCCACATCGCCGTACACTGTCATCGCGCCGCCGGTCGCGGCTACCGTGTTGCCGGAAATCGTCGAATCGACGATGCGGACAGCCATCGCGTCGGCGGGTCCCTGCCGCGTCGGGTCATCCTGATAGAGGTTCAATCCGCCTGCGCGCGTCGTATCGCTGCCGCTCGGGTCGGTAACCGCGTTGTCCGCAATCTCGGTCCGGTAGATCAACAACGACTTGGCCGTCGCATGGATTCCGGCCGCGCGGTAGTTCGTGCCGCCGAACCCGGGAACGGGGGGATTCGCCGCCGCGACTTGGTTCGCGACGATGCGGGAATCGGCGATGGTGATGTCCGCGAGAGAATACGAATCGAACGCTCCGCCGTTTGCCGTCAATGTTCCCGTCGGCTGCGACAGGTTGCCGCTGAACAGACTGTTCGAGATGATCACGGTCACCGGGGTCGTTTGCGGTGTAGTGCAGCGCTCGGCGATTCGCATTCCGGCGCCGTTCTGCCCGGCCGTCCCTGCCGGAAATACATCCGGCGTGGCGACGTTGTTGAGAAATTGCGAATTGGTGATCGTCAGCGTCTGCCCCGGATACTGAATCTGGAAATAGAGGCCAGCGCCCTGCCGGGCAACGCTGTTCTCGACGATCACCGAATCGAGCGCAAGGCTGTGCTCCGTGAAGATCGCTCCGGCGCCATTGCTGGTGGTCCGCCACGCGTTCGTGAGCCGGAGACCGGAGATCAGCACGACATAATCGGGCCCGTCCAGCGCCGGACACGTTGGGTCCGTTGCGAAGATCGAAAAGATCCGGCTGTTGGCGTTGCCGTCGATCGTGAGGTTGTCCGCCCCGGGCCCCTGGATCACCACCGAGCGGGAGATCTGGATCTGTCCGGTCGTCAGCACGATCGTGCCCGTCAGCCCAGGGGCGAAATTCACCAGGTTCGGCCCCGGCGCCGTCGCATTGGCGCTCGCAATCGCGGAGCGCAGACTGCCGGCGCCGCGGTCGTTAAGATTGGTCACCGTGAACACCGATGGCGGAGCGCCGGCAGGTCCGACGGTGAAGTTCTGCGTCGCCTGCGGCGCGGCGGTGTAGTTCGCGTCGCCGCTTTGATTGCCCGCGATCGTGCATTGACCGGGCGCGAGGAGCGTCAGCAGCGCGCCGTTGAGGCCGCCACTCGTGACGCAGATCGCCGGCGTCAACGAGGTGAACTGGATCGGAATTGCCGATGGCGGCCCGGTCGGGTTCGAGCTCGTGGCGCTGACCAGGACGAGCGGCTGGCCCACCGTGACGCCGCTCGGCGCCGGCCCGAAGGTGATCGTCTGATTCGCAGCCGCGATGGTGAAGGTCTGCGACACCGAGATGGCGAAATACGTCGCGCTTCCAGCCTGGCTCGCGGTGATCGTGCAGCTCCCGGCGGCGCCGACTTGCACCATGTTGCCTGCCAGCACGCATGGACCGGTCGCGGAGAGCGATAGCGGCAATCCGGAGCTGGTGGAGGGATTCACGGCGAAGGCAAGCTGGCCGTAGCTCGTGTCGGGCAGCGGATCGAAGCTGATGCTTTGCGAGAGCCACGGGCCGGCGAGCGTGCTTCCGAGCTCGACCACGTAGGACTTGATCACGCCGTCCGAAGGATCCTGGACCGCGAGCGTCGTGAGCAGGTCGCCGCTAGGTGTCACGGCGACGGGCGCCGGCACGCCGTAGCTGCTGATGCCGACGCCGCCGTTATTGCCGAACGTCGGGTCGGGCGACCCGTCGAGCAGCAGGCGGAGAAAGCCGGCGATAGACACGTCCGCGTTGCTGGCGTCGCCGACGATTACGGTCTTGCCGTCCGGCTGCAGGCTGACGCCGAAGCATCCCTGGTCGAGTCGGGGCTCGAACACCTGCCCCCCGTTGCCGAATCCTGCGTCGATCGAGCCGTCGCCGTTGAAGCGCGCGATCCCGCAGCCGGCGAAGGCCGTGCCGTCGAGGTTGAGGAGATTGCCCACCAGCACGATCTTGCCGTCCGGCTGCAGCGCGAGCTTGCGTCCGATATTGGCGCCGGGCGTCCCGGCAATGCGGGTCGTAGCGACGCCGTTGGTCCCAAACGTCGGGTCGAGCGCGCCGGTGCCGTCGACCCGCAGCACGAGGAAAAGATCGGAGCTGAGTACCCCCGGCGTGGGACGAGTGCGACCTCCGACGACGATCTTGCCGTCGGGCTGGATCGCGACCGATCTGCCCTGATCGTTGACGGGCGAAATGGAGAACGTCGCCACCCCGCCGCTGCCGAACGTGGCGTCGAGCGCGCCCGCGCTCGTCAGCCGCGCGACGAAAGTGTGGACGCCTTGGTTTGGGATGGGAACCGTGTTGCCCGCGATCACGCCGCGCCCGGAGGCGTCGACCGCGAACCCGCTGATCGCCGCGAAGAGCGGCAAGGAATTCAGCACCGTGACGCCGTTCGTTCCGAACGAGGCGTCCGGCGTGCCTGCGGCGGTGAACTTGGCAACGAACGGCACGTCGTTGGTGCCGTTGTTGAGCATGCCGCCGACCAGGAACGTTCCGTCAGCGTTGACCGAGATGCCGCTCAGCTCGGGGTAGACGTTTGTGACAGAGGTCACGATGCGGCCGTTGGTCCCGAACGATGCGTCGAGCGCACCGGTCGGGAGGTATTGTCCGAGTTGCAACGTGCAAAGGTTCGTCTGCGCATCGCATGCGATCGCGCTCGCGCCGAGAATCCGGCCGTCGGGCAGCACCGCGATCAAACCCCACGCCGCCGCGATTGGCACGTCGCCGAAGAGTGCATAGCCGCCGCTGCCGAAGCTCGCCACGGGCAGACCGTCGGACCCGCTGCCGCCGTACACGACGGTGCCGCCTTTGTCGACGTCATACGTCTCGCCGGTGAATGGGGTCCCCGCGAGCGCGACGTTGCCGGCGTCCACGATGCCCGTGCCATTGGCGACATCGAGGCGCAACGTTCCCGTCCCGCGGCCGGTGCTCACCGTCACGGTCCAGGTCGTGCCGGCTCCGCTGACCGAGGTCACCGACGCCGAGGTGACATCGCTGGTCGCCACGGCGAAATTGCCCGTTGCGACACCCGTCACCGCCTCGCTGAACGTCGCCGTATAGGTGACCGAATCGGCCATCGTGGGCGAAGGCACCGCGCGCACGAGCGAGACTACCGTCGGTGCTGCGATGATCGAGAACGTGCGGGCGACTTGCGGGGCGGCGTTGGTGTTCGCGTCGCCAAACTGATCGGCGGTGATCGTGCAGCTTCCGGAGCCGGTCAGGTGGACCGTGCTGCCGACCACCGTGCAGGCACCGCTCGCGCCGAATGACACGCCGAGGCCCGAACTGGCCGTCGCAAACACGGCGAAGTCCGGGTCGCCGAAGATCTTGTCGACGAGCGGATCGAACGTGATGCTCTGGTTCAGCTTGGGAACGACGAAGGCCTGCGACAACGCGACGCTCGTTCCTGCATAGATCGCGCTGCCGGCGTAGTTCGCCTGCGTCGCCGTGTAGTTCCCCGCAGGAAGGCCAGGCGGCGGGAGCATCGCGCGCCCGAGATCGTCGGTGGTCACCCAGATCGTCGTCGACCCGCCGGGCCCCGTGACCGAGAAGCTGACCGCTTCCTGCTGCAGAACTTCATTCTTGCCCCCGAGCGTCCCGGTCAGCGTGACCCCGGCCGGAGCGAGCGCCGTGAGATTCGACGGCGCCTTGGCGACCGTAAATGTCGTCGTCGTCGATGAGGCCTCGAAGGTGGCGTCGCCGGCGAACGATACGGTCATCTGGTAGGTGCCTGGAGGCATTCCCACCGGTACATTGACCGTGACGCCTCCGTCAGCGGCCGTTGTTCCAACCTGAGTGATGCCGCCGATCGTGACGAGAACCGTCTTCCCTGCGACCGGCACGCCAGCGAAGGTCAGCTTCGTGGTAATGCTGACGGTGTCGCCGACCGTCGCGCTGGTTGGCGGCGAGACGAGCGCGTCCGTCGTCGCCGCCGGCGTCGCGCCGCCAAGCTGGTAATACCCGCCACGATTGTCGTCGAGCGCGACGAGGCCGACGCCACTTACGGCCTGCACGACGTATCGGAGATTGGTCGGCGCGACCGCAAGCTGGCCGGCCCACTGCCGCGAATCTGCCGTGCCGCCGCACGCGGCCGGCAGCGGCGCGACACACTGGCTCAGATCGAGCGATGTCCACGCATTCGCCCCATCGCTGGTGTACGTGACCCACACCTGATAGATGGCCGCCGCCGGATCGCCGGTAACTTGCGCGGTAAAGAGCACGCCGCCGGCATTGGGCTCCGCATCCCTGCTCACGATCGATGGCGCGTCGGAGAGGGCCGCCTGGCTCAGGTTGGCGCTATAGAAGAGGCGCACGTCGACGCCTGTGTACTTGCGTTGCGTGCTGGTCCCGGCGACCAAGTCCGCAACGACATGCTGCGCCGGCGTAACCAGCAGCTCAGTGCCGCCACTCCCGGCCAGAGCACCGAAATAGTTTGGCGTCGACATCCGCGCGAGGGCTGGGTAGAAAACCGGAGATATGAAGGGAACGTGCACGCCGCGCAGCTCGGTGGTCGGCGCGCCCGAGAAAGGAAGCAGCGGCGCCGAATCGACGTACGTCCCGCTGCGGAACCCGATCCCGCGCAGGACGAGGCTGGGATCGTTGGGCGTGACGTTGAGCGCAGCGAGCGGCAGAACCGGTTCACCCGGATTGCTCACCACGCCGTCGGGTCCGCTCAGCCATCTGGCGGTGACGTTGGCTCCGCCCGCCACGTTGGTGAGGTTCTTCGCCTGCGGCGTGAGGACTGGTGCAACGCTCAAGTCATAGGTCTCGAGCCCCAGCGTCTGCGCCGGACCCGAAGCCACCGCCACCGGCACGATCGTGCCACCCGC